>DAOTGZ010000022.1:0-19500 GCA_035447445.1 Spirochaetota bacterium | reverse complement strand
TAAACCGTACAGCCGGGTTTTTTCAACTTTAAATCTCTATATATCGTTTTAACCACTCCATTATAAGTCAAGCTTTAACTTGATTGCTGCTTTAATTAATAGCTTTTATCCGGAAAGCAATATTCAATAGAACCACAAAAATTATGTTCACATAGTAGAATAATCAAATGTTTTTTTCCAAAAAGCGAAGTGGATTTATTTGGTTAGTCTATAAAAATTCATAAAAAGTTATTTACAAATCATTTTATATGACTATCTTTTAGGTAAAATCTGTTTTGAATCAAGGATTCATATGAATTTTATTAAAATAATTACCAGATTCAATAAAAAAAGAAAAGCTAAATACAAGGCATTTTTTGTCATAGCTTTGGTAATGACCATTCTCTTTGCCTTTCTTCATATAGGTTTCTCCTCCTACTTTTACAACAAAAGTTACGACCTTATGGTTAAAAATATTGGTTCGAGCATAGACGAGCCCCACGAAGATATTGTCCTGATCCTTATTGATCAGACATCCATGATATGGGGCGAAGAACTTCAGCTTGGCAGATGGCCATGGCCAAGGAATATTTACAGTGACATCATAACTTATATCAACGAGAAAGATCCTCCCAAAGCGATATTTTTTGATATAATGTTATCGGCTCGAGATCGCTCAAACGACACCAACGACATTCTGCTTGCCGAAACTATCGCACTAAACAATAATGTTTTTCATAATGTTTTTTTCAGTACAAACAATGAGTTAACAACCGGCATGAAGATGCCTGACGATGTAACACAGAACCACTCCATCGTGATAGATAATGCTCCATCAGATTTTTTTGACAATGATAACTACAACGAGGTAGAACTTCCACTTCCATGCCTTAGAGCCGAAGTAAGTTGCGATACAAAACAAACAGATGTTCATGACAAACGCCCCACAGCAATGGGTGTATCTGTAGTAACAACAGTATTTCCTGATGATGACGGTATATACCGAAAATCAAAACCCGTAGCAAAATACGGCAACCACTTTTATCCCTCCATGGCACTTTCCGCCATTCTAGCATATCAGGGATTATCAAACAAAGTAACCTGGCAAAACAACAATATAGTTGCCGGTAACTACACCATACCTCTGGATACAAACGGGAATTATCTTATAAACTATCACACCAAAAACAGAATAAAGAGCTATTCAATGAGCTGGCTTCTTGATTCGGCAATAGACTATTACAGCGATAATAATACCGATATCAAATTACCACCGGGTTCATTCAAGGATAAAATCGTAATTATCGGCGTTTCGGCACCAGCCGGACAGGATCTAAAAAACACGCCTATATCAAAAACCACCCCCGGTCCCGAAATACAAGCAAACATGATATCAAACATTCTTCAAAACAACCATATCATCAACAGTTCTGGAACAAGCTCTTTTCTACTTTCAATATTACTGATGTTTATCACCGTTTATATTGTTGTTTTCAAGGGCAACCCCTTGGTAAAAATTTTGTCCAATGTTATAATATATACTGTGTTTGCCGTAGTTTCGGCCTTTATTTTTTATAAAACCAATTATATCGTTAATTCGATTTTTGGCTTAACCACTGGTGTAATTGCTACCACCGGTTCTTATATGTTTTTAAGCATAACAGAGGGAGCCGAAAGAAGAAAATATAGCAAAATTCTTGGAAGCATGATAGATCCAATCATAGTAAAAGAAGCCTTAAATGATCTTGATGCACTCAAGAGGGGCGGTGAAAAGAGAATTACCGCTTTTTTTTCTGATGTTGCATCATTTTCAACAATCAGTGAAAAACTTACCAGTGCCGAACTTGCAGCGTTACTTAACGAATATCTATCTGCAATGACCAAAATTCTTAAAACACACAGAGGCACTCTTGACAAGTATATCGGCGACGCGATTGTCGGAATATTCGGTGCTCCAGTTGGATACTCTAAAACCGCACTTCTTGCCTGTAAGGCTTCATTGAAAATGCAACAAGAACTTTCCATTCTTCGTGAAAAATGGATAGCCGATCATGCCTACTGCCCTGAAGCCCGAGAAATGCAGTTTCGCATTGGTCTTAATACCGGAATCGCTAAAGTAGGGTTTATGGGAACTTCAGAGTTAGCTTCTTACACGATGATGGGCGACACAGTTAATCTTGCTGCCCGTCTTGAAAGCGCCGGAAAAGATTACGGCGTACACACTCTTATCAGTCAATACACACAAAAAGAGGTCAAAAACGAAATGGTCACACGGCTACTTGACAAGGTTCGTGTCAAAGGGAAAGAGAAACCGGTAGCTATATACGAATTAATTGGGGAAAAAGGAAGCATATCTCAAAAAATACTGGATTTTATAGAACTATATGAGCAGGGTGTTGAATTGTATCAAAACCGTCAGTGGCTTAAAGCCGCTAAAACTTTTACAAAAGCAAACAAAACTGTTCAAAACAGCGACAAGTCTTGTTCACTCTTAATAGCCCGCTGCTCATATTATCATAAACGCACACCGCCAACCACTTGGGATGGCGCATTCACAAGAACACATAAATAGGAGGCGTTATCATGAAAATCCGACTACTTTCATTTTTAATTTTTTTTAGCGTTATGCCGTTGTTTGCCCAGACAGCCTACACCACCTCTCTAAAGACTGTAATATACTCCGAACCGTCGCTAGGATCCGAAAAAGTTGCTCAACTAACACAAGGAACTGCCATTACCATTAACAAAACTCACGGCAAGTGGGTCTATATCAGTTCAGCTTCAAAAAACGGCTGGATTCAAAAAGCCTTTACATCAACTGTTAAACCAAAGGGAAAAGTATCTATTTTAGGAAATGCCAACCGCACATCACGAATGAAAGCACGAGAAAGAGCCTCATCTGATGTGACAGCTGCATCCGCTAGGGGTTTTATGCAAACAGAAAACTCCAAAGGTCGCAGTCGTCCTAATCAGGAAGCGCTTAAATTTGATCCCGCAGATATTGATAAAATGGAAAGTGTCACCTTAAGTGAAGATGAGTTAATTACTTTTCTTCGGCAAGGCGGTCTTCTGGATTAATGATTTATGAAATCTTGCAAATCCCAGATTAAGGTTCTAAAATGAGAACAAAACAAAAATATTTGGCTTCGATTTTTTTTGTAACATTTGCCATTCTATCATGTACCGTGGGTGACAATGTACGAAAACGTGAAACCGAACAGCATCAACAGGTAACCCAGGAACTTCTCTATGGCAGACTGCTTTCAAAAGAGATACTGTCCCGATACAAAGTTTACAACAATCCTGAAGCATCAGTTTACATCAACAAGGTAGGTCGAGGCGTAGCTCTTTTCGCAGGTCGCAGCGAACTAACCTACTATTTTGCCATTCTTGACAGTGAAACAATCAATGCGTTCGCAGCTCCAGGTGGCTACATCTTTATTACCAAGGGCTCAATAATGGCCATGGAAAACGAAGCCGAACTAGCTGCGGTGCTTGCTCATGAGATCGGCCATGTTAATAACCGTCACATCATGCGTCAAATCCCACTCCCGAAAGGAAACAATATCGCCGATACAATCGCCTCCATTCTGGTCGCTCAGGGAACTGTTGTCTCTGCTGCAATGAACGAAACAGTAAAAAAAGCATCAACTCTTCTATTTGAAAATGGATACCGTATACAAGACGAATATGAAGCAGACCAAAGTGCAATAAGCTATCTGATTGAAACCGGTTATGATCACCGTGCGCTGATTCAATTCATGTCCAGAATCGAATCTATAAAAAAAGCCGACGCAAAGCTTCAAGTCTATCACACACATCCTCCAACACTTGACAGGATAAACATGATTAACTCATTTCTCAAGGAACAGAACAGTGCCTCCATAACTGGAAAACTTGTCACCGAGCGATTTCAAAAATTTAAAACATCAATTCATTAACGAGGATTAAATGAAAAAGCTATACACATTTTTACTTTTATCTATCTTTGCAGCCACGGATATTCTGGCCAGTGGCCTTTCAACTTGTGATTTTAATTATATAAATGATTTGGTTGGAGGTCGTGCTACCGGAATGGGAGGAGCTTACACAGCAATATCGGATGATCCATCAGGAGCTTTTTATAATCCTGCCGGTCTTGTTTACGCCATTGACAATCAGATATCACTTTCGGTTAACAGCTATAAAAACCGTAAGTCTGTATATAAAAGCGTTATCGGCAGTAATGATTATGAACAGGAGGTCTCTTCATTTTATCCCAGTTTTTTCGGAGTTACTCAAAGTTTTGGGCAAGTCAAAATTGGTTTCACCTTTGCTACACTAAACAACGAAATTCTTGATCAGGATTCATATTTTGATGATCTGACACTGCCAATAGACGGAACCGATGCACCAACAACATACAACATGAATTACAATATTACAGAAAACACCATACTCGCCGGGCCTTCTGTTGCATTATTTGCAACGGACAACCTCTCCTTTGGATTGACTCTGTATATTATGAAAAAAGCAAAACAGGAAATTGCCCTACAAATGATAACTTACGAGTATAATGGAGCTAAAAGATACTCACAAGATAGCACCTATATTACCGAAGATGTCTGGGCGATAAAACCGGTACTCGGCACACAGTATATGCCAAACAAGTATATCGCATTGGGACTTAGTATTTCTCCGGGATTTGTACTATCGCATACAAAAGATACTCAGCTTTTCAGAAAACCTTATGCGGGCGGCAATGACATGAATCAGACTAATCCCGACGGTGATCCTTTGATAACTTTTAAAACAGCAGACAATGATATTGATGACTCTAAGATTCCTACACTCGTCAGGTTAGGAGCCGCCTATTATCCATCAAACAAACTGATCTTTACCACCGACATCATCGCTCATATTGGATCTCAAAATCTTCAAAACGATGTAGAAAACACTTTCAATATTGCTTTAGGAACCGAGTATTATCTAACAGCATCTTTTCCAATTCGGTTTGGAATTTTCACCAATTTCGCTAACACCCCGAATATCGATAAGAGCAAAGCTAACCAGGAAGCTCATACCAACCTATTAGGACTATCTTCAAGTTTAAGCTGGCAAACTCGTAACTCATCGATAACACTTTCGGGTTTTTACCAGGCTTCTGAATTTTTCGGAATTTCACCTTTAGGAGAAGGAGAAGCCCAGGTTTACGCTGGTAGCACAACTGTTCAAGAGATGCAAATGACACTCTACTCAGTATCCCTAACCGGTTCTGCTCGCTATTAATTTATAAGGCCGGAACACCCGGCCTTACTTATCCTATTTCCATTTAAAACTTACTTTTACCATCTCCAAAAAATCCCCAATTCAAACCGTCCGTCTGGTTTTTTTCTGTACGAAAAAATTGCATAAGTTAAGAATGTAAAAAATCATTCCTGGAGGCTGTCATGTCCAAATATGGAGATTTAAGCGTAATATTGGCCATTCTCTTTTCACTAATTTCTCTTGTTTTATGTATAGTTTACGGTGCTCTTAACTGGAACAAGGGCGGTAATATTAGCCCGGAAGAGGCTCAAAAAGAGCAATCTTGGGACAAGGAAGAAGCTCACATTAGTGCCGAGCTTGGGCAAGGAGGATGCGACAAATGAACTATACCGTATTAATTATCATTATTCTAATATATCTAACAGTTATCGCTTATCTAGGATATCGAGGATACACTGCTTCCAAAAGCTCTTCCGATTATATGCTTGCCGGACGCAATACTCACCCCTTTATTATGGCAATGTCTTACGGTGCAACTTTTATATCTACTTCCGCCATTGTCGGTTTTGGTGGAGTCGCGTCACTTTACGGAATGAGCCTTATGTGGCTCTGTTTCGCGAATATATTTGTCGGAATTTTCATAGCATTCGTATTTTATGGGAAAAGAACCCGACTTATGGGCCTTAACCTTGATGCTCACACCTTTCCGGAACTTTTGGGTCGACGTTTTGATTCACGATTTATACAACTTTTTGCTGGTCTTATGATTTTTATTTTTATGCCAATTTATGCTGCGGCCGTATTAATCGGTGCTGCGCGAATCATTGAAAGCTTTCTTGGTGTTCCATATGAGCTGTCGGTTCTCGTTTTTTCTGTTCTTGTGGGTGGATATGTTATTATGGGTGGATTAAGAAGTGTAATGTACTCAGACGCCATACAGGGATCTTTGATTTTTATAGGAATGGTTACCCTGCTAATATATACATACACAAAACTGGGCGGTGTTTTCGAAGCACACAGCTCTCTGACTCAACTTGCAAATGCTATCCCTGAAAACATCAAAAACTCCGGAGTTTTTAGCTGGACATCAAGCCCTCAAACCGGGTCATCCCTATGGTGGGTTATCTATTCGTCCCTAGTTCTTGGAGTCGGTCTTGGAGTACTTTCACAACCACAACTTGCCGTCAGGTTTATGACAGTTAAATCTAACAAAGAGCTTAATCGAGCCGTAGCGATTGGAGCCCTCTTTATTTTTGCGACCGTCGGAACAACTTATCTTGTTGGTCCTCTATCGAATGTGTTTTTCTTCGAAAAATATGGTCATATCGCCTTTGAAGCTGCTGGTAAAAACCTTGACCGAGTTATTCCTGTTTTTATCGGAGAAACCATGCCGATATGGTTTGTTTACCTTTTTATGATGGTAATTCTTTCAGCCGCTATGTCGACTTTAAGCTCGCAATATCACGCAATCGGCACAGCTATTAGCCGAGATATCATTGAATACGGCATATTCAAAAAAAAGAAAATTAAAGAGACCACAATTGTGTTGTTAACGCGATGTGGAATTCTTGTATCACTTATTGTTACCATTATTCTTTCTCTTGAACTTGGAGGGGGTATTATTGCCCGTGCTACAGCCATTTTCTTTGGATTAATGGCATCATGCTTTCTGGCTCCCTACACCCTACTTCTCTTTTGGAAAAAAATTACCGCAAAGGGAGCAATAAGTGGTATATTAGGCGGTTTTTTTGTTTCCCTATTCTGCTTTCTATTTTTGCATGGCAAAGAAGCCGGAGTTTTTGGTTTATGCAAAGCACTAACTGGATCAGAAACCCTTCTGCCCGGCGTGTGGGCTGTTGTCGATCCCATTGTATTCGCCCTGCCGGCTTCCGTATTGCTAACATTTTTTGTAAGCCTTTTTACCAAAGTTCATAACGAAAACACAGTCGAAAAGGCCTTCAAAGGAATAATTCAGGAGAAATATTAATGGAAACTTACGCACTTCTTGGCGACGAAGCCATAGCCCTTGGTGCTGTAGACGCGGGACTCTCCGCGGCATACGGTTATCCCGGTACTCCTTCAACCGAAATAATGGAATACCTTCAACAGATCGAGAAAAAAGAGGGAAAACCACTTGCCCGTTGGAGCGCAAACGAGAAAACAGCATACGAAGAGGCTCTTGGAGCATCTTTTTACGGAAAAAGAACTCTTGTAACAATGAAACATGTAGGCTTAAATGTTGCAGCCGATGCCTTTATGAATTCGGCTCTTCTTGATATACGGGGTGGCCTGGTTATAGCAATTGCCGATGACCCTGGAATGCACTCTTCCCAAAATGAACAGGACAGCCGCTATTACGCCGAGTTTGCGCATATTCCCTGTTTTGAACCGGTAAATCAGCAGCAGGCCTACGATGTAATGAGTGAAGCTTTTGACCTTTCAGAAAAACTTCATGTTCCTGTTATGGTGCGTCTTGTAACACGCCTCTCTCATTCTCGCGCAGCAATAAAAACTTCTTCAAGAAAAAAAGAGAACACTGGGGTCAAGGCTCCCGACGTAAAGCAATGGATGCTTTTGCCTGCCCTTGCACGAAAGCAATGGCACTCTTTGTTAGAAAAAGAGAAAGAGATGAAAAGCATTTCTGAAACAACTGACTGGAACCCACTAGTTCTCAAGAATAGCAAAATTGGTGTAATAACATCAGGTCTTGGTAAAAATTATTTTTTAGAAAATCTTGATCAATGTTCCCAAGAATTTAACCATCTTCATATTGGTTATTATCCTTTACCTTACGATAAAATCAATAAAATTGCTTCTTTGAGCGAAACACTGATTGTAATCGAAGAAGGCGAGCCTTTGATCGAAAAACAATTAAGGGGCATACTGCCTTTAACTATCGATGTAAAGGGCAAACTTTCTGGAGCGATTCCACGAGAAGGGGAACTTACACCCGACACAATACGATCCGTGCTTGGTCTTTCACCCAAAGCTAGTGCAATTTCAAGTAGCATGCCTCTTCCCGGACGCCCTCCCCAACTTTGCAAGGGATGTCCTCATGATGACACCTATACCTTTATCAAAGAGGTCGTATCAGAACTTAAAGAGAGTGCGGTAATGTCTGATATTGGCTGCTATGCCCTTGGAGCGCTACCCCCACTACAAGTTCCCGAGACTATTGTTTGTATGGGTGCGTCAATAACAATGGCCAAGGGAGCCGCCGAATCCGGAATGAAAAACGTTATGGCAGTTCTTGGTGACAGCACTTTTTTTCACTCGGGGCTTACTGGACTAGTAGACTGTGTAGCTGACAACGCCCCGGTTACCATACTCGTTCTGGACAATTCAACAGTGGGTATGACGGGAGGGCAAGAGACAATTTTACCTTCTGAAAGAATAAAGCAAATCGCGTTAGGTGTTGGAGTTCATCCCGACCACGTTCATGTTGTAAACGCCCATAAAAATGATCATGACTCAAATGCGGCTCTTTTACGTAAAGAGCTAGATTTTAACGGGGTCTCGCTGATAATTCCGGTTCGTGAATGTATCGAATATTTCCGTAAAAAGAGAAAAGCCGAAAAAGGAGATAACTAATGAAATATGATATTATACTCTGCGGAGTCGGCGGTCAAGGTGTTTTATCTGTAGCAGCAGCAATAGCTACCGCCGCCGGAATCGAAAACCTTAATGTACGGCAATCCGAAGTTCATGGTATGGCTCAAAGGGGTGGAGCTGTTCTTTCTCACTTACGCATATCGGACACTGAAATCCATAGCGACCTTGTCGCCGAAGGATCTGCGGACATGGTACTCAGCATGGAACCACTTGAGAGTTTACGCTATATTTCGTTTCTAAAACCAGAAGGAATAGTAATCTCGGCTCAAGAGCCCTTTATCAATATACCAAATTATCCCGAACTAGATCAAATTCACACTGAAATAAAAAAAATGAAAAATTCAAAGCTTGTTGATACCGCACATATAGTAAAAGAGTCTCAAAACCCAAGGGCTTCAAACATGGCAATTGTAGGAGCAGCATCCCGATATCTTCCCGTCAAAACCGAATCACTAAAAAAAGCTGTAGCGATACTCTTTAAAAACAAAAGCGAAGATATTATAAACAAAAACATTCGTGCAATTGAACTGGGCGGATCAATATGACTTCTTGCTTTAACGATTACGAAATTCAACATCTTGACCGGGATGCTCTTGAAGCACTGCAGCTTATTCGCTTTAAAAAAATAGTTAAACAGGCATTAAAAACTGAATTCTATAAACAAAGACTTGGAAGCGTAGGAATAAAAGATCAATCTGATATTACACATATCAACGATATTACCAAAATTCCATTTACAACAAAAGAAGATTTACGCGATACCTATCCGTATGGACTTCTCGCTGTTGATAAAGAAGAAGTAGTCCGAATGCATGCTTCAAGCGGTACGACCGGAAAACCCACAGTGATATTTCAAACCCAGACCGATCTTGACCGCTGGACAAATCTTACTGTAAGATCTCTTCTGGTTACAGGATGCACAAAAAAAGATGTATTCCAGAACATGATGACCTACGGTCTTTTTACAGGAGGCATCGGTCTGCATTATGGTGCAGAAAAGCTTGGTATGTTTGTAATTCCCGCGTCAAGCGGTAACACCAAACGACAGTTTATGTTAATGAAAGATTTTCAAACAACTGTTGTCCACGCTACTCCAAGCTATCTGTTACATCTGTTTTCAGAGATGGAGTCAATGGGTTATTCCCGAAAAGACTTTGTCATCAAGAAAGCTATGATAGGTGCTGAACCGCACTCGGAAGAGATTCGTCAAAAAATTGAAGATTACCTGCAAATTGATGCGTATAACTCATACGGCCTGTCTGAAATGAACGGCCCCAGTGTAGCCTTTGAATGCGAATATAAGAAAGGCATGCATCTTTGGGAAGATTCATACATTATGGAAGTGGTAGATAAAGAGAAACTTACCCCTGTACCGGAAGGTACAACGGGAGAACTTGTTCTTACAAATCTTATTCGTGAATCAACACCTATAATAAGATACCGCACCAGAGACCTAACTAAAATAATCCCCGGCGAATGTCCATGCGGAAGAACCCACAGACGTATAGAACGTATTCTGGGTCGTACCGACGACATGCTTATTATTAACGGTGTAAATGTTTTTCCTTCGCAAATAGAAGAAGTAATTATGAAAATGCCAAATATCGGTAACAACTACCGAATAGTTGTCAGAAAGAAGGGAACGCTGGACGAACTGATTGTTGACACCGAAGTCAACTCTGATATAATATCAGATGATACAAGAAAACTTTATGCTTTACGAGACCAGATCAGGGACGAGCTAAAAGCATCTATAACAATCTCTCCGCAGATAGAATTTCATGAACCGGGGCATCTTCCCGTTCAGCAAGGTAAGGCTATTCGCGTCATAGACGAGCGCTAAAACAACAACAGGGCTTTCTCTCAATGGAAAGCCCTGCTATATTTGATAATTAAACCATATTCATTATTCCAAAATCGAAAACGTGATTACAATTTATTGATTTTTGCCTTTACAAGCTCAATTTTGGCATAAGAATCATCGAGCAATTGAAAAAATTTGGAAAACTCTCCCTTAGCAGAAATCTCTGAACTTTCCTTGCTTAATGATGCAATCAGCTTTTGATCTTTACTGTAAAGATAAAGATCAACCGGTCCTTTTTCGGTTTCTACTCGAGCTATAACAGCATAAGAATAATCAACATTGATGGACTCTATTATGTCCAAAACCTTCGCGCGGGGCACAACAATAATCTTATTTTGCAAATCCTTGTACATAATATCTTTCTGTGCGGGATTCGTTATTTTATCCATTCGATCTTTGGCCATAATTGCCTGTGCAACGGTCATTTCACTTTTAAAAAAACTTTGCAGTGTGGAGCAACTGCTAACAGATAAGAAAACAACAACAAAAATCAATACCTCTATTTTTTTCATATAAGCCTCTCTAACCACCTTAATTAACGCTATATTTTTAATATATTACTTATTGCGCAACAAAAAATTACAGTCTGCAAGCAACTATTGATAATTACTTTTTCAAGTAATTACCATCTAGCCAAGATTTTTTAATACTTTTACACATTCTATGAAAAATTTAACCATAATATACGGTAATTGTTAAAATCGTATACTTATACTACACATTTTTTTTGCCTGTAACTATAAAATGTAAAAATCCGTATATATGGCCAGACATTACTGAAAATGAACGAGTAAACATTGAAACAGTTTTATATAGGGTTTTTACCTGCAAAAGATTATACCCCAGCTGTTCATCGTTATTCTCATGCTCAACGGTTTTCATATTTATAAACAGAACATTCTGTCCCTTGTATTCATTTATTCCATATAGCTTTGTTTCGGGATACTCTTTTTTTAACTTCTTTACGCGACGCATCGCTTTACGTATCAGCCGTGAACGGTTACCGTATTCCAACGCTCCCGTTGGACAAGAGACAACGCACGCGGGTTTTTCTGAATAATTCTCTGAACATCCGTCACATTTATAGGCTCGATTCTTTTTCAAAACGTCCTTTGAATCTCCCCTGTAAACAGAGATAGCTCCATATGGGCAAACAACCTCACAAGCACCGCAACCGATACAAATATCCCTATTTATGGTTACCCAGCCATCCTGATTCGAAATAGCCTCCACTGGGCAATGCTTGATGCATAGAGCATCGCTACAGTGACGGCATAAATCCGGCCATGCCCTCAAACGTCCGTCATCCGCACTTCTCTTTACAATCAGCCAATTTTGTGGCCGCATATCCCGAATAACAGAGAACTCACCGTCAGTAATTCTGGAACCTCCACTTGCCGGTATTGAATTCCAAGATTTGCAACTAAAATAACAACTTCCACAGCCGCAACATTTTGACGAATCTATCAAGATACACTTTTCACCTGCCATTCGAGATCTCCTTGTAAATCCTGACCGTTACAGGTGTAATAATATCACTATCAATATTGTCCAAAAGCTCTTTAAAAACAACACCAATACCGTTAACTGCACGTTTATTGGCAATTCGTTCGGTTATATAAAGTGGAACAGTTATTTTAGCTACCGAAGATTGAACAACAACATTTTTTCCGTTTTCAAAACCAGCTGTCACAGCACTCTCTCGATTCATCAGAATACAATCTTCCGGATAATACTCGTTATAATAGTTGAACATTTCCGCGAACGACGACTCACTCCAACTCGATGTAAAAAGTAAAAAATCATTATTATCATCTTTTATTTCAAGGCCAGATATTGGAAGTGGTCCGGAAATCATTTCTCGTGCAAAAAGATAGGCTACCCCATCCCTTGTAAAACGAAAAGGTCGTTTGCGTGCAAGTTCTTCATTTTTAATTTTTTTTACATCTTCGAAAACAATACATTTACCATGTCGAGGGCTTCCGTCCTTAAAATTTACTCCAGCTCGATTAAAAAGAACTTGTTCACCGCTCGGCCAACACCTATCAGTATCACGAAGCAATCCATTTTGTGAATACTTATCCCGTTTTAAAAGCCTTTTATCACCAATAATATCGGAGTAGAGCCAGTTGCCGCAGACATAACTTTCAGAAAAAACTTGCTCTATATTATTATCAGAACTACCATTTGCTCTGTTTACTCCACCAAGCTCTTTCGCGATAGATTTTATTGTAGAATATCTCCATTCACTGTCAATAATCGGATCACTGAAGACTCCCCCGTTGGCTTTGTGAATCTCCGCTATTTTTTTTGCAATACCTTGTAACGCGAATGCAATTTGCGGATACATAGCGGCTCCCCGTTTAAAAACTGCACTTCCGTCATAAGCATTGAATCGACGGTCTGAAGATACGAAGTGCATTTCAGAATTAATATAAGACGGAAGGGGAACGAGAATAACAGAAGCATTTTTAGAGAAGGAAAGCTTGCCGATTAAGCGACTTAGCCGATTTTGATTGGATACAAACATTATTATCCATGATAATTTATTCAAGGCATTAATTATACGGTTTTCAGATACTGGAGCCGCAAAGATATCCTCATCAAAAACAATCAATCCTTTAATTGATCCTTTTCCCACATCATCAAGAAGTTTAGAAAAACTGTAATTTGAAGATCCGCGTGGCAGAATGGAAAAAGCCTTTTCAGGACTTATAGATTTAAACCAACACCTCATCTGTGATTCAAAATATCCTTGAAAATTATTCCAATAATTACTTACACTAAAATCATTACTCTTTTTGCTGTTATTTTTAATATAAGATTCGTAATCATTTTCCATTTTACTACTATCAGGAATGGGAAGATACCCAGGAAGGCAGTTCCAGTTACCTATCTGATCACTTACTCCTTGTTGATTAGATCGATCATTGATGCCGTATATTCCACCACCTGCTATACCGGTATTCCCGCATAAAAGCTGTAAAATCGAAACGGCTCGAACACCCTGTCCACCTGATGACTGAGTAAAACCTCCCCCAAAGATAACAGAGCAACTTTTAGCAGGAAGCGAAACAGAGGCTAGTGTTTCGGCAGCCTTTAAAAAAAGATCCGCACCAAGCCCAGTCATATTTAAAACATTATCGGGAGTATATGCAGAATAACTTTTCTTTAGAATTTGAAACACGCAATTAATTTTTTTCATACTGCTATCGGTTCGAGGATTTCCACGTTCATCAATAATATATGACCAGGTCAATGTATCGTATGCACTTTCGGCATTATATCCGCTAAAGGTTCCATCTGCATTTACTAAAAAAGACTCATTAACAAGAAATGACGCGTCGGTATTATCCCTTAGATACTCCGCGTCATAGCGGTTATTATGTAACAGATAACGTATAAGCCCGCACAGCAAAATAGTGTCTGTACCGGGAAGCAACGGAAGATATATGTCAGCCAGAGCTGCAGTTTCTCCGGCAATTGGATCAGCTACAATAATTGTTGCTCCACGTTTTCGAGCTTCCTGAATCGAGCAGAGCTGCATTGTATTGGTACGTGCAGGATTGGCACCAATTATAAAAACTACATCCGAATTTACAATATCATACACAGGATTGTGCTGTGCGGCTATACCAAAAGTCGAGCACAAAGCCATTACAGAGCTATTATGGCGAATAAGAGCGCCACTGCCAACACGTGAAATTCCGATAACACGGCTAAATTTATTAATTACATAAGCATCTTCACAACCAATTTTATCACCCGCGATTACAGCCGCCCCAGAAAACGAATTTATTTTAAAACCTGAGCTTTCTGTTATAAAAGTTTCTTCCCGTGTTCTATTAATCGTTTCGGCACAACGATTTAATACATCGCTATAATCTGTTTTGAGAAAAACATCAGAGCCGGCCTCTCGAACAAGAGGGAAGCTTATTATGTCGGGTCGGTTAAACATTTCACGAAGCATATGAGCTTTAGGGCAGATTCGTCCGTTACTTTCAAATGATTTTTTTTCGGGCTGTACAGATGTAATTTTTGTGTCAGTATAATATATTTTTACCGCACAATTAAGAGAGCAAAAAGGACAAAAAGACCTTATGCTATTGCTTCTTTTTTTAAAGAGAGGGATACGTCTTGTATATTCAAAAAGGGTTATACCCCCTGCGGCAGCCATACCCAAAAGGCCAATCGCGATCTTCAAGAAATTTCTACGAGTTACAGGCATCCATCCTCCGACACGGCAAGCACGCAATATTATTGATAATTTTTGTTGTTTTCAGCCATAAACTGCAAATTCGGCTTAACTGGAATATCGGACTACTTTATCCTGTACTGGGTTCATTTCAACACAATTTTTTTGACCGTTAAAAGCATAAAAACCGTTTTACCGGCTTTTATGTGAGGAGTTGCCGGCTAATATAGCCGGCCATGATTGCAGGGCATTCATTTAGTGAGGTAATGAGACAGATCCGTTGCTATACGCGTAATAGCAAAATCGATGTAGCTCTCATCAGAAATTAGTTGTTTGTATTTATCAACTCTTGTACTGCTGCGCTCTACACCCAAACCTGACTCAATCTCACGTCCCTCCTTGAGCATGAGATTTTTCATGACGAAACTCCTTTTTCGGCATCCTGTTCCTCCTTGAACAGGGAGATCATACCTAATAAAAAGTTCGGGCAAAATGCCGTTTTTGATTAGTATTTCTTTATAATTGATAAAAAAAAACGAATAAACCAAACACAACTCAAACACAAGAAAACCACTAAAAATGAACTTCTAATGCCTCTTTTTAGTCATAAAGCATGATAAAATCTCAATTTTTATCTGTTTTTAATGAAAATACCAATTTTTAGAGGTGATTATTATGCATTTTATTGATTATGGAGAGTGATTAAGAATTAATTCAATTTATCTTGATATATCCTGATGCCAGGTTAATTCACCCTTGTCTATGGTTATCAAATCAAAACGGCAATCTACTTCCCTATCTTGGGGATAAACAAAAGCGAGATAAGAGCGGGCACATTTACGAAGTTTATCTATTTTACTCTGTCTAACGGAATGGAGGGCTGAACCCATCTGAAAAGTATCCTGTGATCGAACTTCGACAAAAAGCAGCAAATCATCCTTTTGAGCAATAATATCTATTTCGGCATAACGTCCATAGCGATAGTTTTGTGTTAATATGGTAAATCCCTGATTTTCAAGATAATCAACAGCAAGTTGTTCACCACGCCCACCTTTGTCTGCCCGATCATCCATTAAAATAGCTCGGAAAGATTAATGCCAGCTTTGTACTCGTCAATCGTCTGTGTAATAAAAAGATCAAACTCCTCAACAAGATTGATAATTTCGACACCCTTTACCCGTTCACCTTTCTCATCCCTAACCATTTTAACTATTGGTCGCAAAGGATTATCCTTGATAGTGCCTATCACAACACCAATTTTTTTATTGTTAAGTTCCACAAGAGAACCTATCGGATATACAGATAGAATAGATATAAACATTCTAAGTATTACCGGATCAAATTTACGGGCGCCGGTAGCAACTAATTGTTTCATAGCTGTATAGTAAAAATGCCTAGGGCGATAACTCTTTTTTTCAACCATAGCTTCATAATTATCAGCAACAGATGCAATACGCGCGGCTTCGGATATTTCGATACCTTTAAGCCGTTTGGGATACCCCCCTCCGTTAAATTGCTCATGATGCTGTAAGGATATCTGTGCTATATCCTCTGATATATTTCCTAAATTTTTCAAGACCTGATACCCTAAAACCGGATGGCTTTTAATCTGTTGCAATTCACGCTCGTTCAGGTCACCCTCTTTATTCACGATATATAAAGGAATCTGAACCATACCCGCATTAATCAACAGAACGCCAATGCCAAGATCTTTTACCTTTGAACGTGAATACTCGAGAGTCAATCCTATTACCATTGCATAAATGGCCGAGTTAACACTATGTACTGCCATTGTATCTTTTTCATTTTCCTGTCGTTGAACAAAAAGAAAAACATTTCTATTTTGCCTAATCAGGTTATATATATCCTCAACACATTTAGTTAACTCCTGGATATTGAACATGCGATCATTGCGTATCGCCGTATGTATACGAGACACTTCTTTTACAGTACGAGTATGAACTTCAATTAGCTGATCCTTAAGAGAGATCAGGACATTATAATCATCCAGAACCTTGTTAAACTGTTCAGATATGGCAACACTACCACCGCCAGCTGCCCCCGTTAAAAGCTGACCTTCGGTGGTAACCTCGCTTATTCCCCATTTCATAAGACGCTTAATATCCGACTCTTGGATAGGCACATTGGCAGCGGCAAGGACATTGCTGCTGTCAATCATGACTTCCTTGGTAAACCTCATGCCGGGTTTAAGCTCTTCTACAAGAATACGGTTCATTCAGGCCTAATCCATTCCTTTAATACTGTAACAATATGCTATAACTTCTGCCACCGCCTTATATAAGTCAGGTGAAATTTGCTGCCCCTCTGGCAACACATAAAGCGCTTCAGCCAAATCGTCGTCTTTGTACTCTGGTATTCCCTTTTCACGGGCAATTTTTAACATTATATCAGACAGCTCGTTGCAAGCCTTAACTACAACATATGGAGCTGCATCAATTTTTGCGTCATACTTCAGAGCAATAGATTTTTTACTTTTATTTATCAAGCTCTTATATCCAAAACCGGATTTTGCACAGCACGGTTTATCTCTTTATTAAGCATTGTCACCGAATCCGACAAGAGCCAAGTTACAAGCCTAATCTTTTTATTGCTGTTACGAATAATCTTGTCAAGATTTTCAAATTCCGACATAAACATTTTACGAAAGTCACCGGATTCGAAAAACAGTGAAATATTTATATCCGTAGTATCTTCTTTTGCAACCAGTTGAATTAAACCAGATTTCTCGAACTCGAAACTGATACAGATATAATCTTCCTCAAACAAGATATTAAACCAGCGGTATGTGCTGTCAATATTTAAAAGAAACAACGCCGATGATTCATCAAAAACAGAATCAAATAGCATTTGCAAGTCCTCATTGCTTAAATTCCCTAGTTTGGTTTCCAGCTCCTCTAGCTCGCTATCGGATACACTATTTTCAACAAACAAATCTGAAAAATGTGTTATTATAGATGGCATCTTTTTCAATCCAAAAATGGAAAGACTCGAAAGCTCTTTTTCGCTAAAACCCTGTGATAGTAGCCGGCTAAATATTTTTTTGTGGTCTGTTATACGCCTTTTTAAGCGGTGTTGTAGCAGCAGACGGTTAAAAGTAAAAATATCCGAAACCCCCGCTCCAATAGAACGCAAAAACAGCTGATCCGGTATCTTGTCGCCTAATAAAACAGATTTAAACGTCATTGCTTCAGAAGAGCCGGTTTGTCGCTTAAAAACCAATTTGCCTCCGCTATTACCGGTAATCGTTAGCAAAACAGTTTTTTCATTAGGAACACCTTCCGAAAACTGCGCTGTCACCTTGTTACCTAAAAGATTCACTACAGCACGCGCATTGTCAATCTTTTCGAGAATCACCACTCGCACACTGTCTCCAGGCGATAATGATGTCAAAGCCCTGTTTCGAGAAAGAGCACCTTCAATTTTTATGGCGTTTTCGATCTTCAAAACAGCGACCTGACAGGTTCATAGCTTCTTCGATGCTGATCAGATGGCCCGTATTTACCGATGGCATCAAGGTGAAACCTGGTGCCATAACCTACGTTTTTATCGAAACCATAAGGATACTTTTCACTTTTCAGATCACTCATAAATGAATCTCTCTGAACCTTCGCTATAATTGAAGCTGCCGCCACTGATAATGAAAGAGAATCACCTTTTTTAAGCGAAACAAGTGGGTGCTTTGATGCAAATCTGAAATTTCCGTCCAAAATAGCAGTACAAATTTCAAAGGGGACACGGTCAAGTAAGCGATTAACCGCAAGGCGCGTAGCACCATTTATATTATATGTATCAATTTCATCTGGGCAAGAGGGTTCAAAATCGTAAAAAAGTGCATGGTCTATTACAATTTGATAAACTTGCAAACGTCGTTTCTTAGGAATTTTTTTAGAATCATTAATCACAAGTATTTCTGAAGGAGGATTCAGATAATAAGAAGGAGGGAAAACAACACAACCAACATAAAGCG
The DNA here is from genome assembly GCA_035447445.1 of Spirochaetota bacterium. Taxonomy (GTDB): domain Bacteria; phylum Spirochaetota; class UBA4802; order UBA4802; family JAFGJZ01; genus JAFGRW01. The sequence continues at coordinate 615 of DAOTGZ010000022.1, read as the reverse complement.
GACCGGCTAGAGCTCCGCGGCCTGCCTCATCAAGGCCGGCTATAGGTCCCCCTTTGGAATAGATCTGTTCATATTCAAAAGAGGGAGACTCAGCCGTCATAAAAAGCCTATTTCTTGGAAATATGTCTTCTTTCTTTAAGTTTAGCCGACTTACCAGTACGCTCACGAAGATAATAAAGTTTGGATCTTCGAACCTTGGCCTTACGAATAACTTCAATTTTAGCAATACGTGGCGAAAGCAGCGGGAAAACACGCTCAACACCGACATCGAAAGATACACGGCGAACAGTAAAGGTTTTACCAGCGCATTTATTGTTAATCGCGATTACAGCTCCTTCATAGATCTGAATACGCTCACGAGTTCCTTCAATAATTTTGTAATGAACACGTACGGTATCTCCAACTTCAAAATCTACTTCTCTTTTAACTTCAGAAAGCTCTAATCCCAGCTTTTCAACAGCATTCATCTATATCACCTCTGTTTCTCTTTGATAATTTCATATTGTTTATACAAATCCGGGCGCACACGCCTGGTTTTTTCCACTCTTTTATTTAACCGCCACTTGGCAATTTCCGCATGGTTTCCACTTAAAAGCACCGATGGAACCTGGTGTT
>DAOTGZ010000021.1:0-19650 GCA_035447445.1 Spirochaetota bacterium | reverse complement strand
ACCTACCCGTTCTTTAAACACAACATTAAAAAATCAAACAACGTCGACTTGAAAAGACATTCGACAGACAGACCCTCAATTATTTTTATTATGATCGAGTCTTTTAATGCTTCTGTCGTTAACAGCCATACTGAATCCGGTAAAGAGATAACACCAAACTTTAATAGGCTTGTAAAGGATGGGCTATATATTCCTCATTTTTACGGGAACTCTATACAGACTTGCAAGGGCCAATATGCGGCTCTTTTCTCGGGAATTCCTTCGTATAAAGGAAAGGTTTTTGTTCATTACAAAAATAACGATTTTATTTCTCTTGCGTCTGTTTTAAAAAATAACGGATACCAAACCCTTTTTTATCAGGCTTATCGCCGTTTACATTCTGACAACACGGCAGCTTTTTTAAGTTCCAACAGTTTTGACAAGGTTCTTACTGCTGATCCGCACGATAAAGACGGCAATCCAGTTTACTCAACAAAAGAGAGACAAACATGGGGAATCGAAGATTTAGAATTTTATAATAGATTTTTAAAATATGCCGAAACCAAGTTATCTGACGAAAAACCCTTTTTTGCAGTTCTGATGACTATAGTTAATCACCGTAATTTTAACAACTACCCCGAAGAAAAATGGCACATGTACAAAAACCCACGCACAATTCGCGAACATTACCATAACTCTGTCCATAATTCGGATAAAGCTCTGGGGTCTTTCATTGATTCAATCCGCAAATCCGAAAAACTAAAAAATTCCATAATATTAATTTCAGGTGATCACTCATATCCGCTTGGTGATCACGGCATTGTAGGTAACGAAAATGGATACTACGAGGAATCTTTTAGAATACCGTTTCTTGTTTTACACAAAGGCAATATAAAACCCGTAACTCTTGACAAAACCGCCTTCTCTCAACTTGACATTGCTCCATCACTATGCGATCTACTAGGAATAGAAAATGAATCGAACGCCTTTCAGGGCATCTCCTTTTTCTCTTTTCCCGAGAAAACTCATCCCATTCCTTTAATACAACCCTACAGCGGTCGATATCTGTCAATAGTAGTACACCCATGGAAATACATCTACCACCACCGTACCGGCAGGGAATATCTATTTAATCTGGACGATGATCCCGAAGAGAAAAACGATTTGTCATCAAAAAAAGCGTATAATCAAAAAAAAGAAGATTTAAGGAAACATCTCAAAACTATCTATATTAATCAGACTCTTCTTGAAAAAAACATAATGGTTCGTTCAAGCAATTAATTTTATACAAGATGTCGCAATATCAATATATCACAAAACCATAAAATTGTGATCAAAATCGATTATTTCTTCTTCCATATAACGGCACTTCCAAACTCTGATACTATAGAATATTTTTCGTTTACCTCTTTAATGAAACTTTTCATATAGCCAAATAATGATTTATCATAATACTCTTCGCCTTCACCCTTAAAATTTCCAGTCAAATCAATAATCAGTTCCGGTTGATCGGTGGCGAACTCAATCATAAATTTTTGCCATGGAACATCAATATTACGAAATCCGTTACGCATCCAGATGTATCCGTTAGCAAGATGCTGCGCGGGCGAAAAAAAACTGCCAGCCATTGACCTTTCAGACATTAAATATATCTCATAGCCTTCACTCCAAACGAAAATTCTATCAGTCGGTTCTGAGAATTCTTTTATCGCTTCATGTAAGACTTTTCTTGTAACAATCCGTCTGTAAGGTTTTGATATACCTTCAAAACTAGTGTAAGATAATGCGATTATGATATAAGCAAGAATGATAAAAGTTGTTTTTTTTACCAAAATTTTTTTAAAGCCTTTTATTGCCAAAGGCAAAAGAAGAACCATAAATGGAACCATATAAAGGTAGTAACGCGGTTCAGATTTACCAAAAGCCAATCGTGATAAGAGCGAGATAACGAACAATATACCAAGAACTAAATAATCCTGATGATTCTGATACAACCTTTTTTTTGTAATTATATACAGAGAATAAAATGATAACACATATAGAGGTAAAATCTGCCATGACCGTATCATACCCCAAAAAAAATTAAAAATCCTTAAATATATTGGACGTGTGCCTCCATATATAGAGGCCCATTTGAAATTCCACCATAGCCAATCAGTTAACGCGTTATTCAGATAAAAATGTACTGCCAGCAAAAGCCAGACTACAATAAATCCTGCGAACGCTATTAAGCATCCGGCTATAAACTTCTTAAGGGACCTATAACTCATCAAACAAAGTATGGGAACAATAAGAGTGAAGAGAATCAAATTGGTGCTTATCACAGAAGAAATACCCATACAAAGCCCAGTAAAAAAGAGATAAGCGATCATAGGTTTTTGTATGTATAAAAAACATAACCAGATTGACACAAGTAACGGAGTAAGCGCAATAAGCATAATATTTGGGGGCCAAAAACTATAACATATAGAGCTTGATAGAAGAAAAGCCATCCCCACTGCAAAACCTGTTTTTTTTGTATAAATACGTGACGCAGTTGTTGAAACAAACAAAGCAGTCAAGCTCTGTGACAGAAGAGCTAACAATTTTATTGAAACCAAAATATTCGAATATCCAAAAACAAGACTTAGCCAGTAATAAATAAAGAAAATACCTGGGGGTTTAATCTCGACAAAGTTTTTAAAAAGAACACCTCCGTCAAGCATGGTTTTGGCACCTTGAATATAAAAGAAGATATCCACCCTCCAGATAGGTGAGGCAAAAAGGTAAACCAGTTTTAACAAAATAGCCACTATTAAAAACAGGAAAAAATGATACGCCAATCCTCTTTCTGAAGTTTTATCTAACCAATGTTTTATATTATTCAAATTATTCTCTCCACAGAATCAAACCGCTTTACCAAAAAATCTTCATTATCTTCATTTCAATACAGGTAATATAACTCTTTATAAAACGTTATTATCTTGTACACCGCTATAACAACATTACCTGACAGGTGTGCCTTGCCAATCAAGAACAAAAGAATCGGCAGAGTCAATCTTTGAAGGTATGTACATCGAAAAAGTCGCCGTTTCGGATGAGCGTATTGTATCAGTTATATGAGCAAGTCCGGAACCGATGACCTTTCCTTCTTTATAAACAAGAGCTTCGATCTTGACCATTCGGCAATCTTTGTTGTCAATATTTTTTACTTTACCTGTAATGTCAAGGCGTCCTCGGCCTGAAAAATTCATCTTGGACTCTAAAATAGTCAGTTTAATACGCGACAACCTTGTGAATTTTGATGCTGATTGAGGTTCACAGAGTACCTCAATTTTATCATAGTTCGGAGCACCAGATACTAATGCTCTGACTATTGTTTTCTCACCCGGCAGCAAAAAGCTTCTGGTTCCATATCCCGCCGCACGTTTAAGTTCTTTACCATATTTGTCAAAAAGCACTACAGTAACCTTAGGATAGGTAATAACAGCCTCGCCAATGTTTTGATAAAATCCGCTAAAATATATACCGCCTATGGAATCCCTGACTGCTGCGAGAGGCCCGACTTCAGCTTCAGCTTTTTTGGCAGCACCAGGTGTATTATCAGTCAGTACATCCTGCCGAGCAACGGAGCCATCAACTGTCGTTTTATTCGGATCTTCCTTATCCTGATTCACCGATACACTATTAATATTGACAGTTTGATTTTTTCCGGCCCTATTCTCAACGCTCACATAATAGACAGCGATACTCAAAAGCGTTATAAACAATATGGCAGCAGAAACCAGAAGAATTTTACTCTTATTATTACCTATCTCTTTTGCGGCATAAACCGACGCACGCTCTTTATGTACATAAAGTGACCCGCAATACGAACATTGATACTGATTCTGTTTATTTAACCGCACATCGGGACTGCCACAGGAGGAGCATCTAAATAAATTTGACATAGTTTTTGGTACCCTCTAACAATTAACTATTAAACCAAGTTCCTACTCAAATACTGTACTTTTATAATGTTCGCTTACGATAATGTAGACTTAGCTTTCGGTCAACAAATTTTGCGATATATTCAATTCCAATAAAAAAGAGAAATACCAAGGTTTCTGCGCTGTTATAAATACTTTCGATTAATAATTGACATTAATGACTATTCTAATGAAAAATTTACCAAAGAATCGGCTAAAAAAGTGGCACGAGAGAGTAATTGATGCATCAAAGCAATATGCGACTTGAAGAAAAAACTAAAAGAATGATCGCTCGCAAGGATATTCCCGACTCCAAAATGGAGGCGGTAAATGCTTTGCTAAAAAACGCAGGTCTTCAGCCTCACGAAAAATTTAACGCAGTTATACAACTAATACAGGACTGCCCTGATAAACCACGCCCTGTAAAATCTGTTACAGCATCCAAACCAAAGACGACCATATTACCCAAATCTGCTTCACGCAGAACGGAAACACCGGTTAAGTTATCAAAAAAAACTACTGTTATTCCCTCTCCCGCGTCCGGATCTTATCATGTTAACGCACTGCTCAAAGCATACAAAGAGACAGGCCTTTTTAAAAAACGTTATCTTATCGAATCATCAAATTTTTTAAAATTCTGGATAAAAAAACGAATTGTTCCTTCACGCAAACTATTCCGTGTTTTTCGTACCATATACTCATATCAGGAAAAAATTGCTGCCGTTCTTCCCCAGGTTATGGAAGATATTGTAAACGATCCTGCAATAACCTCACCAATAATTTTCAATCACCTTAGGCTGTTACGCAAATGGATGCTAAATATTCCCTTTTTAAGCGCAGGCTACAACCAATGTCTCTGGTTTGACACAGCTGCGTTTGAGGCCGAACTGCTTCCTTACGCACGAATGGTATTCAGTTTTTCAATGATAGAAACCGAATTACGAGAAAACATTATTTTAATGTTTGAGTCCAAGCTGCGTGAACAGGGTGATTACAAGAAAGATATCATATCAGAGAATGATCCGGAAAGTTCATCAAAACAAAAACGTAACCTTGCCAAAGAAAAAGCTGTTTACGATATAATTGTTACTTTGCGCTCTTTCATGCCCGACGCCAACACGGAAGGATCTTTGGATCGCTATCTTAAGAACGCAACGAAAATTGCAAATTTACGCGACCTAACTGTAGTATTGGTTGAGACACTTATCTTCCGACGTCAAATGAGCCGTACCGAACTTAAACGCTACTATTCAATAAAAGCTCCAGACGCCGACCCAACACGCTGGGAATGCAGCCGTGAGCTATTAAAAAATGCTGGTAAAGATAGCGAATCATTAAGAAAAGCCAGTCTGGAAGCTCTTAAGAAAGAGCTAGAGCCCTATGACGAGATGGTCGAACTTATTAATCTCAAAATTGACGGGCAAGAACTAACATACAAAGCCTTTAGCGACAACTGGCATATTTTTAGCAATAAGCGCCAGGAGTTTGGAAACTATCCGGAAGAAAACTTCTTCTTTTTTCTTGATGACTGTACCAACTATTTTGTTCATGTATATATGCCGCTTTTGAACGGATCACCACAAAAATTTGTATCTTCCGATCAGACCACATTTGAAGGCGCCATTTTTACACCCGGCTATTTTGAGTCTAAAATATCCATGCTGCTGGATATTCAGCGTGATCTGTTCGCTTATCGCACCAAAAACCCTAATTCGCTTATATCGCTTGACGAGGTACGCAAGATTCAGCAGGGAAAACTGGCAACTATGACTCATATAAAATCTTTTGTTGACCATATGGGGGCAGTTTTTTATGCTTTCGCTGTTGAGCTTCATGCGGTTTACCGTGCTCATCAGCGTTTTATGGAGCTACATCCTTCAACAAGGCCTGAGTCATCAAAAGAGCCTTTGCGACCGGGTGTTGTTCATGACCATGAGGATGATGGTTTTCTTCTTCCGTTTTACGATATGAAGATTGCCAAACAGGATAAACTTCCACCGCTCGCTAGAACCATTGTCGGAAAATATATCATGAGTGATTCAGTAAGGGACGGTCTTTTTAAGTGTATGCTGTCATTCTGCTATCAAATGGCTTACGAATGCCGTTTTCTGTCACTAGAACACGATTTAGATAGACGCACAGAGATCAGACGCTCAATTGAAGCTATCTGATAAAACAATAAGCAAACAATCCCCGCAAAAGAGGTTATACCATGGGAAGAGTAATATCAGTTTCAAACCAGAAAGGCGGTGTGGGTAAAACCACAACAACCGTAAATCTTGCGGCTTTTCTGGGAGCAAAAGGTAAAAAAGTATTAATTATTGATATTGATCCGCAGGGAAACGCCGGGTTCGGTGTTTCGGTTAATGCTGAAGAGCTTCAGACAACAATCTACGAAGTGCTTATTGGTGAGATAGGCATAGAAGAAGCTATATTCAATACAGAATATCCAAATCTTGATATTGTTCCTGCAAATATTCATCTTTCCGGAGCACAGATAGACATGATGGATCTGGAAGGAAAAGAATTTAAACTCAAAGAAGCTGTAAAAAAAATTGCCGACTTTTATGACTATGTTCTAATCGATTGCCCTCCATCTCTTGGCCTTTTAACACTTAATGCTTTGGTCGCGGCCGATACTGTTCTTATACCGCTTCAGTGCGAATATTATGCCTTGGAAGGTTTAAGTCAGCTTCTTAGAATTATTTCGATGGTACAAGAAAATATCAATAAGCAGCTGGGCATAGAAGGCGTTGTGCTAACTATGTACGATTCACGTACCAAACTGTCGCAACATGTTGTAACAGACGTTAAAGAATATTTCAAGGATAAGGTCTTTGAAACGATTATTCCCCGAAACGTCAAGCTGTCAGAGGCTCCATCTTTTGGACAACCTATTGGTGTTTACGACTCGGGTTGTCCGGGAAGTGAAACATACGAAAAACTTGCCGAAGAGGTAATCAATAATGGCTAAACGACTCGGAAAAGGTCTGGGAGCAATCATAACGACTGCTCCACCGACAAGAGCTGCTGATCATGTTGAAGAGACTATCGCGCATGTTGCCGGTGAATCTGTTGTCGAAATTCCTCTAGACAACATAACTCCCAACCCAGACCAGCCCCGCGAGCATTTTGATGAAATTGAGATTGAAAACCTAGCCGAGTCGATACGATCGGTTGGCTTAATTCAGCCGGTTTTACTGCGTAAATCGGGTGACAAATATATTATTATTGCTGGGGAACGCCGTTTCAGAGCGGCAAAAGTTCTGGAGATGGATACCATAAGGGCAATAGTTGTAAAAGCCACCGAAGAAGAAAACGTAACAATAGCTTTGATTGAAAATATTCAACGTCAAGACCTTGACCCGATAGAAGAAGCCAAGGCATACAAGGTGCTGATCAACCGTTTTAATCTTAAACAGAACGATGTAGCCAAACGCGTCGGTAAAGAGCGTGCTACAATCGCTAACTCACTGCGACTACTCTCGTTACCCGATATCATAATCAACGCCATATCTGCCGGACAGATTAGCCAGGGGCACGCAAAAGTTCTGCTTGGCGTACCGGGCAGTCAGAAAGAGTACTACTTCAATCAGATTCTTTCTCAAAATTTGAGTGTGCGAGCCCTAGAAAACATCATCAAGGCTGATCAGGATAAGCTTTCAGGCGAATCAAAAGCCAAGAAGCCGCACAAAGATCCACATATCAGAAAAATGGAAGAGAAGCTGGTCTCGACTCTGGGAACAAAGGTCGAAATAAAACACTCCTCCACCGGTAAAGGCCGTATCGAAATAAACTACTACTCTCTTGATGACTTTGAACGAATTCTTGAGAAATTTGAATAGCCACCCGCGTTTTGGACTCGGATGTTGGCCTCTTTGCGGCAAAGGCTGGAAAGGAGCCACATCTGAATCGGCAATTAATTTGATTATCAGAGCGATCGAGCTTGGTGTTGTTTTTTTTGACACCGCACCCGTCTACGGTTTTGGGCTTTCAGAGAAATTACTGGGCGAGGCTCTTGATAGAACTCCTTCCAGCATATCAAACAAAATTGTTGTAGCCACAAAATGCGGGCTTAAAATCGATAACGGCCGCGTAACTCACGATCTTTCTTACGATTTTATACTGCGCGATTGTGAAGAATCACTGAAAAGATTAAACAGAGAGAGCATCGAGCTGTACCAGTTGCACTGGCCAGACCCGCAAACCCCGCTTGACGAGAGCTTCAAAGCCCTGACCCGGCTTTTAGACGAAGGTATGGTTAAAAAAATTGGAGTCTGTAACTTTGATATTCCCAGACTTGAAGAGACCTTGAAACTTGGACCTGTCTGCTCAAGCCAAAACCGGTACAATTTTCTGCAGCAGGAATCTGAAGAGTTAATCGATTTCTGTTATGATAACAGGATAGACTTCATCGCCTACAGCCCTCTCGCGCAAGGCTTACTTACGCCAGCAGTAAACGAGGAGTACCGTTTTGCCAAAAACGATATTCGCAGGCTTAACCCTCTGTTTGATATTAATGGCAACATCTGCACTAAACCGGATGATACAAAAGGTACGAATTTCACCCAATGCCTAAAAAAAAGAAACAGCCTTGGTGACAACACTGTCAAAGAAGCCCTTAAGTTTGTGACCAACAATAAAAAAATATCACGTGTACTGGTAGGCACATCCAGAACTAAACACCTGGAAGAGATCTTGAATTACGGTTTTATTTGATCACGCTTACCAACGGCTCTGTTTTTTTGAATAATACCGAATATGGCGTTTAGCATCATAGCCGCAAAGTAGATTATTCCGCACACTACGATAATTACCGCACCAGACGGCATCGCTAACATATAACTGAATGCCAATCCAGACACTACAGAGACCGCACAAACTATTGACGAAACAATTATCATGTGCCAAAGCTTGATTGTAAAAAATGAGGCTATTCCCGACGGAATGGTCAACAAGGCAATAACCATTACAATACCAACAGAACTTGCCATAAGAACTACTGTACACGAAATAAGCATTATAAGCATGACCTGATAAAAATAGACATTGAGTCCTCTTAAAGCCGCAAATTCCGGATCATAAGACACAAGAAGAAGCTGGTTATAAAACAGAACCACCACAAAGACAACAATAACAGCAAGAATAATTATCAATTTAAGCTCAAGCGATCCTAAAAGCTGGATGTTCCCAAAAAGATAGCTCATTGGATCAATATAAGTCGGTGTACTGTGTATAAACAGAAGCCCAATAGCCATACCGAATGCCCAAACTGTTCCGATAATCGTATCTTCCCGTTCTTTGGCATAACGAGACACAAAAGAGATAATAATTCCGGCAGTCACGGCCGCGATAAACGCACCAAGCATTGGGCTTAACACCTCTTTATCATACTTTGCATTTACATACATTGCAAAACCGATACCGGCAAGAACAGCATGACTTATGGCTCCAGCCACATACCCTATACGCTTTACAACGATGAAGCTTCCAGTTATTCCAAATGGTACCGCAGATATTAGTCCGGCAAACAAGGCATAACGTATAAAAACCATATCAGGATTCAAAAGCGCTGCTATAAATGAACTCATTGTTTTCCCTCGCAACCTTTACATTTATTGAGTACAACTGTGTGATCGACCCGTTTAAGGTTCATTGCGAAACGCTCTTCGGCCTCTTTTAATGGATGCTCGTGAAGATGATTATTTATACAAAAAACACGGTTGGTAATATCAGAAACAAATCCGTAATCGTGAGTCACCAGTACAACAGTTATGGTTTTGTTAAGGTCTTTGATTAATTCTATCAGATCAGCAGAAGAATTGGCATCAAGATTAGCCGTTGGTTCATCAAGAAGCAGAATTTTTGCTCCACCAGCAAGTGCTCTCGCTATTATCACTCGCTTACGCTGGCCACCCGAAAGATCACTGTGCCGTTTTTTTACAAAATTACTCATACCAACGCTTTCAAGAGCACTATTTGCCTTTTTACGATCATTTTTATTATAAAATCCAAAGCCGGATTTCATTGTTCCGCTTAGTACTATGTCCTGAACCGTTACCGGAAACTTGTCATCGATCATGCTGTTTTGCGAAACATACCCCACTATCGGATGCCTCTCGGTTGTGGATACCCCTTCAATATAAACCTTGCCTTTAACCGGATAGAGTAGCCCTGCCATCAATCTGACTAGAGTGGTTTTTCCGCCTCCATTAGGCCCAACTATCGAAACCAACTCTTTATCTTTAATTTCACAATTAATATGTGAAAGAATACTTTCGTTGCCGTATGCAAAAGATAGATCTTTTATCTCTATAATGTTGTTTTCTGTCATTTTAACTCTCTTAATCGGATCGCAATTTTTCTCATATTCGTGATATACTCGTAATCAAGAGGCGATGCGACAACAACTTTGGCACCAACCGCATCTGCTACGGCACGAGCACTCCTCTGCGAAAACTCTGGTTGCACAAAAAGCATGGACACTTTCTCCTTTTTCGCGAACTCGATTATCTTGACAAGTCCCGCGGGCTCGACCTCTTTTCCACCTGCTTCGATAGCCACCTGTTTTAGCTTATACTCGTCAGCGAAATATCCAAATGATGGATGAAAAACCAGCATTGTTTTTCCCTTAAGACTTTTTAGACTTTCAGTTAACTCTTTATGAAGAGATTCAAGATCGGCTTCAAGCAGCAAAAAGTTCTGTTTATAGTAGTCCTCGTTACCGGGATCAATTTTTATTATCTCGTCTAGCATGGTTTGTGCAACAACAGTTGCCAATACTGGGGACATCCAGACATGCGGATCTTCGGCCGACTTGCCATGATTTGACCTCTTAACCAGATCTTGCTTGGCATCATGCTTTTTTATATCACTCTTGATAGAATTGCAAGAATCACCTGTTATTTTAAGATCACCAGCTATGTTTTTTTCATGAGGATCATGGTCATCATGATGGTCATGATCTTCTAGTCTCCGTTTGGCAATGCTACATGATGTATCTATTATTGCCAAGGCTGGTATAGCACTACGAATTTTAGGCAAAAAGGAGTTTTCGAAAGGGACTCCTATGGCAAAGAACATCTTGGCTTTGGATAATTCTGTAATCTGTGCAGGTAAAGGCTCATATGTGGCTGGGCTCTTTCCTGGTTGAACCATTACCCGGACATCAAATTTATCCCCGCAAATCCGGTCAGCAAAATACTTCTGGGGCAAGATACTTACATAAATTATATTGGCATCCGAATTATCCTGTGGCAATCTAGAACACGACATTATAAATCCCGACGACAGAAGAAACAATAGTAAAACCGATCTGTACTTCATATGATCCTCGTAGGCAAACTTTATTAAGATCTGCAATTAATGATGACAACCTCTATTAATTAACTTTATAACAAGGAACTTGCGAAAAATTCCTTTAGAATAGGCACTTAAACCATGTAACCCTCCGGAACATTGTAATTTTTCGAAGTTTCCTGATAATAATTTTAGCTAATGACTATTTCTTTTGTCAACAACAGAATAATTTAAAAAAGTACAGGGCTAACTTACTTGACAGCTTTGCAAGCTCTCTTTTAATTCAGACAATCGATAATTTTTCGAATAAAAAGAAAATCTGTTTATTACAGATTAGCATATGGATCAATTCATGAGAAACTTTCTTCCTATAGTAATATTAACTCTTTATGTTTCCAGTTCAACCGGCTGTGATTCGGGCACGGCATCAGACAAAAAAGAATCACCAAGCGAAACTGAAACAGCACCCGCCGCCACCCTCTGTGACGGCTCCTCTGCGGACGGGTCTCTTTCTCCAGAAGCCATCACAATGTTACCTTTACCCGATTACTGTGGAACAATTATTACAACTGGTACAAAGATTACTTTTAAAAGCCTTAGTGACAATATCGAAATATCCGTTACTCAAGATGCGGAAGCTACACCAGTATGGCAATCAACCAATGATTTTACGTTTAACGAAACCGGCACCTTTTATCTTGCTGCGCGACCATCAGCCGATTGCGCAGATAGCGATATTTACCGCCGAAACTATACCGTATTGGATAGTTTTTTTGGAGCCGCCGATACGCCAAACAACAACGCTGTACATATGGACTCTTCCGTTTTGACCGGTTGGGCAACAGGCTATAAGGACTATTTGCCAAGTAAAGATGTAAGCGACGAATGGAAGGACCCCGTCTTGGCAACCGGCAAAGCATCCGGAACAAGCACCGATATAGTTTCACTTGGCAACAACGGATCCATAGTTTTAACATTTAACCAGCCCATCACAAACGGCACTGGTATCGATTTTGCGGTATTTGAAAATTCTTTTAGCAATTATTTTCTTGAACTTGCATGGGTAGAGGTTTCGTCTAACGGCAAAGACTATGTTCGTTTCGACAGCATAAGCTTGACAGAAGAACCAGTAGACGGTTACGGCACTATTGATCCAACCCTGATACATGGGCTTGCCGGCAAATATCGCCAAGGATATGGAACCCCTTTGATCTTTCCGAGCTCTCGTATCATAGAGCAGTAATCGATAATCGAGTAGATATTAATGAAATACGATTTATCAGAATTGTTGATATAACCGGAGACGGAAATGATTTCGACTCCTTTGGAAACCCGATATACGACCCTTATCCAACCATGGGATCTGTCGGTTTTGATCTTGACGCAGTTGGCAAAGCTAATAGTGAACTCTAATTTTTGGCAACCGTTTATAACTATCATTATCATCTTTGAATTTTGTTGCTGTACAATACTTTGCGCGCAAGAAGAGAATAATGCAATTACTGTTTTCGCTCCCAGGCTTACCGAAACGGAAAAGCTGGCACAAGGTGTTAATCCGGTTACAATAATTGTTCCCGACTCATCCGCTGTGCAATCGTCATCGGTGTCTCAACTTTTAAACCGGGTCGCGGGTATAAAAATTAACCGCACTGGCGGAGCAGGCTCACGCAGCATGGTCTCGATAAGAGGCAGCAACTATAACCAGATTCTAATATGTGTGGACGGCATTCCGGTTACTGACCCCCTTCATGGCGAAATTGACATCGACTCAATATTAGTAGCATCAATCAAGCGAATCGAAATATACAAGGGCATAACTCCACTGCGTTTTGGTAAAACAGGTATGAGCGGTGTTATTAATATTGTTACTGACAGCTCGGAAGTAGAAAATTTATCGGCAAATATTTTTCAAAACGGCAAATCTGAAAACCGCATCAAAACTGCTATTGGTTCTTTTGACACCTATCATCTCTCTTTCAAAAGATTATCCAGTACAAAAAAATATTCTTATCTTCTCTTCACAGCATACGATTCGTGTAAAAATGATTTTTATTTTCATAATGACAATGGAACCCCAGTAATTAACACCGAAGATGACAAAACAGAAAAACGGGAAAACAGCCAATACTTTGCCGGCAAGGTGAACCTTAACGGTAAATATAATTTCGATTCTTTTTCACTATCATTGAATAACGGATTTATGTACAAAAAAAACGGAGTATCCGGAATTAACAGTAACACGGCTCTTGATAGCAGCTTTACATCAAAAAAATATGATTCATCAGCGGCCTTCGACTTTAACCATTTTGGCTCAACAAGCAACAGGCTGGACGCAAAAATTAACTACTCTTATCGAGAGCAAATTTTGTCAGATCCCGAAAACGAGATCATGATGACCAATAAAAAAGAGACCGGTACCTTTCACACAGCAGGCTGTGCTCTCTATTTTAATTCCGTCATTGATAAACTTAACAGCATTTTTGATGTAACGGCCTCGTACAGCCGTGAAACATTCACAAAAAAAACCGAAGATTATTATGATGATTCAACAACCTACCCCACACAAAAAAGGGATAACTATGCAGGCGGCATCGGAAACGAATTTTCTTTTTTTGATGGAAGAATTTCCGTTTTGCCTGCATGTCGCATAACTGTCGCACACGACAATTTTTACACACAAAGAACGGTTCTTGACAATAGTCCCGAAAAAGACACCAACAATCGCTACCTTCTACATTACAGTACTTCCGCACGTTTAAACATCATTGACCGAAAAAGAACAAGCCTTGCGTTTTTTGCCTCTTTTTCGCAAACCGGAAGACACCCTTCTTTTATGGAGCTATTCGGAAATGAAAACGGCGTTCTAGGAAATCCCGATCTTGCGGATGAAAATGCATTTAACAGGGAAGCCGGTATTAGCTTATCATCATCAGAAAATAAAGTATTACCTGTCATCAAGTTTAGCACACTGTTTTTTTATAACACAATTGACGATACGATTCTTTTTATACAGAATTCTCAAAGCACAATGTTGGCCCAAAATATCGGAAAAGCATTAATTTATGGCACCGAAGTTAGCGGTGAAGTCTTAGTCAAAAAAAGATTAAAACTAAGCGGCGAATACACTTTCCAGCATACAGAAGACCAAAGTGATATACCATATTATAAAGGCAATCAACTTCCAGGCAGACCAACTCATCAATTTAACGGTTTATCCAGATTGATTTTTCAAAATAACGAGCTGCAATACTCAATAGATGTAATTGGCAGCAACTATCTTGACCGTGCCAACAGTAATTTTTATTATATTGACAGGCGTATTTATCACAATTTACTTTGGGAGATTAGACCACTCAAAGACCTGTCTTTAATTGCAGAAATTAACAATCTGCTTGATAAAAAAAGCCGAGACACGATAGGTTATCCTTTACCGGGGCGCGCTTTTTACCTGACCGCCGAATATCTGTTTTAAATTCTGCAAGATTCACAAGGAGAAAATAACCTTATGAAAATAATTTCAACATATATAGCAGCACTATTATTGATAGTGCTGCTAGCAGCCTGCGACGATGATAAACCATCAAAAACAGAATTACCTATAATTGATTACGCATTTGTGCTTACAAGCGATTATACAACCGGTTCTTTCTCTCTTATTGATTTGAATTCTTACAAAACATTTGAAAACCCAACTCCCGGCTATGTTCACGCCGACGCGTCAGTTAGAATATTTAACAATATTGTATATATAATCAACCGGGCTGGCAGGGACAGTATACAAGTGCTCGACCCTAAAAAGAATCACGAGATAGTAACAGAATTTTCTACCGGCACCTCTTCCAACCCACAGGATATAGCCATTTACCGTGATACATCGGGAAAAAATAAAGCCTATGTTTCTGTTTATGGAAATTCTAAGCTGCTTGTTGTTAATCCCGAAACTGGCAAAAAAAGTGGTTCGATAGACCTGTCATCATACTCGGCTGCCGGAATGAATCATCCTCACATGTGTATGATGCATGTCCACGAAAACCTGCTTTTCGTTGCCCTTCAGCGCCTTGATTCTTCATTTAAAGTCAGCAATTATAGCAGTGTTGTTGTTATTGATGCCGAACAAGACATCGTAATCAAAGAAATCCGACTCAGCTGGACAGAAAACGACGAAACAGTTAACGCACTTAATCCCTATTCGCGATTCAAAATTGCTCCCGATTACATTAACAACAGCGGTAAAGAATTGATCTACATATCTTGCCCGGGAGAGTTCGGCTATTTTTACAAGGAGGATGGAGGAGTCGTCGCGATAGATCCGGAGACCCTTGAATGCCTTCCGGGATATCTGGTTTCAGAATCTGATCTTAACACAGAGATCACCGACTTTCAGTTTGGACCGGATCAGAAACTGTATATCCTCACCTCAAGTAGTGATTTTAGATCAAACCTTTTGCTCTATGATCTGCAAAATGAGTCGGTATCGAAAACTATCTTGTCAAACAAAGGAACAAACGGAAATTTGTGTTCTTTATCACTCCATACGGCAAATCTTCTATTTGTCAGCGACCGAACCGCAACAAACCCCGGCATACATATAATTGATATTAGTGAAGATCCCAAACATCTTTTTGACGGCAAACCTCTTAACACCGGACTTCCGCCAGTGATGGTCGATTTTAATATTTCCCCTGGCAGGAACATAAGATGAACCGCTTTCTTGTGTCGTTATACGCAAGTGTTATCGCTCATTTAGCTGTCTTTGGTATAGCAAAATATTATAGTGATACCAACTTTTTTACAAAGCCCAGCATCAAACAACAGAACAGCTTACAAGAGGTTACAGTCAATATTATTAGCAATTCATCTGAATTTACTGAACAAAAACCTACCGAAACCATTGATAAAAAGAACAAGAGCAACTTTACTGTAATATTTTCAAACAAAGAAGCATCTTTTTTTATAAAAAATGAAACACTTGAAATAAACGAAGATATTAAAACAAAAAAACCCGGTTCAAAAAAAAATAATTCTGACTTGTCAGCCCTAACCAGACTTGCCGATATTATTGCACACAACAACCCGCCCAACTACCCATACAGTGCTCGAAGATTCGGTCACGAAGGAGAAGTCATACTCGAAATAGAAATTACGTCTGACGGCAAGAGCGGCCATGTTTCGGTAATAAAAAGCTCGGGGTACCCATCCTTGGACCGTGCAGCTATTGATGCCGCAAAGGGATGGATATTCTTTGAAGGAGAATCACCGTTTAACGGATCGTCCGTTAAGATAACACAGACAATCCGTTTTAAGCTTAATTGATGAGTTAATTTACCAGGTCACAGCAATATCTTCGAAAACCGGTGTTTCTGGCAACCCCCCTTCTGGTCTAAAAAAGACCTCCAGTTTAAAACTTTCGGGAGAAAAAAGAATCATCTGTTGGGTGCTGGTAACATATATCGATCCATATTGATGCAAAGCTCCGCTATCACTTCTATATGTTATCAAGGTTTTTAGATCTTCTGAATCAAGCTTCTGACCAGCCAAAGCTGAAATTTGATTGTAGAAGTATTCCCATCTATTGTAATTACCTGTGTAAACAGTATGATTATCAAAATTATCTTTTAGTAAAAACGAGTTTACGGCAGCAACTGTATTTTCAAGCCCCCAAACAATGCCTCCATTTAGCGGAGACATATCTTCCCTTAGCTGTCTAAAATCATCTGATATATTGTTTTCAAGAACTTTGGAAGACTCTTTATCCGCCAAAAACACAAGATGTGAATACGTGTATGGGTGTTTTGACAAGTAGTCAGCTGTCGTTTGCAGTGAATCGTTGTTTTCTAAGGCATATCTTATATCAAATGGATACGAATACTTACCTTCAGAATTATAAGTTGCCCCCGTAGGTGAATCAAGAATACCAGCAAAAACCCCTTTGTCATTAAACCCTGTGATTACCCCCATAAATCCGAGATAGCCTACTGTGCATACAGAGCCTGTGCTTTTTTTATATACCACAACTGCCTGAATTTTAACAAGCTGATCACTGTTGCCTCCAAACCAGTCAAGAACCCTTGCGACAACTGGACTTCCGCTTTCAGAACGGTCTCCAAAAACTGACAGAGCGGAGCAAGCGGTACCTCTTACAACATCCGGTAGAAGGCTTACTAATAAAAATTCTTCTTTGGAAAGTTTTCCATCTCCGATTACCATCGAATCACTATTCACCAGTACCGAAGCAAGACCATCCAATTCATCCATATATTCTTTAGGTATTTGTGTTTTAATATCATTAATTCTTTTGCTGACAATAGACAAGATTACACTATTCGAAAAGTCCATACCCGAGTTATTTGCCAGATCAATCAGATACGGATCAATAAGTTTGTCATAGCCCTCAACTTTCGAAGAAATAACAGTACCATACTGCTGCCCCATTTCATAAGGTGTTTTATCCCGATAATCCAGAACAACCTGATAATATGATCCATTATCAACTAAAGAAATGTTATCAGTCGAGATGTCGGAAGGTTTATCCTTATTGCCTGAATCATTACAGCCAACAAATAAAAAAACAAGAAGCAAAGACAGTATCTTTTTCATATAATTACCTTTTACATTTTTTCATACAAAAAAACATATAATTATTACTCTGTCAACAAATCTATTTACGACTCTCTTTTACTCGAAACGCAACCCAAAGGTTTACAAAGGAGAGTGCGCCAACACCAAAAAAAAGATAGTGTGCGCCAAATTGTGTCCACACCCACCCTGCAATTACAGCACAGCTGATCGAAACGACATGATCGACACTGATTCCTAAAGAGATGGTAGGTGTAATGTCTTTTTCGGTTAAAGCGATCTGCTTAAGATAAACAACACGTATAATCGCCATTTGTGTAGACATACGGTCTACAATAAAGAGCAGATAAGCTGCCAAAACAGGTAATCCTGCCATAGCAAAAAAACCACCGGTGAAACCCATAACAAGAGCACCATAAGCAAAGTATACACCAATAAACGAGATGGCATCCGCGAATAGAAGCTTTCGCACACCAAAACGGTCGACCCATCTGCCAAGAGCCGGTATAAAAAATATTCCTGCAAAGGAGCCAGCCATATAGAGCATCGATATAGTATCGGCTTTCTTGTGCAGAAGTTCTATCAGAACCCATGGAGCATAAACCATCATCATCTGTTTTTGTACACCAAACATCACAACAAGCACATAATACAGACTGTACTCTTTTCGCACAACGAAACGTGTCTTTACATGATGAATTCCCTTGTGATTTATCATCCTGTCCAAAACAAGAAAAAGAACTGCCACGACAAGAAAAATAAAACCGGAGATAATAAAGATATGCTTTATCTTTCCGGTAAATGAAAAAACACCACTTTTAAACCCCACAAAGGCAATCAATGCTCCAATCATCTGAAACGCTGTCATGGTTCCCTTAAACTGCCCCATTCGCTTACCAACACGGTTCTTGTCCACAAGCGAGAGGGCAATACTGTCCTGAAGCGGTAAAAAGAGATGCATGCCCATTGAATTGATAAAAAGAAAAAAGAGCATCCATAAAAACGAGGGGGTAACAAAACCAAGCACAAAGACACCGGCAAAAGCAAGGATTTGCGCGATAAAGGCAATTTTTAAATCACTAATAAAAGAAAGCATCGCGACTAACAGAAAACATAGCACACCCGGGAACTCTCTGGGAAGCTCGATACTTCCCCGCTGAAGAGTTGTAACATTATAAGCATCTTTGAAGTAATTCGAAAAAAGATCGTGGCTCAGAGCCAGACCGAGAGCCGTTAGAGCAAGTATTACAAAATAGATCTTCACTTCTTTTTTCATGGCGCCTCCACGGTCGGTCACAATTTATGATAGCCGTATAAAAATTTACCTTACTACAGCGTCAATACATAAAAAGTCTTCTCTAATAATTTATCAAAGTTTTCTAAAAGCAAAAAAAATCCGCGGCATTGCCGCGGAAATAATATTACAATTTTATAATTTATTAGACTGTATTTACTCTTCAATAACCTCGACACTGTTTTGTTTGATAAGATAGCGAGCACCGGTTACAGGATTAACAACTTCACGCACATAACCATAGACATCCTGTAGGGTACTGCTCTCATCAAGAACCCATTGGCTCTGCATTTCGTCGTAACGCCAAACCTCAATAGTGCCACCCTCGCCCCAGTTAATAAGAGACATTGTACTGGCATCAAGACCGCCTTCGATATTTATATCTTCATAAGTACTATTCGGTTGACTGAAGGAGACGTAACCGTAAGGCATTGCCCCCTTAAACTTGGCAAGATCGAGATCAGAATCAAGGTCAATAGTTATCTCGGATGCGGCTACATAATTTTCGGTATCGTTCCAATCTGTTGTGTAGCACTTGATAATATTACCAGTACG
>DAOTGZ010000020.1:0-19846 GCA_035447445.1 Spirochaetota bacterium | reverse complement strand
GAGATAAAAACAGTTTTGACAAAGCTAACAACACTTGAACAATATATCAAAACCCAACGCCACTTCATACAACACTAGGGACACATTCATGGACATACCAGACTCAACTACTCCTGTATTTCTCCGTTATTTCGCAAAATTTCTTCGGCGGCAATTTTTAACATAGGGTGAACATCAACAGGTTCAAGATGAATTTTTGGGCGCAGGTCTTCACTACTTTTATCTTCCATAAGGCATTTCATAGCAAAGACCATTCGATCATATATTTCAGATATCTTTGAATTACAGCCAGCAAGCTTATAATACTTATACGCTGCAAGGGGCATTTTCTGATCATAATAGAGATAATCACCAATACGAATAATTCCGTCTTTATAACCAGTCTTAATAAAGATTTTTTCTGCAGCAGTATAGTCTCCATTATTATATAACTCGTTACCTTTTCGGATCAGAGCCACCCTCTCTTTTTTATCCATATCTACCTCATCGTAACCGGATTTTCAATAAACAAAAAAACCGCTCTACCTAACACATTCCGGGTTTATACCCATAACATATATCGGAGCAAGCCTATCCGCATACTCAGAACCACCAAAACTGCCTTCCTTAGAAAAAAACGAAGTATCATTCCCAAATATTTTCATCCAACGTCGAAGATATATCGACGACTCCGGCAAATAACTCCAGTGCCACTTCTCTTCGTTATATCCCTGCTTTCTACCAGCGGTATATGGCTGATAAAAACCAAAATCCGGAGCATTTTTTTTAAGCCAATTGTATATTATTAGCCCCTCACCATTTTCGTAATAAGAATTAACAAGTGAATTAAAATCAAGATCTGTACCCCAATGATGTCTGGAAGTACCAGGCATGGAAGAATACTGAAGAATAGTAAGGGCTCTTTTTAAATGGTTAGGCTCGGTTTTATTTAAAGCCTTACCATCAACCTTACGGGATCCGTTAAACTTGGCATCCCAAATCGCCTTTTGGTAGTTAAAATTTCTTGTAGAACTGGTCACATATAGACGAATATTTGGATTATCTTTTTTAAAAGCTACAACCATTTTCTTTAAGGCTACAGCAGTCGAACGACGCAAATAGTGTTTACGCCCGTCGGTATCGATATTCAGATCATCAAGATTAACAAACTGTGAATGAGTAGAAGGGTTAAACTTCCCTGACAGATAACTTGCTTCATCCACATCACCGTAAAGGGCTATCAAGGGAGCCCCTGGCAAACTCAAGATATAAAACAGAACAATTGTAACAGCCACAATGAATTTTTTCATAAACACTCCGTATATAAACATCAGAACTCTGTTTCTCTGTAAATAGTATATTCTATTATAGAAACCGCTTATAACTATAGTTACAAACAGTCAATCGATAAGCAGACCGCACTCTATATAATTTTTCTTGTTACCACTAAAAGGCTTTACAAACTTATTACTCCCGACAATTCTTTGCATATACTTTAACAGTTAACACAATAAAAACAAACCAACTCAGGAGAAAATCATGTTTCCAGTAGTTTTTCAGATAAATCTTGGCGGCACACCACTTGTTATCGGTTCTTACGGCATAATGCTTGGAATCGCTTTCTATTGTGCCTACTGCCTACTGGAACGTGAAATTATACTTAATAAAAAAAATCCTGATCTTGCTTTTTACATCCTACTCGCAGCAGTTCTACTTGGACTTATCGGTGCAAAAATCTTTTACATATTTGAGAATTTTCAGGAATTCAGGTCGGCCCCCTTACAGACCACTTTTTCGCGAACAGGGCTTGTTGTATACGGTGGACTTCTTTTAGCTCTTTCAGGCTGTGCCATTATTATACGTATATATAAGTATTCGGTTATAGAGGTATTTGACTTGAGTTCACCGGCTATTGCTGTTGGGTTTGCTTTCGGACGTATTGGGTGTCATGTTTCTGGTGACGGATGTCACGGTATTGAAGCATACAATTTTTTGACACTGCCCTATCCCAACGGTATTGTTCCCGCTTTTAGCCCGGTTTACCCCACATCACTTTTTGAATCTTTCTTTTATTTTATTATCGCAAGTTCGCTAATTATTCTACGCAAGAGAAAACGACCGAGCGGTTTTATTTTCGCTATTTTTTTGATTTCCATGGGGTTGATTCGTTTTTTTGTCGAGTTTATACGTGTAAACCCAATTCTTGTTTTGGGTCTAACTCAGGCTCAAATAATTGCGTTTGGACTGATTACAACCGGCGTAGCTATTTTAATCTGGCAAAGAGTACACCTTAAAGAAGCCCATTCATAAACAGTTTCTCATAGAGAAAATTTTATCTCCCATGTTGTACCTTTGTCATGATTCAAAGAGAGCTCTCCATCAAGCTGCTTTACAAGCGCCTCGACTACAACCAGTCCAAGGCCTTTATGTTCTTGGGGTTTTTCGTTAAACCCCGCCCCGTTATCCCGAACAACAAGACAAAATGAGTTGTCTCTCCCCTTTTCCAGAGAAATATAAATTTCACCGGATTGCTCATCTTTATAAGCGTATTTAATAGAATTTGTAACCAGCTCGTTTGTGATTAACCCGAAGATTATAGTATAATCGATTGGAAAGATATAATTAATCGTTTTAACTTCAATTTTGATTCTGTTTTCCAGATGAAATGATTCAACGATATAGCCGGTAACACTACGGATATACATACCGACATCGACATTCGCAAGGTTATCAGAACGGCAAAGCATGGTATACAGAAGCCCCATTGAGCGTATCCGGTTATTTATGGTGGTCAACTCCTTGACTGCGCAGCTGTTTTCCACTTTATCTAACTGCATTTCAATCAATGCCGCTATAGTCTGCAGATTGTTTTTAACCCTATGGTGAATCTCTTTGATGAGTACTGTTCTCTCGGAAACAAGTTTTTTGAGTTTTATTTCCCTATTTTTTCGTTTTGAAATCTCTTTATAAGACGAAAACATGAAAATATAGAGCAAAAAATATGGAATAATGAGTATTTCAAAGTACTCTTCAAATAGATCAAAATTATCGACTACTCCGGTTAAAGACAAAGAGTTGAAAAGAGTAACGAGAAAGAGAGAAAACAGGCAGAACATTAAAAAAAATGCGATTTTCCAATAGATTTTATGCAAAAATACAGCAATAGCCAAAAGGATCATTGCCGAAGAATATATCAGCACTGAAGCAAGATTAATTATTAATGGAATCGTTATCATTATCATTGTCATTGTCACTGGAGAAAAAGAAATATTTAAAAATACCCGTAAAAAAGAAAATTCCAGCTATCAACAGTATGAAATGCTCTGCAATATCAAAATATTCAGGGTACCAAAAAGATTCAATTACGGTAAAAAGATGACTAAGTATAACACAACCAAGTGCTGTTAAAAATAGCCAATACCGCGGCAATTCTCGCAAAGAAAAAATAAGGATTAGAATGGGTACACAAAAGAAATCCGAAACAAGGTTAAAAACCTCATTGAACTGAAGTGCTTCTGTCATATATTTTACCGTATATTTAATTATTGGGCAAAACTAAAGCCGGTCATAATAGTATTATAATAGGTATGAAAACAAAATCAAGACGAAAACGAAATTAGCGGATATAAATTCTTTCACTTAAATTCATACACCTGACAAGATATTCAATTAAGCTTAATCTCCTAAGAATAATATTTAAAAAAAAATCACCATTCTAAAAAAATTTAAAAAAATTATTGACGATTTAGAGATTAGTCACTAATTTGTTATTAGCACTCAATAAAGATGAGTGCTAATAACAAAGCACTTATTTATAGGAGGTGGGCCATGTTAACCACTTATAATGTACTTCATGACATCAACTCTCTTTTAGACTCTTTTATCGAGCCGCGTCATGCTGTTCACGAATTACCAAACGTAGATTTTGAAGAGAAAGAGGGCGAAATTAACGTTAAGTATCTGGTTCCTGAAGCAAAAATCGAAGACATCGACATCCAGCTGGAAAACAACATTCTAAAAGTTAGCTATGAAAGGAAGCAGGACGAGTCTGAACGCAGATACATTAGAAAAGAGCGAACATCCAACCGCTTTTCAAGAGCCATCAAGCTTCCATACAAGGTGGACGGAGACAATGCTCAAGCATCTCTAAAAGATGGGGTTCTAAAAGTCACTCTTAAAAAGAGCCCGGATGCACTTCCAAAAAAAATTGAGATCAAATAAGGGAGGTATAGCCATGACAAACGCCACTGAATCTGTAAAATATAACTATATAACTCCAGCTGCAGATATTTATGAAGAAGAGACAAAGTTTGTTCTAAAAGCCGATTTGCCTGGAGTATCAAAAGAGGGGCTGGACGTAACAGTTGAGAACAACTTGCTTGAAATTACAGGCAAGACTGATCCGGAACTTTTTATCCACACAGACGAGAGCCGGGAAGAAGGAATTTACGCATATAAGCGCTCGTTCAAAATCGATCGTAATATTGACACTGGACGAATCAGCGCCTCACTGCAAGATGGGGTACTGACTCTTGAATTAGCAAAAAGCGAAGAGGTCAAGCCCAAGAAAATCGAGATAAGTTATAAGCATTGATTTTCATTATTAACTAGACAACGAGACTAAAAGAGCGGCTCATTAGCCGCTCTTCTTTTCGTTAAGCACGGTAATCTGCCAATGTGCCCAGAGTGTCACTCGAAACACGTTGTTCGACTGCAACACCGATCATCTTCTCGGTTAACCCAGTCTGTCGGGCCGAAATATCCTTGAGCATATCCCCAAGCTGAACTACTGACTGCATGGAGCGGTTAATCGAACCTACATCCATAATGACCTCCCGGAACAGGATCCAAGCCAAAAACCCAGTCCCAATAACTCGTCAATATAAAATTTTCGGCAATCTTCACACCACAATCAAGTCTAATGAGTATTTTTTTAAAAAATTTCACTATTCAGCATGATATTGCTGAATAGGCCTAACATTTACCACATCATTGTTTTTCATATGCAGCATACCGTCAACAGCCGCCTTTATTCCCGGCACTGTTGTCACTATAGGAATCTTGTAGCGAACAGCGACTTGACGGATCGAATTACTGTCATGCTTAGATCGATAACCGGCAGGTGTATTAAAAATAACGTGAATATCGCCATTTTTTACAAGATCCAGAATATCGGGTCGCCCCTCTTTTACCTTGAAAACTTTGTCACAACCTATACCGGCCGTTTTTAAATAGTCCGCCGTGCCGGAGGTCGCGGCCACCTTGTATCCCGCCTTTGCCAATAACCTTATACCATCCACAAGATCATCACGACTCTCTTTGTTTAACGAGACAAAAACCGTTCCGTTTAATGGGAAATGATCTCCAGCAGCCAAGGAAGCCTTGTAATAGGCTTCGTTAAAATTATCGGCGACACCCATAACCTCACCAGTCGATTTCATTTCTGGTGTAAGAACCGTGTCAACACCTGGAAACTTTTTGAATGGAAGCACAGCTTCCTTGACACAAACATAATCTATTTCTTTGCGCTCATGAAGGTTAAAATCCTTGAGTTTACGACCAGTCATAACCTTCAGCGCTATTTTAGCCACAGGTACGCCTTTTGCTTTTGAAACAAACGGCACAGTACGGGATGCCCGCGGATTCACCTCGAGTATATACAAATCATCTCCCTTAACCGCAAACTGTATATTCAAAAGACCCATTACTCCAAGTTCAAAAGCAAGAGCCTCTGTCTGTTTTTCAATCAACTTTACCATATCAGGCGCGATACCCACAGGAGGAATTACACATGCGCTGTCACCAGAGTGAACGCCTGCAAGCTCTACATGTCGCATAATAGCGGCAACATAAACTTCATCACCGTCACAAATCGCATCAACATCGACCTCGACAGCTTCTTCAAGAAAATCATCAACAAGAACTGGATGCTCCGGAGAAAGATCAACCGCATTTTCGATATAATCGGCCAAACTGTCACGATTATAAATAATAGCCATCGCACGGCCTCCTAACACATAGGAGGGACGCACCAAAACAGGGTAACCAATTCTATCGGCAATTGCAAAGGCCTCTTCCCTTGTAAACGCCATTCCGTTTTCTGGCTGTTTTAAATTTAACTTGTTAACAACTTCAGAAAAACGCTCACGATCCTCCGCGCGGTCAATCGAGTCGGGTGAAGTCCCCAGTACGTTAACACCGTTTTGCAACAATCGCCGTGCCAGCTTAAGGGGCGTCTGTCCACCGAACTGCACGATGACACCTTCCGGTTTTTCTTTATTGTATATATGTAGTATATCTTCAAGTGTTAGCGGCTCAAAGTAGAGTTTATCGGATGTATCATAATCGGTTGAAACGGTCTCAGGGTTGGAGTTAACCATAATAGACTCATACCCCTCCTCTTCGAGTGCGTATGAGGCATGACAGCAGCAATAATCGAACTCGATACCCTGGCCAATACGGTTTGGCCCGCCTCCCAAGATCATAACACTTTTCTTTCCGCTCTTCTTACTTTCATCATCCGAATCATAAGAGGAGTAGTAATAGGGCGTATAGGCTTCAAATTCACCAGCGCAGGTATCGACAAGTCTATAACCAGGTATAATACTGTTTTCCATTCTAAAAGATCGAACATCATCCTCAAACCTGTTCATGCTTTCGGCGTACTCTTTCTGCTTTTCAGCTCCGCCAGAATATAAAGTATTCAACGAGTCCGCGTTTAATAAATAAGCTATTTGACGATCCGAATAACCGGACTCTTTCATACCCTTGAGAATTTCAACAGACAACCCATTAACTTTAGTCTGCTCTTTAAAAAAGTTCTCCTTATCAACAAGCTCTTTTATCTGATAAAGAAACCACGGATCTATACCGCTAAGATTGTATACTTTTTCGACACTCCATCCAAATTCAAGCGCTAACTTCACATAAAAGATACGCCCAGTAAAGGGATTCATCAGATTATACTCAAGAACATCCTCTAACTTATCTGCTGGCAAGCTTCGTAAATACGAATCTATTTTGATATTACCATCACTTCCAAGTCCATATCTGTCATCCTCAAGAGAACGCATTGCCTTCTGGAGAGACTCTTTGAAAGTACGACCAATTGCCATAGCCTCTCCGACCGCTTTCATCTGAGGGCCAAGGCGGTTATCTGCGCCAGGAAACTTTTCAAAATTGAATCTCGGAACCTTTAACACAACGTAGTCAATACTCGGCTCAAACGAAGCTGGGGTCTCACGAGTAATATCGTTTCTGATTTCATCAAGGGTATAACCAACAGCAAGTTTAGCGGCTATCTTTGCTATCGGAAACCCAGTAGCCTTTGACGCAAGAGCCGATGATCGGCTTACTCGAGGATTCATCTCGATTACGATTACTCTTCCGTTTTCAGGATTGACTGCAAACTGTATATTGGATCCACCTGTATCGACACCGATTTCTCGGATAATTTTTAGAGAAAGATCCCTAAGATTCTGATATTCGCGGTCTGTCAATGTCTGCTGAGGGGCTACAGTAATGGAATCACCAGTGTGAACCCCCATCGGATCGATATTCTCAATGGAACATACAATGACAACATTATCCGCAGTATCACGCATAACCTCAAGCTCGAATTCTTTCCAGCCAAGAACTGACTCCTCAACGATTACCTGATTTATTGGAGACTCATCTATTCCGTTCATAACAAGGTCTACATAATCTTCTTTATTATAGACGATATTTCCGCCACTGCCCCCTAAAGTAAATGCTGAACGTATAATAAGCGGCAGTTTGATCTCTTCCAAAACTGCCATAGCCTCTTCAAGATTAGAAGCGATCATAGATTTTGGAACATCCGCACCAATTTTAATCATCGCTTTCTTAAAAAGATCACGGTCTTCAGCCTTTTCGATCGCCTCGACATTTGCACCTATCAGCTGAACCTTATTCTCATCAAGGACTCCCATTTTGTAAAGAGACATGGCTGTATTTAATGCTGTCTGACCACCAACAGTAGGAAGCAGTGCATCGGGTTTTTCAATTTCAATTATTCTTTTTACAAATTCGGGGGTTATGGGCTCGATGTAGGTACTGTCGGCCATTTCTGGATCGGTCATAATGGTGGCGGGGTTAGAGTTAACGAGAACTACTTGATAACCCTCTTCTTTGAGAGCTTTACAGGCCTGTGACCCTGAGTAATCAAACTCGCAAGCTTGTCCAATCACTATTGGACCGGAACCAATAATCAAAATTTTATGTATATCGTCTCTTTTTGGCATAGAATACTCCGGGGATAAAGATATTTTTGCAGAAAGTGTCCACAGCCAATTGTTTAGCCCTCACCATTTTTTCAAGTCTAAAAAATAAAGATTTATCACTATATTATCATATTAATTATCATTTTGCAAGTATATAACAGCCAAGTGATTATTGTTGACATTTGCTGTAATAATGTTATCTTTTGGCATATGCGGTGCCTGTTACGCTTTTTGTTTACGTTTTGGGCATTAAAACCGTAAAATTTTAGAGGAGACTACCTTATGAAGAAAATAGCAATTGTGTTGCTCATACTGATCTTTTCGGTTTCATTATACTCACAGGATGCTGACACACCAAAAGAGACACCTTCAGATGATCCAACTTCATCGGCCTTGGGTGACCAGATATACCAGGAAGTAGTTCTGGAAGATTTTGAAAAAACTGAATACTCAGACAAAGATGTCTCCATTCGCGTCACAAGAGATCAAAAAGTTTCTATAGCTCTTAGAGACGTTTTCCCAGCGCCCGTTAAAGACTCCAAAAAGTATCTGGGTGTCAAGGTTTACGGTCGACAGGGTGACTATATAACTGTAACGTTCCCCAAAAAACTCATCATTGAAAAACATTGCCAATCAATATCAATGTGGGTTTACGGTAAGAATTTCTCTGGTGAACTTTCACTTATTCTTCAAGATGCCGACAAGAAGATCCATCGTCTTTCATTCGGAAAATTAAATTTTTTAGGTTGGAGAAAACTAACCGTACGATTGACAAAAGACATAAGACAGGAAGACAAATATCTTTCACAACACCGCGAAATGGCTATTCTTAAGTTGATTTACAACCCAAGCAGCCTTAAGCGTTTACCAAGCTGGAACTTTTTCTACGTAGACGATATTTCCGCAAAAGTTCGCGACAAATACAAAGATGAGCAAGACGACGACTGGTGAGATAATAGCACAACGGATATTTAATAAAAAACCGGCTATAGGCCGGTTTTTTTTATTTTTTAACGTTAATCTAATATCAAACAAGTCCTTTATCGATTAGAAGCTCGGCAATCTGAACCGCGTTTAGCGCAGCCCCTTTTTTGATCTGATCACCAACGCACCAGAAAGTTAAGCCCTTAGGGTTAGTCAGGTCTTTGCGTATTCGACCGACAAAAACATCATCTTCGCCTTCACCCCAAAGAGGCATTGGATATTTCTGTGAAGCGGGATCATCGATCACCTTTACCCCTGGAGCCGATTCAAACGCCTTACGAACTTCATCCGGATCAAGTTTTTTCTCGGTCTCAAGCCATATAGCCTCGGAGTGATTACGCATAACAGGTATACGCACACATGTTGCACTCACATCGATATCCGATTCCATAATTTTTTTTGTTTCATGAAACATTTTCATCTCTTCTTTAGTATATCCGTTATCAGTAAAGACATCTACCTGCGGAATGATATTCATTGCTAACTGGTAAGCAAACTTACTTACGGTTGGCTCTTCACCGTTAACTATCTGCTTAAACTGTTTTTCCAGTTCAGCCATTCCGCTCGCACCTGCTCCACTTGCCGCCTGATAGGTCGAAACATGCACCTTTTTAATATGTGACAGCTTTTCGATAGCTTGCAAACAGACAACCATCTGAATAGTGGTACAATTTGGGTTTGCGATAATACCTTTATGTGATTCAACAGCATGTGCATTTACTTCAGGAACCACTAACGGAACGTCTGGATCCATACGCCAAGCAGAGCTATTATCGATAACCACGCATCCTGCTGCAACAGCCTTTTTGGCAACCTCCAACGAAATTGCTCCCCCACCCGAAAAAAGCGCGATATCGTAACCGTCAAAACATCCGTCCTCTACAGCCTCAACAGTAATTTTGGTATCACCAAAATCTACCTGCTGACCCACGGTAGATTTTCCCAAAAATTTTATCTTATCAATGGGAAACTTGCGCTCAACAAGTAATTTTCTAAACTCAAGACCGACAGCGCCGGTTGCACCTAAAATAACAACATTGTACTTTTTCATCATTATCTCCACATTTTATTTATCCGCAAAAGCGGTTTAATTAACAGTGAACTTTCAATCTATGTAACACAGAAAATTTTATCACTAAATATCGTTACTTAAAAAACTATAAGAAATTTTCCGAAACAAACACTAATTTCCAATACTAAATTCGAAACAGAGTCTGCATATGTCAATAAATAATCAACATTTGGTCAAAAAATACTTTACACCGGATGTGTTAATAAACTAATCGATAGTATAAATGTGTTACTTAACGAGCTGGCAATAATCACTTAAATATGGGGAGGAAATATAATGATAAAAGCGGCAATAATTGGAGCTACCGGATTTGGCGGCTGCGGTCTTTTGGAAATTTTGGCACGGCATCCCCATATTAAAGCTACACAGCTTTTCGCCAAAAACGAAACTGGCATGAAAATAGCGGATATATATCCCCATCTTGAGAAACAATACGATCTTGAAGTTATGCCCCTTGAGAAGATTGATTATTCACAGATAGATATCGCTTTTTTTTCGACTCCTGACCAAGCAGGCATGAACCTTATTGGCGAATTCATTTCACGTGATATAAAAGTTATTGATTACAGTGGTGATTTCCGCTTTGACACCTTTGAAGAATACTCTGTTTACGCGATTAATAAATCCATGAATCCGAAACACAACTCAATAGAATGCCTCGAAAAATCGGTTTATGGATTATGTGAAAAAAACCGAGAAGAAATTTCAAAAGCGGCAATAGTCGGTAATCCAGGTTGTTTTGCAATTTCACTTATACTTCCACTTTTACCTCTTTGTGAAAACAGACTTGTGAAAACAGATACAATAATATGCGATTCCAAATCTGGCGTGTCCGGTGCTGGTAAAAACCCAGGAGCAGCAAATTTTTATCCCCAAAGATACGAAAATATTAATACATATCGCGAAGGTTCTCATCAGCATCTTGTAGAAGTAGAGATGAATATTAATAAAAGTAGTAAAACCAATTATAAACTGTTTTTCGTACCGCAAGTTATCCCAATGACTCGCGGAATCTTATCCAATATCTACGCCGATATTGATACTTCTATTGATCAAGAGTCCATCATTAAACTGTACAGAGACTATTACGCCGATGCTCCATTTGTTACAATAACTGACAAATCACCAGGCACAGCCCATGTACGAGGCTCAAACGAATGTATTATCCGCCCATTGCTGGATAAAAGAACCGGCAAACTTCTTGTAACCTCGGCAATTGATAATCTGATGAAAGGTCAATCCGGTAATGCGGTTCAGTGTGCAAATATAATGCTTGGATTAAACGAAACAGATGGTCTCGATTTTCCATCTAACTATCCATGATAAAGCATTTTAATCAGATATTATTTAAAACGGTGACCCCCTGCAATATAATTCACCGTTTTGATATTAATCTATCAGCACCCTATCCTGTTTCATGGATGGTATTATGAATCTACAGATTAACACATTACTTGCAATAATACTCGGTGGCGGTTGGCTTTTTAGCCGGTTGTTTTCCAAAATAAAAATGCCCCCTGTTTTAGGCATGGTTATTTTCGGAATGATATGCTCAGTAACCATACGGCCATACAGCGATCCTGTTATCTATGAGCTCGAACCTTATCTAAAGTCTTTTGCCTTGATTGTTATCCTCTTACGTGCCGGTCTTGGCATACATCGCGAAGTATTGAAAAAAGTCGGAAAATCGGCTCTTCTTATGGCTTTTATACCGTGTCTTGTAGAAGGAACTGCTCTTATATTTACTATCCGCTATTTTTTTGGTTTTAGTTGGGAGATAAGCGGTCTAACCGCCTTTATGCTTTCGGCAGTATCACCGGCAGTCGTTATACCATCTATGCTGGATCTAAAAAACCGAGGGCATAAAGAAGTTCCCACAATAATCATGGCCGGAGCTTCTGCAGATGACGTGTTGGCCATTACTCTCTTTTCGGTTTTTTTAGGTCTTTCAACAAACAGCGAAACATCCGCGGCAAATGCAGTTCTTTTCGTTCCGATATCTTTGATAGTCGGTATCGGTTCCGGTATCATAACAGGGCTTTTTCTGGGGGCATGGTTCAAGCATCACCATGAAAAAATCAGAGCCACTGAAAAGACCCTTATTATTTTGATATTCGCAACATTGCTTGTAGAGACAGGTAATTTACTTCATTTCGCGGCGCTTTTAGGAATAATGACCTGCGGATTTATTCTACTCGAACGTCACGAAAAAATTGCCAATGAGCTTGCCAATAAACTTTCACACATATGGATCATTGCCGAAATAATTCTATTTGTACTAATCGGATTTTCTCTGGATATTTCGGTCGCATACAAAGCCGGCTTAAAAGGGCTTATCGTTATATCTATTGGGTTACTTTTTAGAGCTGCAGGGGTTATTCTTGCTTCATCATTTAGCAGTCTAAATTATAAAGAACGTATATTTTGTGCTATAGCCTATATGCCAAAAGCGACTGTTCAGGCGGCACTCGGAGGAGTAGCTTTGGCAAACGGTATTCCGTCTGGCTCAGAGATTTTGGCTATTGCGGTGATATCGATACTTTTCACAGCGCCGGCCGGCCTATTAGGCATACGTTTTTTTAGCAAACGACTTCTGAAAGAGCCATATTAGGCGCCTTTTTAACGCTAAAATTGCTTTTAGTACTTTGATATTATTAACTTGACAAACATGTTTTTTAAAAATAAATTACCATTGCGTAAATCATTCTAATCGGAAAATATTCATGCCAGATAAAATAATCAGAGGAATAACCGCATCTCCTGGAATACGCATTGGTAAAGCCTTCTTGTTCAAGGGTACAAAAGTTGTTATCCCAAAGTATCATATTACGGATGGAGAGATTCAGGGCGAAATTGAGCGGTTCGAGGACGCACTGGCAAAAACGAAAAAAGAGATCGTCGGAATTCAGTCTCAGGTAGCTAGAAGCCTCACAAAGGATCTGGCCGATATTTTCACAAGTCACCTTATGGTACTTGAAGATCCAATGATCGAACAGAAAGCCATCGATCAGGTTCGTGATGAGAAAAAAAATGTTGAATGGATTTTAAATGATATCTCTTTAGAGCTCATAAAAAGCCTCGATTCTATTGAAGATGATTATCTTCGAGAAAGAATTCTTGATATTTCCGATATACATAAACGTTTGATTGCCAATTTACAAGAGGTTGAGCATACCACACTTGCCAAACTTGATGAAGAGGTAATCGTTTTTGCTGCAGAACTTACTCCTTCTGACACAGCGCTACTCGATCGCGACAATGTCCTGGCCTTTGTCACAAACGCTGGGGGTAAAACCTCTCATACCGCAATAATTGCTCGCGCGCTCGAAATCCCAGCTATTGTAGGCACACGAAACGGCACATCCAACATTAAAAATGGTGATCGGGTTATTGTAGACGGTGTTAAAGGGATTATTCTGGTCAATCCGACCAAAGATGAAATTCGCGATTATGTAACACAACAACAAGAGTTACTCCTTTTAGAGCATGAATTATCAAAACTAACTCATCTCCCCTCTGTTACTCTTGATGATACCGAAATAAAAATTTTTGGTAATATTGAGCTTCCTGAAGAGATGAGCCAAATTCAGGATCACGGAGCAGAAGGCATCGGTCTTTACCGTTCTGAATTTCTTTTCATGGACAGCTTTCTCTCTGATGAAGAAACTCAATATCAGCAATACATGAAAGTAGTCAACTTCTTCTATCCTGCTTCGGTTACAATACGCACAATAGATGTAGGTGGTGATAAGGTTTACGGCTTTACCGAACAATATAAAGAACGCAACCCTTTTCTCGGTTGTCGTGCCATTCGTTTTTCTCTGGCAAACGAGGATATGTTTAGAACGCAGCTACGGGCAATATTACGTGCCAGTCACAAAAAAAATGTAAAGCTAATGTTTCCTATGATTTCTACTGTGGAAGAGATAATATGGGCTCGTAAAATAACCAATGAAATAAAAGACGAACTGAGAAAAGAGGGAAAGGACTTTGATGAAAACATTCAACTGGGTATCATGATCGAGGTTCCGTCAGCAGCTATCAATTCGGAATTACTAGCAAAATATTCTGATTTCTTTTCTGTTGGAACAAATGATTTGGTTCAGTACACACTGGCTGTTGATCGTATCGGAGAACAAGTTGCCTATCTTTATAATCCGGTAGACCTTTCCGTACTGAAAATGCTACAACTGATCAATGAATCTAGCATTAAAAAAAGTGTCCCCGTCTCTGTTTGCGGAGAAATAGCCGGTGAGCCTCTCTATACGATGGTACTTTTAGGTCTGGGATTTAGAACATTATCAATGGCTTCGACATACATGTACCCTGTTAAGAGAATAATAAGATCTGTAACTATAAAGGAGTGTGAAGAACTTGTCGATACTCTAATGAATATCGAAACGACTTCTGACGCCGACAGCTATTTACAAAACTATGTAAGGGAGAAGTTTCCAAATCTGGTAAAATAATGAAACTTTATTCCGATTTAGCAGAACACTACTTTTATATCGAAAACAAGCATCGTAATATATCAAATGATGTTGGACTAATCAAACAGCTACTTCCAAGAAACTCAAGATCGCGCATACTTGATCTCGGCTGCGGCACTGGTGAGCATCTTGCTCTGCTTTCAAAAGAGGGGTTCTTATGCCACGGCATTGACAACTCTTCCGAAATGATCGAAAACGCTAAAAAACGCAATGGGGTAAACATCAGTTACGAAATAGGCTCCATGAATAACTTTGATTATTTTAATCGATTTGATATGGTAATTTGTCTTTTCGGATCTTTCAATTATATGCTTACCAACAAGGATATAGATGCTGTTATGTGTAATACATACCGTTCACTAAAGCCAGGTGGACTTGCCATGTTCGAAATATGGAACGCTTACCCTCTGCATAAAATTGAACATAAACCTCTTAGTCATGTTTCCACAACTTACGCACACGATAACAAGATTGTCCGCGAAAGAGGTTTTACCTTAACTGAAAAACAACCCCGAACAATCGTTGATGTTTTTTACAATTATCATGTATTTAGCATGGGAAAGGTAAAAAGACTGGAAGACCGACACACGATGAGAGCCTATTATCAGAAAGAGATAGAAAAATTTGTTAAAGATGCCGGATTTAAAATAATAGACCGTTTTGCAAATTCAATGAAAGAACGATTTCACCAGTTTTCAAACAAAATGATACTGGTTATGGAAAAACCGTTCTAAAACCGGTTTTTCTCTACCGACTTCTAAAACTGCAATGACTTAACCTCAAAACAACCATAAAATATTGCAAATTATTGATTATTTTTTCACAAGATCAAAAATTTCAATTTGGTAAACGATATTTACAACTTTTTCTAACATTTTTTTGTAAGTTTTTATTAATAGATTAATTTACAGCCCATCTTTAATTTTGAATCTCAACTCTTCCTGAATCACAGCTTTCCATTCTGGCAAAAAGCTCCTTTCGAAAATCCTCTTTTATAAAGAAGTCTTGCGGGGTTTCAAGAGCCAAAAACAGAACCTCCTCCATTTTAGATACAGGATGAATACTCAGTTCGGATAAAATATTTGCCGGAATCTTTTCAAGATCCTTTCGGTTATCTTCGGGAATTATAATACATTTTATACCGGCTCTATGCGCAGCAAGAACCTTTTCTTTTAATCCCCCTATCGGCAAAACCTTTCCTCTGAGTGTGATCTCTCCAGTCATCGCAACATCACACTTAACTGGTATTCTGCTGTACAAAGA
Source organism: Spirochaetota bacterium (assembly GCA_035447445.1). Taxonomy (GTDB): domain Bacteria; phylum Spirochaetota; class UBA4802; order UBA4802; family JAFGJZ01; genus JAFGRW01. The sequence goes on along the minus strand of DAOTGZ010000020.1, from coordinate 3,815 downwards.
TGCTATAACAACAGCCATCGTAATACCGGCAGAAGGTCCATCTTTTGGAATAGCTCCCTCGGGTACATGTAAATGCAGATCATTCTCGGAAATAAGCTTGGGCTCGATACTGTAAAAGGTGCTGTTAGCTTTGACATATGTATACGCAGCCTGAGCTGACTCTTGCATAACCTCGCCCAGCTTTCCTGTAAGCATAAGCTGTCCTTTTCCAGGGATAAGGGATGCCTCAATCTGCATCACGTCTCCCCCAACAGCAGTCCAAGCAAGGCCGTTAGCAAGACCTATATCGTTAAACTTCTCTTTTTCTCCATATTTGAAAACTATCGGCCCCAACAAACGTCGCACGGCTTCTTGATCAATTATCTGTTCAAAGCCGTCACCTTTTTCGACTACTTCGCGAGCGGTCTTGCGACAAATTTTGCCAATAGTACGTTCAAGATTACGTACACCAGACTCTCTTGTATAGTGCCTTATAATATACAAAATCTGCTCGTCAGACAAGCTTAAGTGTTTTTCGGTAATTCCGTTTGATTGCAGCTGTTTAGGCAGCAAATATTTACGAGCTATATTGAGTTTTTCATCCTCGGTATAACTTGAAATCTCGATTATCTCCATGCGATCCTGTAACGGAAGAGGAATCTGATGCTGAACATTCGATGTTGTTATAAACATCACCTCTGAAAGATCATACGGAACCTCGATATAGTGATCAACAAAAGTGCTATTCTGTTCAGGGTCAAGAACCTCTAACAGTGCTGAAGACGGATCGCCTCTAAAGTCCGTAGACATCTTGTCGACTTCATCAAGTAAAATTACGGGATTTCGGGTTCCAGCCTTTTTTATAGCCTGAATAATCTTTCCGGGCATTGACCCAACATACGTTCTTCTATGTCCTCTTATTTCGGCTTCATCCCTGACCCCTCCAAGAGAGATACGAATAAACTTGCGGTTTAATGCGTTAGCTACCGAACGCCCCAGTGAAGTTTTCCCAACTCCCGGAGGCCCCACAAAACAGATTATTGGACCACGAATTGATTTCGAAAGATGACGCACAGCTATGAACTCTAGTATTCTTTCCTTGACCTCTTCAAGACCGTAGTGGTCGCCATCGAGAATCTCTTTTGCCTTCGAAATATCACTATTATCTTCTGTACTCTTAGTCCATGGCAAATCTTTAAGCCATTCTATATAGTTGCGCACAACGGCAGATTCTGCCGAAAGAGGAGGCATTTTCTCTAGACGACGTATCTCTTTCAAACCTTTCTGCTGAATTTCTTCAGGCATGTGTTCTGCGGAAATTTCTTTCTTTAACTCTTCTATCTCGTCAAGCTCATCGTCTCCATTATTGAGTTCACGCTTGATTATCTTCATTTGTTCGTTAAGATAGTAATCTTTTTGAGTCTTTTCCATCTGTTTGCGAACCTGACCTTGAATCTTTTTTTCGAGTTCAAGTACTTCAATTGCACCGTCGATAAGCTCGATCATACGATCAATTCGCTTCTCTGGGTCAGCAAGCTCTATTAGATTTTGTCGAAGTTCAAGTCGCATATTTATATGCGCCGCCACAGCATCAACAAGATGCGAAATATCCTCAATGGATGATACAGTTTTGATAGCTTCCTTAGGTATTTTACGATTAGACGAAATATATTTTTCGAATTTGGTCAAAAGCAGGGATCTTTTTTCAGATAAATCCGCATTATATTCCGATGTGTAGTCAAAAAGACGTATGTCTGTACGGTAAATTTTCTCGTCGCTATAAAACTCGGTAAGATAAACACGAGTAATACCCTCGACCAGAACCTTTATCGTGCCGTTAGGAAGTTTAAGCATTTGCAAAATTTCACAAATTGTTCCAACAGAGTAGACATCCTTACCCTCAGGTTCGGAAATTTTTGGGTCAATCTGTGCCGCGAGAACTACGAGGCGATCACTCTTCATTGCCTCGTCAAGAGCACTGACCGATTTGTCACGACCAACAAAGAGAGGAATAACCATATGCGGAAAAACAACAACATCACGCAATGGCATTAACGGATATCTTTTTTTTTCGTCTATTTTAACAGGCACAGAAGACTCTCCTTTTTCAGGCTGATTTTTTTGTCTTGTTCTGCTCTAGTTTAGGTTTTTCGTTACCTCGTACAACCTCGGCATTAATGATTATCTTTTTTACATCCTCTTTTGAAGGAACATCATACATAAGATCAACCATTATCATCTCAAGAACCGACCGCAAGCCGCGCGCACCAGTCTCGCGGGCAATGGCGATATCGGCGATTTCTCGTATGGCCTCGTCAGTAAACTCCAACTCAACGTCCTCAAGTTCAAACATCTTCTTATACTGTCGGATAAGGGCATTCTTGGGCTCGGTGAGTATCCGTTTAAGTATATCAGCATCAAGTTCGTCAAGAGCAGCAAATACAGGAAGGCGCCCAATCAACTCAGGAATCAAGCCAAACTTTACAAGATCGTCCACCTGCATATGAGACAGTAGTCCGGTAAGCTTGAGCTCTTTCTTTGTTTTTATCTCGGCATCAAAACCAATTACTTTTGTAGCTATACGCCCCTGGATTATCTTCTCGAGACCAATAAATGCACCGCCGCATATAAAAAGGATATTTTTTGTGTTTATTGTCAGATACTCTTGATGCGGGTGCTTACGCCCACCTTGTGGAGGAACATTTGCTACAGTGCCTTCTATCAATTTCAAAAGAGCCTGCTGTACGCCCTCTCCCGACACATCCCGGGTAATGGAGCGATTCTCTGACATCCTTGTAATCTTGTCTACTTCATCTATATATATTATACCCGACTCCGCCTTTTCGATATCACCGTCGGCATTACGTATAAGTCGCAAAAGAATATTTTCGACATCTTCACCAACATAACCAGCTTCTGTTAAAGAGGTCGCGTCGGCTATCGCGAAAGGAACCCTGAGAGTTCTTGCCAGAGTCTGTGCCAAAAGTGTTTTTCCTGTACCTGTCGGCCCAACGAGAAGAATATTACTCTTTTCAATCTCGACATCATCTTTATGCAACTTCTTGTTAGAAATAATTCGTTTATAATGGTTATAAACAGCTACGGATAATACCTTTTTTGCTGGTTCCTGGCCAATTACATATTGATCAAGTACCGCCTTTAACTGTGCCGGTTTTGGAAGAGACTCTATTGAACCAATCTGATCGTCTGAAACTAGATCTTCTTCAAGAATTTCGTTGCAAAGTTCAATACACTCGTCACATATAAAAACTCCTGGTCCTGCCACCAGTTTTTTTACAATTTCCTGGTTTTTACCACAAAACGAACAGATCAGTTCGTTTTCATCTTTTGTTTTTTTTGCCATTTTTACTCCATTTCCATGTATCATCAAGGTCAGCCAACCCACAAACAGGATCTAACTGAAACACTACTCATATTTAAATCAGACACTCCCTTTACATGGAAAAAATATCATATTATTGTTACAATCGGATTATTGAGCCTTTCTCTCAAGAATTCTGTCAATTAGACCATATTCAAGAGCATCAGCGGCACTCATGAAATTATCGCGATCCGAATCAGCCTCTACCTGCTCTATGGTTTTGCCGGTATGATTGGCCATAATACCGTTTAATCTTGATTTAACACTCAGCATTTCGCGTGCGTGAATCTCGACATCGGAAGCCTGTCCTTGGAATCCACCAAGCGGTTGGTGTATCATGATTCTTGAATTCGGAAGAGCTGATCGTTTACCTTTCGCTCCGGCACAAAGTAGCAATGAAGCCATAGAAGCGGCTTGACCGACACAAAGAGTCGCCACATCGGCCTTGATGTAT
>DAOTGZ010000019.1:0-20074 GCA_035447445.1 Spirochaetota bacterium | reverse complement strand
CGATAGTTATCGACGGAGTCTCCTCTGATTGTGGCGAGCATATCTCGATGGCTCTTAACGGTACAAACCTATATATTTCGTACTACGACAGTACTCACGACATGGTTAAACTGGCTCATTCGAATGACAGTGGAACTACCTGGGAAGTTTATCTTGTGGATAAAACCACTTGCGGCGGTACATCAGTAGCTGTTTCAGGAGCTACTGTGCATTTAGCCTACTATGCAGAGAATAGTTATGCTTCACTATTTTCGATAGATATCGAAGCTGCAGCGCCAATAACCGGTTTTAATTTGGGCGGTTCTACTCATGATTTTACTCTAACTATTGATGGAGTTCCAAATAACATTACATTACCTGATAATGCTAACACTCAAATTGATAATATTGTAACAGCTATTAATAACGCCTATAATCCTGACATAGTAGCCTATAACTATAACGGACGACGGGTTGCTGTATTTGAACAGACAATAAGTGATGGCAACGGAATAGGGTTCACTAATGGCATAGCGACCTCTGTTGATGGCATACTATTTACAGTACCAACTACAGTTGCCAACGGAGATGCTTCGATACAAGAGCTTCGTTATGCTAAATCAACAAGTCTGCATACATGGGATATTCAGAGTATCGAAAGCGCTGGCTATGGTCTTGCACCTTCTATTAATGCTGATGGCAGTAATCTTGGTGTTACTTATGTGACAAATGATGCTACTGGAACTATCCGTTATGCATATTCAAGCAATAACGGAGCGAACTGGACATCTTATGGAGATTTATTCACCCCGGGATCTACTTCAGGGGATTATTTTGGCGCACTTCGTTTTGATGGCTCAGGCTCTGCTCTTTTTGCTTTTTATGATGAGGACAGTCAGGTTCTGATGTTTACCAAAGGTGACTATAATGGGACAGATTTGGATGCCGCCCAGATAGTTATCGACAATAATACTGGCCGAGGCACCTTTCCTGCTATGGCTGTAGACGGTAGTGATGTTTTTATTATCTATTTTGATTCTGTTGATGAGGATCTAATGATAATAAAATCCGAAGATCTGGGTAGTTCGTGGTAAATGATAAAAAGCCAGATAGTTATCGGAATTATTCCATTTTTTTTAATAATTTTTTCGCCTCTTTCAAACCTAAGGAAGAGGCTTTTTCTAAATCAACCTTAGCAGACTTAAAATCTCCTATATTAAAGTACAACTGCCCTCTTCGTAAGTACGAAGCTGCCTGATTTTCATCAATTTCTAAAATTGCTGTATAATCATCTATGGCCTTTTTACTTTCATTTAAAGTGGTGTAGCAGAAAGCCCTGTTATTTAAAGCACTTACGCTTGGATCAAGCCGAATTGATTCCGAAAACAATTCAACTGCTTTACTATACTCTCTTTTATTTAGTAGAACAACGCCAGCATTATAAAATATTAAAGGATTATCTGTACCAGCCTTAATTTTTTTGTTGAGAATCGAGAGCGCAACTTCGACTTCACCCTGCCTTAGCATTTTAGAAGAGAAATTTATAGCCGCTGTATCCGAAATATCTTCACCTTTATTAACGGTTAAATAGATAATAGCACAAAAAATTATTACTATTATGGTCATTACCGTTGTTAATATTTTTGTACGCACAGCACCCCTCTTAACCATCTTCGAAATTCTCTATAGCCTTAACTATATCCTTATGACAAGAAACATCACCCCATGAAATAATCAAAACAGGAATATTGCAAACTATAACCTTAAGTATTGTATAATTTTTCGAATCTTTTTCCGAATCTACCAAACAATCATGTTCTTCAATCGCAAACGCGAGCAAATAAGATACTGAACATTTAAAAATCTTTCTTGAATCTAAAAGAATCTCGTAAAAATTATCATCTGGATATATATGCATTTTCAATAATATTCCATCTGTGCACCTAGGCTGGTATGCTACTGCTTTTTTTTTGGACAAATCCTGATATATTTTACTATTGACCAATTTATTTAGTAATAATAAAGCATAATCTACAGTTTTCATCCCATTTTCTAAAGCAAATTTTTCCAGTTTGCTTAGCAATTCTGGTTTTATACAAATTGTCGTATCAATCATTGGAACCTCCAAAGATTAATACGTAATTTTCTCTAAACTTTTAAAATTTTTTTTAAAAAAACCGATATTTTTAATAAAAACAGGTATATTGTGACAAATTTCCTTAAACACTATCTTTTACTTCTTATTTTACAGTTTTTTCTTTCTTGCAATATAAATTTCGAAAACAGAAACCATACTTTCGCTAATGAAATTGAGAATAGCTTCAAACCTTCTCAGGTAGTTATCGGTAATGATACGTTACCAAAAAATAGCGTACCGGATTTTAATCATTTTTCTCCTTCAAATACAGGTTTCATAGTATACGATACTCAACAAAAAAAAGTATTATTTTCTCATAATCGAAAAAAACTCTTTATGCCAGCTTCTACTGCAAAAATTATTACTGCAACAACAGCCTTTATGGTTCTTGGCGATAACTACCGCTACAACACTTCTGTTTATTATGATGGTGAAATTACTGATGGAGTTATTAATGGTAATATTTACCTAAGGGGAGAAGGTGATCCATCTTTTACAGCATCCGATATGGTCAATATGATTTCAAAATTAAAAAAAAAAGGGGTAACAACAATAACTGGAAATTTTTATTATGATAATTTATCTTTAACATCAATACCCATTATCAATCCACTTTTTGACGAAGACGAAGCGTACAATTCTGGTATTAGCGCCTTATCATGTGAATATAACTATATTTCTGTAAACTGGACTAGACCTGATAAAGACGGGAATATCCTTTTTAATGTCACTCCAGATCTCCCTTATCTAAAAATAGAAAGAGGAGAAAAGGAACTGCAAAAACATGAGAAATTCAGCTGTATTTCAGATAAGTATCAGACAATTTGGCATCTTTGTAAAAATATTAATGAATTTGGTAGTCATAGACTTCCAGTACGAAACACAGCACTACACACGTCACTGCTATTTCAAAAAATCGCTGCAATACACGGAATAAACCTACCATACCCACAACAAAATAATACTCCAAAAAGTTCCAAATTACTTGTTCAACATAAAGGGGAAACTGTTTCATCAATCATTAAAACAACTCTCGAATTCAGCGTCAATCAATCTGCCGAATTGCTTTTTCTATCCAGTGCAAGTAAAATTGTGGGAAATAAACTAAACTACTCCGAAAGTAGTAAAACAATATTAAACTACATTAAAAGCAAATTTACTAAAGTTGATTGGGAAGGATTCACTATAACAAATGGTTCGGGCCTAAGTACAACAAGCAGAACTTCTCCGGAACAACTTCTTGCATTTTTAATATATGCTGACTCAAAATCATATTCTGGTCGCGAATTGGAATACTATATGTTGCCTTCAGGTTGGGGCTGGTCACTTAAAAGAAGATTCAATAATCCAGATAATGAATTTACACTTTATGCAAAAACAGGCACAATACACTATGCGAATGCCCTCGCCGGAATTTTTTATACAAAATCAGGCAAAAGGCTATTATTTGTATTCTTAAATTCCGATAACTACCGTCGCAAAGTTTTTGATAAAGACACCGAAAAAAGAGGAGAAAAAGCCCAAAAAGAAGCAAAAAAATGGCATAACGCATATTTACGAGCTATGGATGCAACAATTGACAACTGGATAAGAACTTTATAAAAAAAATTCGCCCTTTTTTTAAAAAAATCCGTCTACTATTACATGGGACTTTAAACCAAATTTTCTATAGTACACGGTGAACCACATGTTATCAAAAACTATATCTCTTGGTATTAACGGCATTGACGCACATTTAGTTGAAGTTGAAGTCGATACAGTCAGAGGATTACCCGGCTTTACAATTGTTGGCCTACCTGATTCATCGGTAAAAGAGGCAAAAGACCGAATTAGATCCGCAATCGAAAACAGCGGATTTTTGTTTCCTCCGAAAAACTATATTGTTAACCTTGCTCCTGCTGAATTTAAAAAGCAGGGCTCAAACTTCGATTTACCTATAGCAATAGCAATTCTTGTTCATTCTGGACAAACCGACATTCACACCACTCCGTATCCTATGGTTGGCGAACTCTCTCTTGATGGGACTTTAAGAGCTGTGCAGTCAACAATATCTATGACCCTAACATTACACAAAAAAAATTTTGATCATTTCATAGTTCCATATGATAATCGTTACGAGGCAAATGCTATAGATAATATCAAAATATATCCCGCAAAATCCCTTAATGAAGTTATAAAAATTTTGACAACAAATACCAAACCTTTCACGGATACCCGTCAGGAGACTCAAAAATATTTTTCAATCGATTTTTCGACTATTGCTGGACAGGAGGGAATCAAAAGAGCCGCCGAAGTTGCAACGGCCGGATATCATAATTTTTTAATGTACGGACCTCCAGGATCAGGTAAAAGTATGATAGCGAAGGCTATTCAAGGAATACTGCCAAAACTAACAAAAAATCAGGCAATTGAAACTACAATTATTCACTCAAATGCCGGTGTACTTCCTATAAATAGCGGTCTAATCACTACTCCACCTTTTCGATCACCACACCATACATCATCACATATCTCGATTGTAGGTGGCGGCCGTATCGCATCGCCCGGCGAGATATCATTATCACATAATGGAATCCTGTTCCTTGACGAGTTGACGGAATTTCAGGGTTTTCTTCTGCAAACTATGAGACAACCACTTGAAGATGGTGTGATAACAATATCCAGAGCAGCCGGAACGTCCGTATATCCTGCTAAGTTTATGTTGGTCGGTGCATGTAATCCCTGTAGATGCGGATATATTTTCGATCCAGAGATAGAATGCACCTGTACAAATGCTATGATTCGATCATATTACAGTAAAATCTCGGGACCAATAATTGATCGGATTGATATCGAGCACTATGTTCCTAGAATTGCTTACGAAAAACTGACCAACAATTCAGGTACAGAAACATCAGCGACAATAAGAGAGAGAATCACTGAATGCCGGCTTATTCAGCTTGAGCGATTCAAAAATAGAAACTACTCGTTTAATGGTCAAATGGACACAGAAGATGTTCGTAAATATTGTCAGTTATCAAATGAAGATGAAAATTTCCTGATTAATTCATCACAAAAAATGAGACTTTCAGCACGTAGCTATTTTCGAATACTTAGAGTTGCAAGAACCATTGCTGATCTTGATAAAAAAGAAGGTATCAAAAAAAATCATATTCTTGAGGCTTTATCTTACAAAAATTTACCACGGAATTATGAAATGTTTTTATCATAATAGATAATCACATTAATAATCAGTAACTACTTGACGAATAACCATACAGCAATTATCAATATTGTTATCCTAAACAAAGGCAGCCGCAAATGAGAAATACTACAGTACTCATTGTTGAAGATAATCCCATTGAGGCAAAGGATATTGCCGCGGCCATCTCTAAAGCCGGATACCCTGATTCAATAGTTTGCAGCAGCGGTGAAGAAGCGATTCAGTATTGCGAATCAAACACTCCACTATTTATTCTAATGGATATTGGTCTTTCAGGCGAAATTGATGGCATAGAAACTGCTGAAAAGATAATCAAAGAGCACAATATCCCAGTTATTTACCTAACCGCAAGCAGTGATGATGAAACAATTGATAGAACAAAAGATACCTACCCGTATGGATTTTTACTTAAACCCGTATCAAACCGTTTTATGCATATCACTATCGAAATGGCCCTAAACCGTTACGATTTGGAATCACAACTCGTAAAAAACCGCAATCTAGTTAACCTTACACTTAATAGCATTCTTGAAGCAGTAATTGCCGTTGAACAGGGCGGCACTATTATATACATAAATGACCAGGCTCTTAAAATAATCGGTCTAGACAAGAAAGAAGCACTCAAGAAAAACATAAAGGATATATATCTGACAACGGATCCACAATCTGGAGCATTGCTTGACTGTACGCCAATGACAGTTATGGAAACCGGAGAATCTGTAATATATCGCGAATCAAGAGAACTTATATCGAAGAATAATCACAAAACCCCCATTTCAGAAAACTGTTCTCCCCTGATAAATAGTCGTCATCAGCTATTCGGTGCTGTTTTAGTATTTCAGGATATATCCTTAAAAAAACAGTCCGACAACGAAAAACTTAAAAATCGCAAAATGGAATCAATGAGCAAACTCGCTCGAGGCTTGGCGCATGATTTTAACAATATTCTAACAGGTGTAATCGGAAACGTTTCAATGCTCAGAATGATTATGGAAACTACAGAACCACCGGTTCAAGAAATAATCAATGAGATTGAAAAATCATCAAATAGGGCGCGTGATCTTGCAAATCAGATTCGTCTTTTTGCCAAAGGAAGTGCTCCCATCAAGAAAGCAGCTGATTTAAACTCTATAATAACAGATACAGGTACCTTTATCCTTTCAGGTTCAGATCTTAAACTTAATATCAGCACTAATGCTAATACCGATCATTTAAAGTTTGATCCCGATCAAATGAGTCAAGTATTTGAAAATATGTTTTTAAATGTAAAAGAAGCATCTCAAGGCCCAAATACGGTAAATGTTATAATTACTAAGGAAATTATAGGCTCGACTTCCGCTTACAACCTGCAATCTGGTAACTATATCCGTATTGATATAAATGATTTTGGTAAAGGCATTACAACAGAAAGCGCAGACCAGATATTTGATCCATTCTTCACAACCAAATCTAAAGCAGGAGGCATGGGTCTATCAAATGCTTACAACACAGTTAAAGCCCATGGTGGAACAATTGTTCTCAAATCACTTCAGTCACCAACATCGTTTTCCATTTTCTTGCCAATCGAAATACAAACAAAACTTCAAAACAAAAACATAATTCCAATAGGTTCACATATTATCATTGTCGATGATGAAAAAAGCATATTGATAATGCTAGAAAAAATGCTTAAAGCATTGCACTACACTCCACATCTTTTTACACATCCTAAAACCGCTTTAGATTACATAAACGCGAATAGAGATCTATGCCCTAAAATAAAAACATTTATTCTTGATCTCTCCATACCAGGATCGGAAGGCGCGGTATCGCTTTTGAAATCACTTAAACCTGAATTTCCCGATGCAACGTATATCCTGATTTCCGGACATCAAACAGAAAATCCAGTTATCGCTGATTACCAAAAATTCGGTTTTAACGCTTTAATTCAAAAACCATTTTCATTTGATGATCTTAAAATTTTATTAAACAGGTAATTGTTCTTATGGCTCGTCTTATTGGTTTTCTTATATGTTTAATTATTCTCCAATATTCTTGTTCTTCTTTAAACTCTATTATTGTCTCTAAAGAAAACAGATACAAATCTCTTCCCCCAGGAAGGTTAGTTTGCCCTGAATCACGACTTAAAACAAATAAAAAGGTTATAGCTCTAACATTTGACGCATGTGGGGGGCGTGGCGCGTGTGGATACGATAAAGAAATTATTGATTATCTGAAAAATGAAAAAATAAAAGCCACTCTTTTTTTGAACATCAGGTGGATTAAGAAAAACCGTTCTGCTTTTGATGATCTCGTGAGTAATCCTCTTTTCCAAATTGAAAACCATGGATTAAAACATAAGCCAGCTTCAATCAATGGCGCTTCTATGTACGGTGTTCGTGGTACAAGCAATATAAGAGAACTTGTCGAAGAGGTAGAGATGTCTGCCCGAATATTCAAAGAATACGGAGCAAAAAAACCCAAATATTTCAGATCAGGAACAGCATGGTACGATGAAACTTCAATTAGAATTATTGAGTCGATGGGCTATAAAATTTTGAACTTTGACACCAACAGTCATGATTTTGATAAAACCAAAACTGCCACAGAAATTTCTGAAAAGATATTAAAAGCAAAGGAAGGTTCCATAGTTATAATGCATATGAACCACCCTCGACGCAACACCGCTGAAGCTTTAAAACTCGCAGTTCCACAACTACGGGAAATGGGATATAAATTCGTTAAAATTAACGAATACAGAGTACAATCTATCTATTGAGCAGCGGTATTGATAATTAATCTTACCGAATTTTCATCCAGCAGCAGTTTTTTTGATATATCGATCGCGGTCCAACCTTTATTCGATAACTCTCGGACTGTGCGCACCATACCATCATTTATCGACTTTGATCCTGGAACAAAATCCCCACGCATTTGCTTAGTAATAAGATTATCAGGTTCAACTGTTTGAAGAAACTCAGAAAATTGTTGCATACGCTTATCTGTTTCCTTAAACATTTCTTGCAAGCGACTGTCTGTGCTATCTATATCCGAACGCATACTTTCAATGCGATTCATGGCTATTTTTAGTTGATCAAGACGCTTGTCAACAAAGGCAGCAAGCATATCGACCTCTTCAAAACGTTCTTTAAGATGGTTAATTTCGTGTTCTTTAGTTTTTAAAACATAAGTAGCTTCTTCAATACTAGTCAGATACTCTTTCAGTTTATTTATCTTGTTTTCAGATTTCTCGACTGACACAGTAAAGAGCTGAACACGCTTATCGATTGAGTTAACAGTAGCTTCTATTCTATCAATATTAGAAACATTCTTTTCTATATTCTTTTCGAAATCTTGGAGTTCTTTTATTTTTACCCCTAATGCTTGATAAGTATTGTTTAGATCATCAATACGACGATTTACCTTATCAATATTTACTGCATTATCTTCCAGAAATTCACTCTTGGAGCTAACATCTTCCGCAATGTCAAACAGAGCTTGGATATCGGTTGCTACGTTCTGCAATTTTTCTCTTTTAGCATTGTAAACTTTTAACTCTTTTTCCAGTTCTCTTTTCATCTCTTTAAACTGGTCAAGATCCTTTACAAAACCTTCGATAACGGAAGACTCAGACTGAACCTTTTCAAAAACAGCATTATACTCTTCTAGAGCACCTTCAACACGCGACATCATCTCATCTGTGCGTTCAAATACCTTATTACTCTTTTCGTAAGTCACTATTTCATTTTTAATTTCCGCGAGTCTCTCTTCCATGTAAGAGAATTCCTCACGGTTTTTTTCTGCCTGCATACGCTGTCGTTCAGCAATCTTTTCATCAAGCATTTCAAGCTTTTGAGTAAATTTGTCAAAGTTAGACTCAATTGATTCATACTCGTGAACAATTGTCTCCATCTGCTCTTGCGCAACCGCATTAAGATTTACTTCAAAACGGTTATACTGTTCGTTAAACTTATCTACAATTTTTTTAATTTCATCAGCTTCTTGTCGTGCCGCCATTATTATTTCATCTTTTTTGGCAATCGAATGCAAAGATAGAGAATCCATGCTGTTTCTGATCTTGTTTGTCTCTTCTTCAAAAGAAGCAATTAATTTTGTGCGTGACTGGTCAATGGATATTTCCACATTTTGTATTTTTTCAAATATCTGATTAATTTCATGCTCAGCATTTTCGATAGCTTCGGTCAAATCACTATATACACGTTTTTCAGAGGTATTTACGGTCTCTTCTATATTATTTACAGTTCTTGTTAATACATCAAGTTTTTGCCGTATGTTTTGCATAATTGCATCACCGGCTGTAGTTATTCCCTTTTCCATATTATTTATGGATTGCTCAAAACTCTTACCCAGAATGTCAATTTTGTCCTGTGCCTGAGCAATTATTACACTCTCTTTATCCCCTACTGACGCTTTAAGCTTTTTTACTTCCTGAGCCAATTCTTCCGATAACTCTCGGGAACGAGTTCGAAGAGAGTCGTTAAATGACTGGTAAAGTGTTGAATTATTTTTCTCTATAGTTATAAGGTTTTCATTGAGAGCATTAATCTTTTTTACCACAGAACCAAGATCTGCTTTAGCGCTTTCTATATATTTAATCTGATAATTAACCTGATCTGCGGCAGCAGATACTACTCTAAGGTCATCCTCAACTTTTTTTAAGCCCAACTTTTCTGAGTTAAGCCCGTGCAATCTTTTTTCAAGATCATCAATCGAAGTCCTAATTGAACCAGAAATAGAATGAGCCTTCTTTAAAAGTAAATCCATCTCGATTGTTGAATCGTTGTAACGCCTATTTTCTGAATCCGTCAATTTTTTGAATTCTTTAAACGAGTTATCAGTAAATCTTTTCAACTTGATAATTCTTGTATTGGCTCGATCCGCCCGTCTAAAAAGCATCACTATTGACAAACAGATAAAGACTGTTGCTGCATGTAAAATCATCACGATAACCCCATAACTTTAAATTGACTGATAACGATAATCCCTATTGATTGAATAGACAAGCAATAATCATTAACCTGCTCGTCAGACACCACTTTATATGTCGCAATCTGCTATAAATACTAACTGATTAATGAAAACCTACTGTAAGGTGGTAACCAAGAGAGAATTACCAATACAGCCCCAAAAAGTTTTCAGAATTTATTAATACTAAAATGAGACATAATTCTTGTCAATTAATATTTCCATTCATTTTAAGCTTAATTTTTGTTCTTTTTTTATACGATTTATCGTGCAAAACCACTCTAAAAAGCTTTACTTGACTTTGTTTCCGATAACTACCTGAAACTAACTGAACACTGCTATTTAAAGCACGGTATAGTAAAAAAAAGTTGACTTCCTGCCGAAACAGTTAGTAAATAGTAAAGATTATGGAAGTATTTTAACAGGTGGTTAGATTATGAAAAAAGTTTTAGTCGCACTTATAGTACTCTTATTTTTGGTTAGTTGTGGTCAAAATGTAGTAATTACTACTAAGGCCAAAGGCAATATCCTAACAAATGTCGAATTGAAATATAAAAACGTCGACTCAACCCGCCCCGTCGAACTTAAAAATGGCGAGCGAGTAATACTAGACGCTGATAATTTTCAGACATTCTATGTAGATCTTTCAGGAACATCTGATGCTGATCACATACAGCTTATCAGTGAAATGGAGCAGGGTCTTAAGGTTATGCTTGTTTTTGCCGACAGCAAAACAGAAAAAGCTTTGGCAAAAGTAGAAGTTCCCAAAGAAGGTATCGAAGGGTACCGTCAAGAAGACGTTGTTACTTATGTTTATGACCGTCGCGGCAAACAAGTTGGAGAAAAACGTGTACGTAAAGGTGAGAAAGTTCCTTTTGGCGACACTAAATACACTGATACAAGCTTGATTCCTATTGATGCAGATCTTACATCTTTAGCAAGCCGTGAAAACGATGTGACTGTTTATGTTGAACTTGACTATTCATCTTACGAAATGGATCCCGCAAAAAACACTCGCGAATACACTAGTGATGAATTATCCAAGAAAGACTACAAACTTGATGTTGTTCACAACATCAACTACCGGGAGGTATATTTCACTACCCCTCGTCGTTCAAAAATGATCAAAGCTACGGTTATCAAACCGGCAGCTAAAGCAGAAACATCTGATGACCTTGACATGGATAGTGAAGACGATTTCTTATCCGATACAGAGGACAAACCAAAACCAAAAGATGCAACTACTTCTGATGATTTTGATTTAGACATAGACATCTAAAACTGTTTTTTTAAACACAGACTATTAAGAAGAGAGTGTATGTAACACTCTCTTCTTTTATCATATTGTCTCAATACCGCAAACAAATACACAATATCTTTTTATGGTAAAATTCCTTGTATAGATATTACTGAATAATCTTTATTATTGATTATTAGCCTTCTCTATTTTGATCATTACCAGAACAACTGTTATTCCAGCTAATACCGATAGTAAAGAAGAAAGTTCTACCAATGTTAATTTTTCAGGTATTACATTGGACAGATAAACCAACTGGGGATAACCATCGGCATAACCTACCTCTCCAACAAGATAGGATGTTTTAAAAGGCCAAATAACCCAAAGTGAACCAAAAACTAGGCCTGTAAGAGCTCCCATCGTGATGTCATGGAATTTTTTTAACAAATAATGAAGTAACTTAGTAAACGAGAGTAATCCAAAAACAAGGCCTACAGAAAAAACTGCCAGATAAACAATATTAAAACTCGAAACAGCCTTTAGAACAATGAAGTATTGTCCCATTAGCAACAAAACAAATGAACCGCTTATTCCTGGCAAAATCATTGCCGAAACAGAAACGGCTCCTGCAACAAAAAGCAAAAAAAGCGACAATGGGTTAATATCAAACTCATCCATAATCGAGCCTGATTGCGTCTTCTCTATAGCTATCTCGTATTTTTGTTGCTCTTTTTGTATTTGTTCATTGTCGCTCATCAAAAAATCGGTTGAAACAACTAACAAAGTTGCACACACGAAGGCGATGGAAACCGCCGGAGTTATTTTTTTTATTAATTTAAACGGAACCCATACTGATGGTAAAACCAGCCCCCAGAAAAAACCATAAGTCTGATCGTGATAATTATTTAAAGAGTAAACCATAATAGAAGCAAAAGCCAAAATAGCCAATAAAGCTCCGCCAAAAACAGAGACAAGAAACTTAAAATCTATTTTTTCAAGCTCTATTAAAAAAAGCTCCCAATTCTTTTTCTTGAAAGTCAAGAGCTTAAAGAAGGATAGGAACAAATCCAAAGATATACTATTCAATCCCGCAATCATCCTTTCATAAATACCAAGAATCAAGGCCATTGTTCCCCCGGAAACCCCTGGGATCAAATTTGCAAGACCAACGACTCCTCCCTTTAAAATGTTAAAAACATAACTCATATATAACTCCTAATTAAGTATAATATTTGGCAAATTATATTCAAACAATCTAAATTGCAAGATTTAAAGCATCGAGGAAAATAGTATAACTAAAATTATTGATTTGAATATTTATCCATATTAAATATACATGAAGTATTTAATTGACTTGAGATACATATTTCACTAGCTTTGTCTCGAAAGCAAATAATTTATCATAGTGGGGTCGTTATGAAATCCAATAATATCTTGAATATACGACTATTTAATAAAGTTATCCTTTTTGTTATAGAATCAACTTTAGGTATTCTTTATCTTGGCAACAAACTGCACGGCTTTATTGGAATAATATTGGGATTAGCTGTATTAGCTCTTTTTATTTTTAACAAAACCGGATTTTTCCCACCCTATAAACTGCATAACAGAAAACGAATAAAACACTAAGGCTGTCCTGGAGCCTTGGTTGTCTCAGGCATTTTTTTATCACAAACAGCTTTTTTCAATAATGAACGACTTAAATCAGAAGCATTTTTATATGCAGATGGCAGATGTTTAACAGCTTTGGCGCATAGGGAGTGCTCCTTTATTTCAACTGCTTTATCACGCATCTGAATACAGCTTGTATGATCTTCACCACAAATATCACACACAATATCAGCGTAAATTTCACAACTTCCACGTTCATCCTCAGAATAGACCAAAGTATAGCCAACTATAAAAATAATAAACATAGCGACAAATATAACTTTTCTCATTTCTGCTCCAGTTTGTTATTTTCAATAATATACTCACAAAACTTACCGTTTGACATTTTCATCCTTTTTGTAGAAATTTCAGCCTCTTCAGTAATACGCAAAAGTCTTCTTGCCTCACGGCTATCAGCAATAGCAACAGATATACCTTTTCTGCCGGCACGGCCAGTACGTCCACTTCGATGCAAATAATCTGAGCTCTCTATTGGTATATCATAATGAACTACTCTATCCACCGAATCGATATCCAGCCCTCTTGCTGCAACTGCTGTCGCTATCAAAACACCATCTTTTTTATTTTCAAATTGTGCAAGATTCTTTTGTCGATCTATCTTCGACATCTCTCCAGACAATTGAAGCACTGCAACCTTATGAAATTCAAGTTTATTAGCAAATATTGCTACATCCGGATTTTTTTTTACAAATATTAGAGTTTTCCCCTTATCAAATGCTGCAAGAAACTTTCGTAATGTTTTAAACTTTTCGCGACTATCGGTGATTTCGATATAACAGTGCTGAATATCAGAATTTGTTTTTTCTGCCGCTCGAATATGTTCTACTTTTGGACATATTTCCAATACCCGTTTTTTTGCCTGATCTGAAAAAAGAGCAGAAAC
This sequence comes from Spirochaetota bacterium, assembly GCA_035447445.1. Lineage (GTDB taxonomy): Bacteria > Spirochaetota > UBA4802 > UBA4802 > JAFGJZ01 > JAFGRW01. The sequence goes on along the minus strand of DAOTGZ010000019.1, from coordinate 6,000 downwards.
AAAAATACGTTGAGTATCACGCATTAACGAAGCAGAAATTGTTTTAACAGCATGTCGGGATTCAGAAAGCATAAGAGATGAAGCCTCGTCTATTACAACAGTAGAAACATTATGCAGTTTAAGTTTTTTTATCTTAAAAAGATCGAGGATACGGCCAGGAGTTCCAACAATTACATGGGGCTTTACTTTTAATTTCTCGACCTGTCTATTTATGTGGACCTTGCCAATAAAACCAGCTGAACGTATCGGCATATTCGCTTCATTGGCTGTACATTTAATTAACTCGTAAATTTGCATAACAAGTTCATGTGTAGGAGCCAGTATCAACACCTGAAGATTATCAGTTACTGTGTCTATCTGGCTCATTATCGGAAGCAGATAAGCAAAAGTTTTCCCGGTTCCAGTCGCGGACTCAATTATCAAAGATTTTTTTGAAAATACCGCTCCTATAGCCATGGTTTGTATCACTGTTGGTTCAATAATGTTATCTTTATTTAATGCATCGACTAAACGCTGGTCAATATCTAGATCTATTAAATTCACAATTTCCTCGATATAAAAGAGATAATTTTCTTGGTGCTATCTTAATGTATTGTTTACTTTGCCACGAAAATTTGGTAAATTTTACTCTTTTTGATATGTAACAAGGGGTCAAGTCTAAAAGTGAATTAGTGCAATCGATTATTTGTCATACAAAATGAGACATTTTTACGGTCTATTTCTATAATATGCCTTTGAGCCATCAGATCTTCATTACCAACAAGAATCGAGTCAAATCGTACATCTGCCTGAACGCGATCACCGGCCCCCCAATGAAACGGCCACGTATAGCGGTTATGTAAAATATAACAAAGTTCTTCCTTAAGCAGAAATCTGGTCTGTTGCGAACAGATAATGTTCCCAACTCTCAACCGGTGAAAGACCTGTAAAGCATCTGAAGAAAAATTCTCATATATATTTGCAAAATCATTAACAACTGAACCTTCGGTAGCGACGAAATGATGTATTTTTTTCATTGGATCAAGATGAAGCATATGTTTACTCTTTAGTTTAAAGTCTGTTTTACAACGTACAGATCCATCTTTGCTGTCTACAACAGCTAGCCAACTATCCCCAACGACAAGAAAATTATTTTTACATACTGCAATCACTGCACGCACACCATTATCAATTTCTGTAGTTGATGATAGATAAGGATTAGCGGACACATTCCAAATTTGCAGCCTATTTTTTCCTGTCAAAACAGCCATATAACCAGAACAATGACTCCAACACAATACCGCACCTGCAGAAATTTGATCACTATTTAAAATAGATGTTTCAACTACTCCTGTTCTGAAGTTACCGTCATATATAAGAATATCAGAAGATAAATTATTTTTTTGCATCACCAGAGCAAGACGTCTTTTATCTGATGTGAAAACAGCAATTGGTGCATTGTTAACTATAGAATTTTGAAATATTTCTGTATTCTTATCAGAATCGGTCATGGCAACACATGGGCCAAGGTGGGCAAGATAATTACTTCTGCTACTCCAGACAATACCCACACGGTAATTTGAATAAGACACAAGCTCACAAGAATTTTCATCAAAGGATGCAACAACACCAAGAAGACCAGAGGTACCATAAATTATCCCGAGTTCTTTGTTCCATCGAAGTTTTTCAGATAAAACAAGATCAAGACTATTTATCCTTTGTGATAGAGACTCGGGAATGGAGAAACCATCATTATATAATATAATTTTCATATTTTTTAGTTCAACTCGGGTAAGAGGACAACCATTATAGCGATCATTAACAGAAAATGCAGCGAATGTTGAATCCGGAGAAAAACACCATCCACTTTTGGAACAAGCACTCTCAATAGTACAATACTTGATGCCCACCTCGGATGCAAATGGATCTAAAAGACAAAACGTTTTATCATCGATAAAAAAAGCGATTCTATGTCCATCGGGGCTCCATCTTGCGTCAAAATTATCAGATTCAGCTCTCAGGGTTAATCGATTAACTTCTAATCCGCTAAGCATTTCTATAATTGAAATATCACATTCTTTATCAACAAAGAAGAAAAAAGCAGCGTAAGCCCCATCACATCTTACAGAAGTGTAACGATTTTTAGATCGGTATTCAGGAGTACGATATGCAAGCCTTGCACCCATGTTTTCGATTTTAGAAGTACAAAAAAAATGCAAAGAAGTGACCCCTTTTTTGTCTTCAATTTTAGACAAAACTGACCTAAGGGGCGATATATCTCGAGAAGCCTTAAAATTTTTCCAATTAGCCTTCCGCAAAGCTCGATCAATAGCCTTGATTGAAGCTTTCTTTCCGAAGTCACTATATTTTATAAATAAATCATTTTTCATCATATTATAACCTACTCTCTTATTATAATATGCAATATGAAAAAATAAAGTAATTTTTTTTAACAGATCACAAAACATGTCATTAATTACAAATCTCGAGAACAGTAAAGACCTGAATTTAAAAAGCAGGTGAAAGTATTGACTTTATAGCATTAATTAGAAAAAACGCATATTTCAAAGATTACAAGGTGACATATTTATGGTTTTCTGGCTAACAATCCAGTGTAGTTAACCCTTATTATGTGACATAATACGACAATTAAGCATCTAAAATGGAATCAGATACCTACAACCATCATTATAACGGCTACAGCCCCAAGCGAAACGTCCTTTAACTAGCTTGCCAATTCCGCAAAGGGGACAAGGCATGTCGGGAGCTATACCATCGGAGAAATTTTCTTTGCTACCATGATATTCCAAATGGTTATTACGTATAAAAAGACTTACATCGACATTTCCATTTTTACCTTTTAGACCTTTTATTTTTGAGGTTTTCCCTTTGGTTAAAAGATCATGAAAATGTTTATCTGTGATTTTTATTCCTCTTATTTCAAAAGGTACCACGAAAGCACATCCTTCTTTATATCGGTTACAACCATATGCTTGACGCCCACGCACAATTTTTCCTATTTTGCAACATGGACAAGCGAGTCCTTCAATTATAACTGACTGTTTTTTTACAGTCGATTTGCTTTTTAAAGCAATGCTTGCACCGGCTGTTTTTTTAACGGACTTTTTTGCATAAGTTTTTTTCTTTTTCTGTTCTATTGCAACCGTTCCACTCTGTTTTTTAACCTCAGCTATAAGCGATACTATCATCTCCTCCATGCTGGTTATAAACTCAGCAGCAGGAAACTCGCCTCTTTCGATCTGTTTAAGCTTACCCTCCCAAATACCGGTTAGCTCAGCTGATTTTACCAAAGGATTTTCGATTATTCCGATTAACTCGATTCCGGTCTGTGTCGGAATAATATTTTTTTTATCACGCCTTATATAGTTTCTTCGAAAAAGTGTTTCTATAATATTTGCACGAGTAGACGGGCGCCCTAGTCCATTTTCCTTCATTAATTCCCTAAGCAACTCATCGTCGACTTGCTTACCTGCAGACTCCATCGCCCTTAACAATGTTGCTTCGGTATATGCTGCAGGAGGCTTTGTCATCTTAGAATCGACATATGGATTATGTGGACCACTTTCTCCAACGGTAAAAAGTGGAAGTGGCTCTTCTTCGTTTTTCCCTTTTTCCTTGAACGTATCGTTTTCGAAAAGAATACGATATCCCGACTCTTCTACGCGACTCCCCTGAGCGATAAATATTATACCTGCAGTTTCTCCGATAACTTTTGTTTTATGCAATATTGCAGGAGGATAAAAAGCTGCAATAAAAGTTCGACAAATAAGATCGTATATCTTTAATTCTATACCCGGAGCCAAGGCGCCACTCTTGCCTGTTGGGATAATTGCATGGTGATCAGTAACTTTTACATTGTTGAAAATTCTTTTTGAATGCGAAAGAGATGACATATCAAGACGCGATGTATACTCATTATAATTATTTAGCCCTTTGAGTATTGATGGGACTTTAGGATACAAATCATCTGGCAGATAACGCGTATCGACTCTGGGATAACTAACCATTTTTTTTTCATAAAGGCTCTGAACCGTCTGGAGTGTTTTGTCGGCTGACAAACCAAATCTTTTGTTACAGTCAACTTGCAAAGATGTAAGATCATACAAAAGAGGGGGTTGCTCGGTAACTTTTTTTTCTGAGACATCGGTGATTTTAAATGGTTCGTTTTCAGTTTTTTTACATAATCTCTGTGCTTCATATTGTTCACTTATCTTTTTTTTGTCACAGGTAAAATGGGTATCACGGTATATGGTTTTTAAAAGATAATAGGGCTCTGGGACAAAATTTTGTATCTCGAGATGACGTTGAACAATAAGAGCTAGAGTCGGAGTCTGTACGCGACCTATTGAAAGAACCCCTGCTCCACCGGAAAATTTTAAAGTATAAAGGCGGCTGGCATTCATGCCGAGCAACCAATCGCCTACTGATCTGGATAAAGCAGCATAATAAAGTGAATCGTATTCATCAGAGCTTTTAAGAGAAGTAAATCCTTCACGTATGGCTTCTTCGGTTAAAGATGATATCCATAAACGACGGACCTCTTTTTTGTAACCAGCCTGTTGAAGAACCCAACGCTGAATCAGCTCACCTTCGAGCCCAGCATCACCGCAGTTTATTACATACGAGCAATTTTTCAACAAATTCTTTATAACCGAAAATTGCTTTGATATACCCTTGCGCTTAATCAGTTTTGTTTGGTGTTTAGCAGGGATAATTGGAAGCATATCAAGAGACCATCTTTTCCATTTTGGGTCGTACTCATCAGGTGTTTTGAGCTCACAAAGATGCCCGTATGTCCAGGTAACACAGTAACCGTTACCCTCGAGATACCCGTCATGTCTTGAGCGAGCACCCAAAACTGTTGCTATTTCACGTGCTACACTAGGTTTTTCAGCAATACAGACAATCAATCATCGACCTCCAAGCAAACAGCTGCCATGGCATAACTACTGTATTTACCTGTATAAGTCAATCATAATGAATTTAAACGGACAGATGATTTGCAACGTAAATCATAACTTAATACAACTAATTATTTTTTTTAAGAACCAGAGCCATTGTTTAAAAAAATGATTGCCGTATTTATTTTCTTACCATAAAGATTGATTATATTTTAAATAGGATATAGTAAAAATGCATTCATCAGAATACATACTGAAACTTCTTCGAAAAGAAAAAGTAAGATTACGCTCCCTCGGAGTGACAGACATCGGTCTATTTGGATCATATTTACGTGGTGAAGCCAAAAAGAAAAGTGACATTGATATCCTTATAAATATTTCTGAAGATTCTCCACTTACACTGTTTTCGCTGATAGAATTAGAGCAAAATTTATCAGAAAAACTTAACAAACAAGTTGATTTAGTTATCAAGAGAGATCTCAAACCTGGTATTGGTGAAACAATTTTAAATGAGGTAAAGTATGCATAAACGGATATACTCTGATTACATTGATGACATCAAAATATCCGTGGATTACATCTGTGATTTTACAAAAGGCTTGGATTTTATAACCTTTAGCAACGATAATAAGACTCTATACGCCGTAATACGTTGTTTTGAAATCATAGGAGAAGCTGCAAAAAGAATACCAGTAGAAATCAGAGAAAAAACCCTGATATTCCATGGAAAATACTCGCTGGCATGCGTGACCGCCTAATACACGGATATGACATTGTCGATACATCAATATTATGGAAAACAATACAAAAAGATATCCCTCAGCTGATCAATAAATTAAATAACTTTGTAGATTAAATCTGATACAACTAAAATATAATTTATATGTCATGGCATAACTTAATCCAACTAATTATTTTTTTTAAGAACCAGAGCCATTGTTTCAGACTCTTCATCAAAAGGAGCTCCACTCACATCAGAGTAATAATCAACAACAGAAAACCCACTTAATGCGACCTCATCTTTTATTGTTTGTAATGTAAAAAACTTTAACCAGTTATAAACTTCTCTTACACGATTTTCTTCTATAATTGTATGTTT
>DAOTGZ010000018.1:0-20307 GCA_035447445.1 Spirochaetota bacterium | reverse complement strand
GAGACTGTTATGTTTAAAAAAATGAAGCTTGGAACCAAACTGATAACAATTACTGGTGCGATAATAATAACAACGGCTCTGGTTATAACCGTGGCTGCTGTTGTGCAATCATCAAAAGCTCTATCCAACGAAGCTTTTAACAAATTGGATGCAATTCACGCGGAAAAACATAACGAATTAATGAAATATTTTGCCGAGATGAAAAACCAGACACTGGTTATCTCACAAAGTCGTGATGTTGCCGAGTCAATTTTTGCGCTTGTGCGCTATCACAACGAGATGAATATTCAGGCAGATCAGAATTTTGATATGTCGGGAACAGGGGCTGGGTTAACCCGTTCGTATAATGATATTTATAGTGAAGTTGATACCCAGTTGGCAAAATATGTAGATATATTTGGATACTACGATGTTTATATCGTATGTTATCCACATGGTCACGTAATGTACAGCCATGAAAAAAACAGTGATCTTGGTACAAATTTAAAATATGGTGAATACAGGGAGTCGCAATTGTCAAGGGTCTGGGATCTGGCTCGTAATAGCGATGAGCCGGTAGTTGTGGACCTGTCTCCTTACGCTCCTCGTGGTGGAGAACCCGCTATGTTTAGTGGCGCGCCAATAATTGTAGATGGCAATAGGGTCGGAGTAATTGTTCTGCAGGTTAATAATGAAGAGATAAACGAACTGGTTGGAGACGCCCATGGGATGGGCAAAACCGGTGAGGTTTACTGCGTGGGGCAGGATCATCTGATGCGTAGTGATTCAAAACTGGATCCGGAAGATACAATGCTGAAACGGGAGGTTAAAACAGCAGCTGCCGAAAAGGCTCTGAATAAACAGGAGGGAATGGAAATTGTTAAAAACTATCACAATGTGAACGCCTATACTGTCTTCTCTTCTGTTGGAATTTCGGAAGTCTTTAAGACCGATTTTGATTGGGCAATTATCGCCGAGGTAACCGAAGCAGAGATTCTTGAACCTGTAAATAATTTGATTATTGTTATTTCAATAATTTCGCTCGTTGTGGTAGCTATTGCTGTAATAATTACAATTTTGTTTTCACGATCAATATCCACACCTTTAAAATATGGCATTAACTTTGCGGAAATAGTATCTAAGGGAAATTTTACGCAACAGATGAATAAAGAGTACTTGAGACGCGGTGACGAGATAGGCGACCTTGCTCGCGCAATGGATGATATGTCGCAAGATCTGGATAAAACTATAGGCAATATTATTTATGCAGCGCAAAATCTTGTACAGGCCGTACAAGAAATATCGGCCGGTAATGAAAACCTGTCACAGCGTACTTCCGAACAGGCATCATCGCTCGAAGAGATAGCATCGACAATTGAACAGGCAACTGCAACCATTAATCAAAACGCCGATAGCTCTAGAAGCGCGAACAAGTTAACACAAGAGACTTCGGTAACTGCTGGGAAAGGCGGCGAAGTGATTGCCAAAGCGGTTGAAGCAATTAACGAGGTTAACGCGTCCAGTAAAAAAATTGAAGAGATTATCACAGTAATTGACGAGATCGCGTTTCAGACAAATCTTTTGGCTCTTAATGCCGCAGTCGAGGCCGCGCGTGCCGGTGAGCAGGGGCGTGGTTTTGCTGTTGTCGCGGGTGAGGTTCGTAACCTGGCTCAGCGATCTGGTAATGCGGCAAAAGAGATAAGTACCCTGATTAAAGAGACAGTAAACAAGGTCGAGACCGGAACGTCTCTTGCGAACCAGAGTGGTGATCTTATTAAACAGATAATAAATTCAATAGAGTCGGTAACAAAGACCGTATCCGAAATTGCTGCGGCTTCTGATGAGCAGAAACAGGGGATCGGGCAGATTAATATGGCCGTTACCGAGCTGGATAATATGACACAGCAAAATGCCGGTCTTGTTGAAGAGACTGCCTCGGCATCAGAAGAGATGTCAAGCCAGGCACAGGAGCTTCTCTCAATGATGCAGAAATTCAAAATTAATGATAACGGCCGAAATAACGGCTTAAGCGGTTCCGGTAATAACATTAAGCTTTCCGTAAACCGGTTAAGCGAAAAAAAGGTTCAGCAAACAGAGGCTGTTAAAAAGGATAAAGATGGCGGCGGTAAAGATAATAAAGATATAGAAGAGATTCTTTCGGATGAGGGTTTTAAGCAGTTTTAAGACGATGTGCAAAAGGACTGTTTTGCCGTAGTTAATAATATTGCCATTAAAAAAGCGCCGCTGCAAGCGGCGCCTCATGTTTTACAAAATTTGATAAAAATTCAAAAAATTATCTTTCAGTAATCTCATAAGTCTTATAGTCGCTTCCATCTTTTTTGATGCTTAGAAGAACACCTTTGCTGTATTCATAATCATAAGTAATGGTTGTGCCGGCTTTCTTGTCTTTGTAAACGACTTTGTCAAGAAAACCGTTTTCGCTCCATGTGTACTCTTCAGTCTGATCAAGGTCAGTTCCGCTCAAGTCTGTTCCTGTCAGAGATGCTTTTGAGACATAACCGTCGTCACCATATTCGTACTCAATTTTTGCACTGGAATCTTCTCTTCCCGCGTCTGTATAAGTTTTTATTGAACAAGACACAGGTTCTTTGGTTTCTCTATCGAAAGAGAATGTTCTCTTTTCCAGATCATTATCATTTCGATTCCAGGTGAACTCCTTTACATAATCATCTTCATAGCTTATAGAGTAGATATCTTCATCTGTATAACCGGCATCTGTAGTAGAAACGGTTTGTTTTGTTAATCTGTTATTGCTATCGTAGGTGTACGCATTTTTTTCTTCAACGTCTCCTGAAGTATGGTTAAGGGCAGCCAGCATGTTGTCGTCGTTATAACTGCCGGTTCCACCGGTAAACTCAAAACTGGAATCATCACTGAATGTGAATTTTGTAGTATTTCTGTCAATCTTGTACTCTGTCAGCAGTCCATCACTATTATAAGTAAAGATCTTATCGTCAGAACCATCCTGTTTTACAGTAATTTTGGAAACGTCCCGATAAGTGCCATTAGAATTCGCAGGATTATCAAAAGTTGTGACTTTCAGGTATTTGTAATCAGATGAGTAATTTTTCACCGTTGAAGAGAAATATTTCCAACCGGATTCTGACTGGTAATCAATAAAATAGTTAAAAGGATCTGTACCTCTGTCCGGAGCCTCTTCTTCGTCGTCGCAGGCAGCAAAGGTCAAAAGAAGCGACATAGCCAAAAGTAGTGATAATAGTTTTTTCATTTTTAATTCTCCTTGTTTGTCAAAAATAGTGTTACTTAAAAGTTATTTTGTTTTGCGGAAAATGGTTTTATAAACTGCATTAAAGAGTTTAGCAAAATTCCTATTGAATTCGTTTAGGAACTATTCTAAACGAATTAATGTTAACCGCAAATAGGGCTTAAAAACTCACAATGTTTATGAGATACAAAAATACTTAATTAATTCAACTCTTTTTTGATAAATATTTGCCTTCCATGATATGGCGGCTCATGGATTTTCACTATCAAGCAGGTTCATATCTTAAAACGGTATGGTTAATTCAGGTGAAAAAAAAGACAGTGAGTTACAGAAAAAAGTTGGCAAAGTTTTTTTTCAGGAAAAACACGAATTGTGCAACTGCTTGCAGTGCAGTTGTGAGAAATTAACAATAGAGAAATTCGAAAAATTACAGTTTTTTTTAAAATGGCGCCGCTCAAAAAAACTGTTTTAAAGAAATTTTATGTAAGTTTCGGTTGGTAATGTTAATTTTTTAGAGGCTGCCGATGTTTTATTAACCAGGCAAAGGTGTGAAAAATTCTGAATGTCCGGATAAGATATTAAGCAAAGATTAATCAAAAATCGCCTTAATCTTGCTGTTAAGCTCGGTAATATTGATAGGTTTTTGTACCGATTCAGTGAATCTGCTTTTTGCGCTACTTTTTTCAAGCTCCTCATCCAGAAACGCGCTTACAGCGATGACTGGAATGTCAATATTGCGAAGACTAAGCTCTTGTACGGTGTCAATTCCGCTCAACCCCCTCATTCTCAGATCCATTAAAATCAGTACAATGTTTTTTGTGTTTCCGTCTTCAAAAAGCTCAAGACATTCATAGCCGTCTTTTACTGCAATTACATTTTGCCCGATTTTTCGAAGTATTTTGTCAAGAATTCCCTGTTGCCACTGTTGTCCTCTACAACAAGCAAAGTACCTTTTAACGGTACAAACATGCAGTCGTCCTGAGACGTAACCTGTTCTGCAACTGGCTGAATCTGGTGTAGCGCTGCAAGAATCACCCTGAAAAGAGAACCCTTGCCTGGGCTGCTCTCAATCTCTATGATTCCACCGTGTAATTCGACCAGTATCCGTGTTATGGCAAGACCTAAACCGCTTCCCGTATCTTCGCAGGATGAATCTTTGGAAATCTGTTCGAACTGTTCAAATATAAGCGATTGATCTTCAGCAGCAATGCCGGGCCCGTTATCTTGAACTTCTATACAACATTGGCTCTCTTTTTCATAGAGCCTGATATTTATCTCTCCGCCCGATGGGGTAAACTTCGCGGCATTGGTTAGCAAATTAAGTACTATCTGCTTTAATCTTCGTTTGTCGGCAAAAACGGTTATCGGAAAGTCGGCTATATTGCATTTGATCTCTATATTTTTTTCATTAGCACAATAACTGACAGATTTAAGGCACTCGTTAATAACCGGTTCGGGGTTTATGCACTGAAGATTAAGTTTTGCCTTTCCCGCGTGAATTTTCATATAATCAAGAATTTCGTTGATAAGATTTAGCAGATGGTCACCGCTTGAAATGATTCTGTCAAGATGATCGTGATACTCGTCGGGGTCATACCCCATTTTCATAAGTTTTGAAAATCCGAGTATCGAGTTAAGAGGGGTTCGCAGTTCGTGGCTCATATTGGCAAGAAAGAGCGATTTTGAGTGGTTAGCCTGTTCTGCGGCACGTCTTAGGTTCTGTAGTGCCTGGTTTTCCTGTTCTATGCTGTGACGGTAAAGAGCCGATTCGATGGATGACGCAAGAATCCGTATGTCAAGAGGCTTTACCATGTAGGCGTACGGGCGGCTGATACGCGCTTTTTTTTGTATTTCCGTATCGCTGCAGGCGGTAAGAAAGAGAACAGGGATATTGAATTCTTCAAAAATATACGAAGCGGTTTCGATTCCGTCCGTGTTACCTTTAAGCTGAACATCCATTATTACAAGATCCGGATGGTATTGCCGAATGGTAGATATGGCCGAAACCGAATCGGCAGCCCGGATTACGTTCATGTATCCCAGTTTGTTGAGTTTTGTCTGCAGATCAGCAGATGTTAACTCGTCATCTTCAACTATAAGAACAGTTACATCATTCGCCATAGTCCAATCCTGTTGTGTGTTAAATCCGGTTTTGTTCCGTAAAATCCCTTAATTGTAAAGTATAATGAATAACAACAGCTATGACAACAAAATATGTGACAGCTTTATCCCGTAAAAAAGAATTGTCTCTTGTGTTGCAGTAATGGTATGTGGTTAAGAAGAGCTTTTTATGCGTTGCAAATATGTTAAACGGATGTGAGATACTGTGATTTTACCAAAAAAAACAGAACAAATTCTGATGCTGTTAATGATCTCCGCTATTATTGCTGGTTTTAATATACGGCTTGCTGCAGCTCCGATGATTGTTTCCACCGGTCTTGCGACTGATACTCAACGCTCTTTAATAATGGCAGAATTTTTTGAGACACATTTTAATAATATTGTACGAATTGGTGGAGATTTTGATATAGTAAAGTCCGATTCTTTAATGCAGCAACTTAAGGATAGCAATCTGCTGGAAGAGTCGGCTCTTATGCGGTTTATGAAAACGGCAGGCATTGATGTTGTTGTAAGAGGATCTATAAGCGACAGAGGTAATTCAATACTCATCAATTTATATGCTGTTTCTTACGATGTTCCGTTTAACGGTAATATCTTCGCGCGTTACCGGGTTGTTGTTCCGTTAAAAAATGTTTCTTATTCTTCACGTGAATTAAGCTACTGCATGGAAGAGCATACAGGGCGATTTATGGCTGCTCTTTACAGTGAGTATAAATATCCGGTTCGTGTTCAGATAAGAAACGGAGCTTTGAACTATAATGATTTTAAAGTAAAGAAAAACAGTTATAATCTTTTTCGTGTTTTAGATAATACTGGGAATATTATTCTTTACGAAAAAGCCGGGCGATTAAACGTAAATCGGGGCAAACTTGCGTTAAATAATTTTACCGAAGACGGAAACTACTTTATTCTAAGATCATTTGACGGAGACTCCGAATTTTTACGAGAGTTCTACTATGGAAGAAAAACCGAAATAGTATTCCGGCCCCCATCTTTAGAAGAGACTCTTATTACTGCTCTTGCGACACCAGTTATTTCTGTTCTTTCGCCAGTTGCCTCTCCTGCCGCCTACTACGCTTCCTCCGATTTTACGGGGTTGGGTCTTTGGGCAGTTAATAACGCGCCCTATATCTATATAGGCGCTCAAGGTTTGATAAACAGACCTTCGGTTTTACGCGATGAAAAAAAGGATATTAGCCATTTTCAAAAGAGCTCCTTTTACTTTGGAATCTATTATTTTGCTGCAGCCGGCGCTTCAATGTACGCTGATGCAGCCGGGTCCCGGGCGGCAAACAGCGCCGCGGCGTACAATCCTGTTGATCCCTATATGGGTAGTGAATATACTGCTCTCTATTTTTCCATATTGGGAAGCGGCGGAGGTCATTTTTATAAAGGATATCGCTCTTGGGGTTATCTCTATTTTCATCTGGACAATATGCTTCTTTTTACCTCTCTCTATTATCTTTTGGATAAGGAAACTTATAACGGTTCTTCCTATTCCGAATCTGCATCAGAAAAAAAATATGGATACATCGCAGCCGGAGCTGCTCTTCTAGTGCGTGCTTTTGAGATATATCACTGCAATTCATTGGGGTTTAACATTAAAAATGGAAAAACAGTTCAAAGTGATTTTTCCATTGTTCCCCTTGTCGCGGAGGATCCTAACGGAAAGCTGATTGCGGGGTTTTTAGTGGAGAAGAGCTTATGAGGAAAATCGCGATTATAATTTCAATTTTTCTTTTCTTATTTACCGATGTAATTTTTGCTGTTCCGCGAGCAGCGCTCTATTCTGTACAGTCGGGGTCTGAATCGGTTAATGCCCTCGTTCTTGAGACAGAAAAAATAGTTCGTATGGCTATTGAAGATCTTGGCTGTATGCAGATCGTCGAAACAAACGAGCTTATCAAGGCGGCTTCTTCCATCGAGTTAAGTGATACTATTCCTGGTAGGTATTTCGATATCTCGCGTCAGGCCGGCGCGCAGTTCTCTATACTATTTTCAATTTATCAGACCGGAGCCCTTTCTCATGGCGAAATTGCCATAGAAGCCCATGATAATGCCTTAAAAAAACATAATCTGAAGATTCGTGTCGAAAGTCGCATACTTCAAAATGTTCCGTATCTTCTTTTAAGAGAGTTGCTTTCGTACTATTCTAAATTTCCGGTTTACTATACCTCTGTTCAAAAGGGTAGCGGATTATTTTTAATAAGCGCGGGAACATATAGTGGAATTCAGGAAGGGCAGACCTACAAAACGGTATCGGGTGAATACTTTACAGTCGTCACGGCCGGACGATATGAGTCTTATGTTAAATCAAAAAATACTCTTTCATCTACAGGCGAATTGCCCCATTTTGCCGATGTTGGCGATCTTGAAAAGTGGAACAACGGTATAATAGCTGACAATATCGACAGGCGTTACGGGGCTGCTTATAATTACTCTAGAAGAAGTGAACCTGTTAAACAGTATATGGAGTCACTCGTCGTAGTTAATCCCCTTGGAAACATTCTCTTGCCAGGTTACGGATCGTATCTAAATACAGGTTATATGGGTTTTGAAAATCCAAAACCCTCATCTTTGAATATGGTTTACACATCAGGTTTGTACCTTACAGCACTTTTATATGCTCCGGTGGCAACAAAATTTAGCGGTAATTTTTTTCCATGGATACAAGACTCGGATAAATCGGATAAGGTTTATAAACGACAGAAGTTTTTATGGGCGATGATTCCAATAACTTTTACAGTCTCGTATCTTGATCATCTGGCAATCCAGTATCAGCGTGAATCGGTGCTTCCGCCAGGTTTTTCGAATCCGCTGGCTCCTTATGTTCATTCGCTTATTATTCCCGGGGGCGGCCATTTTTATCGTGGCGACCGGATCGCAGGATGGAGCTATTACACTGCGCAGTCGGCGGCGCTATATTTTGCTTTTACAGATGATTCAAAGGATAATCAAAAGAGGGCTTTGCTGGCTATGGGCGGTCTAAAAATAGTAGAATTATTGCATCTTGCATTTGCAAAAAGTTCTTATGAATTTTATAATCGCGAGATATATAGTGAAAGTACCACTACGTTTTTTAGCTCTCTGGATTCCGATTTCGAAGGCAACCCGAGGGTAAGTGCCGGTTTTCAACTGGGTTTTTGAATAACCGAAGAGTCTTCCATTTTTCTTATCAGTTCAATTTTCGAGTTTACTCCGGTTTTTGAGTATAGAGAGCTCATCTGACTTTTAATTGTATTAATTGCGGTTCCATATTTTTTTGAAATTTGGGGCGCGGTCATACCGTTCAGAAGGCACGCGGCGACCTCCATCTCTCTTTTGGTCAGGTTGTAAACTTCATGAAAAAGGGTAAGGCCCTCGATCAATCCGGTAGCAGCGGTCATTGTAAGGTCTCCATAGTTGTCGCGAACAGGGTTTTCGGATAACTTAACCAGAACAGGTTTTCCGTTTTGTCTTAAAAGGTATTTGCAGCGCCTTTTTTTGTTGTTACCGCCAAATTCATCCACAGGTATAAGTTCCTTCAGATTTATGATCGGTTTATTATTGTATTTGGTCAGTGTTTCTGCCGTACTGTTTTTTCTGATAATCTGTCCATCACTGTTGCTCACAAACAGGGCAAACTCGACGTTCTGAAGAATTGTTTCTAGCAACGAGTTGGCCGAGTAGCTGAACAGTTTATAGTGAATAATGGCATACCAGACGCCTGTAACCCAGATTATTGCTGCGTTTGGAGAGATCATCAGACTTTTGTAATTGCTGATAAGAGGTAACAAAAACGGTTCAATATTAAAAAGAAGAATAGTTGTAAAAAGTGAAGCAGCAAGAATAATCGAAATTTTTGATAATCGGTGACTTTGAGTTCTCCTTGCGAACATTATAAGAAGTGCTATGGAAATTATATAATATGAAAGATATTGCACAGAAAAAAGAAGGGTCAGAATGCTTCCGCTTGGACTACCGGTCCAGAAATTGCCTATTTTGGCAAACGCACCGTAAACAAATTCAGAAGTTATACCTAAATAGGTAAAGATTATTGAGGGAAGATAAATAACGGCCAAAATCATTCGGTTGTATCTGCTATTTGTAAAAATGAGAACTAAATGCAGCATAAAACAGTGAAGAAAAGTAAATGATGGTACTGAAGCTTTAAAACAGAACCATACTGTGGTTAATTCGTTTGTGCCGTAACCAATCAAGCAGCATGTAAGCCACCAGATCAGGCAAGTGGCTATACCTGAAAAAAGAACTTTCTGAAATCCTTTAATTTTAACAAGGGCATAAACTAACTGAATAATCAGTATGACAATGCAAAAAAACGCAATTACCGCAAGTATATTAACCATGAGTTTTACCTGTTATCCGTATTTAAACCGAATAGCGAAGAGTAAAATAAATTTTTTATTTTTTCCTCGCTAAAATTGCGGCTGTCGGGAATAATCCCGCCTGCCATATCTGCGTGACCTCCTCCAAAGCCTATTCCTTTTAGAACTTCTTGAATTATCGCGGCGGCGTTCCAGTCATCACGCTCGTTTCTGAGCGAGAAATTTATCAATCCACCGTTGTTTGCACTCAATATTACAAAATCGATCTCCTGTAATGCCAAAAAAAAGTCACCTAATATCCCCAAAAGATTCTGATTACAGCCGTTTGGAAAGTGACAAAAGGCAACCTCCTTTTTGATTTGAACATTGTTTATGGCTTCTTTGTAAAAATGAAGATCCTTGATTTGTATAAAGTTTCTAAGAATTGAATTCACAAGCCTCATATCTGCCTTACTGTAAAGATTGGAATATGAGCTTACGTCCTGTTCTGATGTACCTCGGGTAAGAAGAGCGGTGTCCATTACTATGCCTATAATAAGGGCGGTGGCACTTTTTTGTGGAATGTCGATATTAAGAAGATCATAGTATGAGCTTATTATCGAAGCGCAGGCACCATAATCGGGTCTGATATCACTTAAGGGTACATCTTCGGGAGATTTTACAAGATGGTGGTCAATCACAGCAATTTCATCGCCGATCAGGTCGGTGACATTTTTATTTCCTTTGCATCCGTCCACAACGACAATCTTGTGTTGCTCGTTCATGTTATATTCGCTGATATGGTGTATCTCTATATCAAGGCTGTCTATCATCTGCTTCAACGAATCTCTTTGAATTTCCCCTTCGTATACAAGATGTGATTTTATATCAAAAAATTTGAAAAGGCTTTGCAGGCCAAAGGCGCTGGCGACACCGTCATGATCAGGGTAATTGTGAGGCTGAATAAAGACAGTATCCTCTTTTTTCAAGATGTCGATCAGCTCTTCTATAAAATGACTTTCACGCATATTGCCTCCATAAAAATGAAAAGCAGGGATATAAAGTCAGCATAAGCAAATGGAATTCGATTGGAAATAAAGCTTAACAAGATAGGTTGAATGTCTCTGATAAAAAACAGGTAATAGAAAAAACCTGTAACAACATTTTTGACGATATAGGTCATGAAAAAGTTTAAGTTTAAATAATCATGCTGAATATACCATAGTGACTATAGTGTTGTCTACTAAATAATATTTTACGCTTTGAGCTTTTTATTAATTTTGGAATTAATGACAAGAAGATCCATTTATTGTTTGGTTTTAGTAAACAGATCTTGTTTTTATAACCACACACGATCATTTATCATAAATTTTTATTGAAAAATAGTAATTTAATATTATTGATTTTGTGATATTACTAGTAAGTATGGTAAAAAATTTATAATTCAGTATAATATCAAATTTTTAAAGTATTAGAAAAACATAAATAACCTGGGAGGTTAATATGTCGTGTTGTGGAGAAAACAGCAGTGCAGATCATGAGTGCTGCGGTGGAGATGATCAAAAAAAATGTTGCTCTGAATCGGTTATAAGCCCTGAAGAGCAGCTTGCCGAGCTTTTCGTCTATAAAGAGACTCTTGAAAAGGAGCTTGCAAAAGTTAATGGACTGATAGCACAAATCAGCGGCGAATAATTATTTGTCTATAAAAGCTTTTTGTCACGTTATACAGGCTTTTCTTGACAAAGTTAACTACGGGTATATATTTGAATTCTTGAAAATAAGGGTCATAAACAATTAGGGTGCCTATATGTTTAAAAAGAGCTATGATAATTCTCTGCTTTTGAATGAGATTCTCGAATCAATGGGCACCATTATAGAGTTTGACCTTGAAGACTACGAGACTCATCAGCATGCGGTGCGTGTCGCGGAAGGAGCTGTCTTTGTGGCTGAAAAGATGGGTCTGGACGCGGATACAATACAAAAGCTCTATTTCGCGGCTCTTTTGCATGATATTGGTAAAATTACGGTTTCTGCTGACCTGCTGCACAAAAGAGAACGATTAACCGATGACGAGTACAGCCAGGTTAAAAACCACACTGTCACTGGAAGTCGAATAATTGCTTCACTTCCTGGAATGACTTCTCTGGCCTCTTGGGTCAGGTGGCATCATGAATGGTGGGATGGAAGTGGCTACCCTGACGGGTTAAAAGAGGCTGAAATTCCTTTACCTGTCCAGATTTTAAGTATACTCGATATGTTTGATTCGATACAGACGCCTCGTGCCGACAGGGATCCCCGTCAAAAAGAGGAGGCTGTACGTATTATTACCGAACAGCGCGGAACTCATTTTAATCCTAAATTGGTAGACATCGTTCTTGAGCTTATTCATGATTCGCATGTATCGATATCAGAAAAACCGCACCAGGACTTTGCAGCCTTAAAGAAAAAATATGTTGATGTGCCTTTTCATGATAGCGATAAAAACTTCTGGCAATCTTCAAATATAGAGAGTCTCTATTATATTTTGAAACTATTTGCCGATGTTATAGATTCAAAAAACGAATATACGCGTGGTCATTCTACCCGGGTTTCGGTTTTAGCCAAGATATTGTGTGAAAAAATGGGGATGCCTCATGAAGATCTTCTCAAGGTCGAAATCGCGGGACTTTTGCATGACGCGGGCAAGGTAACCATACCAATAGAGATTCTTAACAAACAGGATTCGTTAACAGAAGAGGAGTGGGCGATAGTTCGTGCTCATACAACCAAAACCTTCGAGATTATCGGATATTCGGCAGCATTACGGGAAATTGCCTTTATTGCTGCCTGCCATCATGAACGGTATGATGGTAACGGATATCCAATGAAGCTTGCAAAAGATGAAATCCCCTTTTTGTCACATGTGATAGCTGTTGCCGATACATACGACGCAGTGACTTCAGCGCGCGCCTACCATCCTCAGAGAAGTGCCGAGTACGCCTATAATATTATACGTGAAGTATCGGGCCGTCAACTTCATCCGGATGTTGTCGAGACGCTTCTTGCAATACCTCCAAAACATATAGAGGGTATAGTGGATATGCATATTTCGTCGTATGCTCCTGTCCAAATAAGCTGAGTCTTATCTTCTGGAATATGATTACTGAAAAAGATTCTTATTATAGATGCCCGGCGCTGTTTGATGCAATAAATAATCTGGCCGTATCGCGTATCCCCTTCTTCTGTCTAATTTCGGCATTTGCCGATTATGGATATCTGTTTCCACTTGATAATAAAGAGGCGTGTCCGATAGTTTTTAGCTTTTGTGGTAACAAAATTAGCAGTTATGATAATAATGCAATTATTACAAACTTCAAACCTCCACTTTATAATAGATATCAAAGTGCATTTGATAAGGTTCAGCAATATCAATATGATGGCTGTACCTATCTGGTGAATCTGACTTTTACCTCTGACATAACTCTAAGTGGTGATTTATATGATATATATAATAACTCACAGGCTTCATATCGGATATTGTTTCCGGAAAGGTTTGTCTGTTTTTCTCCCGAATGCTTTATTAAAATTAGGGATGGCAGGATTATTACATATCCCATGAAAGGTACGATAGACGCGTCAATAAAAGATGCGGAATCAATTCTGATTAATGATCAAAAGGAAGAGGCGGAGCATATTACAATTGTCGATCTTCTAAGAAATGATCTTTCTAGAGTGGCGGATGATGTTCAGGTAGACCAATACCGTTATATACAAAAAATAATGTCAAGAAATGGAGCTCTTTATCAGACAAGCTCGTGTATCAGCGGAGTCATAGGGGGAGACTGGCATGGCCGTCTAGGATCTATTTTGCAACAACTACTGCCGGCAGGTTCCGTTACAGGTGCCCCCAAGAAAAAAACGGTACAGATAATTCAAGAAGTGGAAGACCATGAGCGCGGTTTTTATACGGGCATAGCAGGGTTTTACGATGGCAGTTTTTTTGATTCGGCTGTTTTGATTAGATATATTGAAAAAACTGATAGGGGTTATATATATAAAAGTGGCGGTGGAGTAACGATATATAGTGATGCCGATTCCGAATATAAAGAGTTGATTAACAAGATTTATGTTTAAAAACAAGGAACTTGCGAAAATTGACCTTATCACTAAAATAATATTACTCTCTGGAATATCGAAATTTATCGATGTTCCAAGTAATTAAGAAACGGAGTTAAGAAATGCAATGTCTTCTTTCCGAAGCAATTAGGTTAGATAACGGAATCCTTTATAATATGGATTATCACAATAGGCGCTGTAATTCAGCCAGGCGTGAGCTCTTTAAAGCTTGTAATCCAATAGACTTGAGTGAACATATTAATGTCGATCAAAAAACAAGCGGAATGTATAAAGTCCGTGTTGTTTACGATGTGGAAGTAATTTCGGTGAATTTTGAGCCATATCATATAAAACCTGTAAAGTCGCTAAGGGTTGTTGAGTGTCCGAACATCTCTTATCGTTATAAATATTGTGATCGCAGTATAATAAATGAATTAATGCAAATGAGAAAAGACTGTGATGATATAATAATTACAGTTAACGGTATTATAAGTGACGCTTCATCATCCAATCTTGTTTTTGTTGAAAATGAAACAGGTGCTTATTTTACTCCAAAAACGTGCATGCTGCGGGGGACCACAATTTCAAGGCTTATTGAAGAAGGTGCTGTGAAAGAGGAGCTGCTTAATATAACAGATATAAGTCGTTTTTCGGAGGTTCATCTCGTTAACGCTATGGTCGACATGTGTCAAAAGGTTGTTCCTGTAAGAAATATTAAAGGGATTGCTGGCCTTTATTCTTCTGATGATTCGCGTTAATAATTTTTAACTGGTGATTTATAGAAAAACCGCAACCTATTGCAATTACAAGTAAAACAATCAGGGTTACGCCAGTTTCATAGAAGAATGAACTATCCGAGAAGACGGGGTGGTTAATTGACGGCATTGATGGCAAATAGAGTATATCAACCTTGCCAGTCTCTTTTGCGTTTTCCCACTGTTTCTTTGGCAACGAAGCCCAGTTTTGGTCGTCACTGTCTTTTGACATGGAAAATTCATTGCCGTCTATAGTGAAGTTGTATGTAAGCTCGTACACTATTTTGTCGGCGGTAACAGGCCTCATTCTGTGTGACGTGACATCGGCAGTAGAAATTTTACCAAACAAGTTTAGTCTTATTTCATCTCGAATGTTTGTAAATGTTATATATGATGCTATAAGAGCCGGAATTAATATAGCCATAGCAACTATTATTGAGATTATATTTTTATTCATTAATTTTCTTCATTTTCAAGGATAAAAAACAGTGAACATTTTCGAAAAACTGATTATGGTGTCAAGGTAAATAATATAGGCTTTTACGTCTATAATAATATACTGCTGATTGTTTATCGCTCGCAAACCATATAAATCATAATCTGATTGACAAAATGGTTTTTACGCTTTTTATGAGAGAACTGTTAAATAGGAGTCAGAATATGTGTTTAAATCTGCTTCGTTTCGTGATTTTATCGGGTTTAATTATCCTGTTAGGCTCTTTCTCTGCCTTTTGCGATATACAGCGTGGCGGTTACGTGCTGGGCAGTTTTTCTCCAATTGGGCTCTCTCCAGGTAATCGGGTTCTTTATGATTATGAACCAAAAGGCAGTGTTGACGCTTCTACAGAGTCCGATATCACGTCGTTAATGGATTATTCCCTTGAAGCCGGATATTTCCATGGATTATTGATGGCAGATGCCAGATTCTATTCGACTTCGGTCGATAATCAGAAAATAGAATATTCTGAATATTTTCGAGATGAGACTATTTCTTATAAAATTAATACACTTGATGTTAGAGCAGGATTAAGACTTTCTGATTTGGGGAATTCATCTTTCACATATCCCTATATAGGATATCGTTATTTTTCGTATTCGAGTGATTATCTGGACACGCAACTTAAAGGGCATGGTTTTACTGTTGGCCTTACAGGCTTTTACACTTTTTTCCCCCGTTTTGATTTTGAACCCGCTTTGTATGTGAATGCTTATCTTGGTAACTACCGTTTTACTGATCTTGAATCAGATATGACATCAGATTTCGAACGAAGCAAATCAATAGCCGCGGGAGCAACTTTTGGGGTTGGTGTTCATTATGAGCCGTATAATGTTACAATGCTTGCAATAGTGCGCGGGTCAATTGATCAGATTTCTCATGACGCAAAAGCCGATGATGGTTGGGTAGAGTGCGGTATTAGACATACGGGTTTTTATGCCGGACTTGCTGTTATGTATCAGCGCTATAATTTTAAATATAACCGTTAAAAAGAGGACGCGGATGATGACACTGAAAAATATTTTTTATTTTATGCTTTTTATGCTGTTTTTTTCATGTGGCTCATCTTTTTATCAGACACGAGATAATGTGTCTGGCAATACCGAAGTTTTGAATTATGAATATAGTAATCTGTACTATTCGCATAAACTTAAGAAAGAGCACTTCTCCTTAAATATAGAGCTTAATAAGCCTGCAGTTGTTACCTTGTCGAATATTGATTTTAAACCAGTCGAAAGGCATTCGCCGGTGATCGGGGCGTCCCTTGTGCGCGTAACAGTGGATAAAAATGGACGAGTTATCAATTATTCAATTGTCAAATATGCGGGTGCTGGTTTGGACGGATACCTTGAATCGGTTATAAGATCTTCAAAATTTAGGCCTGTTGAGCATAAAGAAGAACCCCAGGAGTGTGATTTTATACTTAAAGTTGTTTTTAGGAATTAATAAAATGAGATATTTGATTGCTATTTTTTTTATTTTTGCATGTGGCACGTTGATGGCAGGTACGGTTTCGGGTAAAGTGACAGATACAGCCGGCCGTCCTGTTGCGGGTTTGGTTGTTGGGCTAGATAATAATTTTTATACAGCAGAAACAGCTTCAGACGGATCATTCGTTTTTGAAAATGTAGAGCCAGGAGATTATTATCTCCATTTGTCCAACGCTACTTGGGGACATCATCGTTTTGGAATACGAGTTAAGAGTAATTTTCGTGCAGTTTTTGAAATAAGTAAAAAGCAAAACAGTGCCGATCCTGTTGAACTTAATGAAGTCCCCCCACTTTTTGATACACGTTACCGCATTAGTAATGAACAGATAACAAGATATCCTATGCGTGGCATAGGTGATAGCATGCATCTGCTTCAAACGATTCCCGGTGTTGGAGGTGGATATTCATTAGCTTCGGTTCCCATTATTCGTAGCACAAACCCTCTTTTAAATAAATACTATATTGATGGTATTCCGATTAATAATCCATATCACTTTGCATTATCATTCGCACCGGTTATATCGGCTATTAGTGATCCGGCAATAGACCAGGTTGTTCTCTATAAGGGAGATGCACCGGTAAGAATGGGAGACAGTTCCGGTAATGTTATTGATATAAGGACTGCCGAACCGTCTCAAGCCGGGATACAAGGCAAAGTTATTCTAGACGGGATTCTTCCCATTCTTCCAACTGTTGCTGTCATGGGGGTGATTGATCCTCGATGGTCGGTAGTCGCGGTTGGAAGACGTTCTACTAGCGATATTCTTCTTGATGTGGAGGACAATAATTATTTTCTTCAGGACTATTACCTGAAAACAACTTATGTGTTGAATGACTCACATCGCTTCAGGTTTATAGCGAATGGGGCTGGTGAGACATTTAAATGGGATGACGCATTGTCAGAAAGCGGATACAGCCTTTTTGCACTTCAATGGGATTATCGAATAAACAGGATTTTTTATCTGGAAACTTCCCTTTCCCGATATCAGATTAACCGAGAGCTTGATATAGATGTCGAAAACGGTGCATCGATTGTTTTTGATCCGGTTGAATACCGAGTTTATCAGTCATTATCGGCGGGCATGGGCTCTTTTGCGGTATCCGGTGGATACGAGTATACCTCTTATTCCAATGGAGTAGTCAGCAATATTTCGATGGAGGGCTTGGCTACACCTGATATCCTGTCTTCAGAGGCTGAAACAGAATCAACTGAGTTTGCTATAGATGGTTATGGTCTACGTTTTTTTGCAGATTTTTCGGCTAGGTTTGATAGGGTCTGGTTTTTAGCCGGAGTTAACTACGATAAATTTGAAGTTCAGAATAACAGTGATTTTGGATATCAGGCGGAATTGGGTTTTAACGCTTATCGGACTACTTCTGTTTATTTAAAAGCCGGTCGATTCATCGCTCATCCAGACATGATCTATTATTTGGGTGCTGTTGATGCCGATTCCGAGAATCCAGAGATGGTTACACCCGCCCAATTAAAAAACACAATTACCGAAACATACTCTTTAGGTGTAATCAGTTACGATTTGCTTAAAACTAGGCTGCAAGCCGAATTTTTCTTTACTACCCACCAGAACCTTTTTCCTGGCGGTTCCATAATTACTGTTAATGATGACTCTTATCGAAAAGCGGCTCAATTGCATAAATTCGCGCTTGAAGATGACGGCTATACATACGGTCTGGAATTGGGAGCAAATAGAAGTTTTTTGCGTCGATATAACGCGACAGTAGCTTATACTTTTCAGTCTTCCACAAGAAATCTTGAAGATGACAATCGTTATGTGGAGTTATTCGGAGATAACGCCAAAGAAATTAATTCGGAGTATAATCAGTCGCATATACTAAGGTTAATGGCTGATGCACGTTTTGGTCGCTGGGTGCCAGCTCTACTTTTTAACGCTTATAGCTCTTTGCCTTATACTGAAGTTACCGGCTCACGTGAAATAGAGGGGTTAGGAACACAAACACTCTATGGCAAGGAAAATGATGCCCGTTACAGCATGCATCATCGGCTTGACGCTAAGGTTAACTACTATGCTTCTGATGATTTGAGATTTTATGCAGAAATATGGAATATTTATTTAAATAGAGAAAATCAAATTGCTGATTATAAAAACCGTTCACACAGAGAGGTATATGATCTTCCGGTTTTCTTCTGGATGGGGATGGAATTATGTTTTTAAGGATAACAGGCCTTTTATTATTATTAATGTTTTTTTCGCTAGAGGCGGGGATATATGAAGTTCCTGGTCATGATATAAAATCTTACGAAGCTGATACGGAAATATTACGGAAAAAGATCAGAAAAGAGCCCTCCGTTCCTGAACACAGTAAAAACCTTATTCTTTTTCTTATGTCAATAGAAAAATTTGATGATGCAGTAAAGGAAGCCGATATTCACCTTGCGAAAAACAGTGATCAGGAGATAGAGTATTGTCGAATAATTGCTCTTGCTTCATCATCGCAATATGATAAAGCTGATAATGCATTAAGAAAATACATCAATAAATACAAGCATAGTAAAGAGGAAAGAAAACTATTAAATGACCGGCGACGAATGTACAAAAGAGCTCTAGAAACAAAAGGAGAGCTTCTAGGACTTGATATTGTGTCTGATGAGGAAGAAGTTTTAGGTGTTGATAAATCAAAAGCGGCACTAATAACTTACAATCGGCGTTTAAAAACAGTTATGCTTAGATCTTTATTTGATGCAAAATCCGCTGGCCGCTTAACTTTGCCAAAAAATACCGACTATGATGATATAATTAATATTTCGATAAGTTCAAACGGAAAATCAGTTTTGGCCTCTTTTCGCAAAGGAAGCAAGGCTGTAATAAAAGAAAGTAGTTTTGATAGAGGTTGGAAAGACTGGACTGAAAGTAAAGAGCTAAATGAAGGCGATCTTAACTCGTACCCCTGTTTTATTAAAGGATCTTCTGAAATTTTGTTTGTTAGCAACAGAAAAGGTAGTTCTGGTCTTGATGTTTACTATTCAAAAAAAACCAGATCAGGATGGAGTAAACCAAAATCTGTTGAGGGGGCAAATACGATTTCAGATGAGGCGTCTGTCTTTGCTACAGGTGATAGCGATCTGGTCTTTGTGTCTTCAAACGGAAGACCGGGATTAGGCGGTTTTGATATTTACTCGGGTGTGTTGAATCTTGATTCAACACCTTCGATAGCAATAAATCGTAATGTTGTTTATGTAAACAGTTACAGAAACGAGGTTGCTCCACCCTATTATGATATAAAAGAGTCTAATTTTTTCATAACACACAATAATGCTGACAGAACTACAATCTATAAAGCTGATAAGCTATGGAAAGATGCTATTAAATACGAACCTGTTAAAGAGCCAGAAATCAAAGAACCTGAGGTAAAAATGCCTGAGACTGGAAAACTTGTGGCACATGATCTAAGATTTGATACGGGTTCCGCATATATCCGTCCTTCTTCATATAAATTTCTTGAACAGCTTGTAAAATATATGCGTGATAATCCACATAAAATAGTGGTGATAGATGGTCATACCGACAATGTGGGAACGGAAGATTTTAATATCAAGTTGTCTCTTGAGCGAGCCGAATCTGTTGCGAAGTATCTTGAACGTAATGGTATACCTCGTGAACGAATAAAGACTAATGGCTATGGTACCTCAAAAAATATTGATACAAATAGTACCGAAGAGGGGCGCCAGCGTAATCGTCGTGTTGAGATTTCATTCATTGATAAGGTGAGTAAATAATACTATGATTTGGCTTTAAACGGTATAGCCGTTCCAGAAATGGTAATATTTCTATGTTTCCATATG
>DAOTGZ010000017.1:0-21146 GCA_035447445.1 Spirochaetota bacterium | reverse complement strand
AATTCTCCATAAATTAATATAGCTAATAATTAAGAACACCACTCTTTTAGATATCGAAAAATAACTCAATGTTTCTCAAAAAAACATCGAAAATCATCTATTTTAGAATCTATTATCGCTTAATTAAAGTCAACTACTAGGGCTTGGTAAAATATAAGAAGCATTATAAATATAATCAACAATCAATTTTTACAGTTTTAAAGAGAAAGTTAAAAAAACCATGATAAATCATGTGAATATTTCATGGTTATGCCAAGCATAATGAACTAGATTGTTTGCATTTGTCAATCCTAGCTATTTTTTAAAAATTTAATTGTCTAAAAACTTATCTATATAAGACTGTTGTCAAAATAGGTAACTATACAAACTAACCAGGAAGATATATATGAAAGAGAATTTAGCCACAGTCTATAATTCAAGCGAAATAGAAAAAGATGCTTTAAAAAGTTGGTCAGAATCGGATAGCTTTGCTGCTGATCCTTCAAAACCAGGTGATTCGTTTGCAATTGTTATTCCACCACCGAACGTAACTGCAGCATTGCATCTTGGGCATGCCCTTAACAATACCCTTCAGGATATAATGATTCGTAAAAACCGAATGGAAGGAAAAAACACATTATGGATGCCCGGAACTGATCACGCGGGGATCGCCACCCAAACGGTTGTCGAAAAAAGAATACTCGCAGAAGAAGGGAAAAAGCGAACAGATTTTGAACGGGAAGAGTTTGTTGCCAGAGTACAGCAGTGGAAGGATGAATACGAGGAGCGTATTATAAACCAGCTTAAGGCGATGGGATGCAGCTGTGACTGGAATAGAACTCGTTTTACCATGGATAAAGTTTGCGCCAAGGCCGTAAGGGAAATATTCTTTCGCCTTTTTGATGACGGTTTGATTTATCGTGGAAAAAGACAGGTTAACTGGGATCCCGCGACACAGACCGTTTTGGCTGATGATGAAGTTGAGCATGAGACCATAGAGGGCTTTTTCTGGTATCTAAAATATCCTCTGGTTGATCCTGTAGAGATTAACGGAGAGAAAATAACACATATTACTGTCGCAACTACTCGACCAGAGACAATGCTGGGCGATACTGGTATAGCGATGAATCCATCTGACCCTCGAGCGGAAAAACTGACAGGTAAAAAGGTAAGGTTGCCTATCGTTGGTCGCGAGATTCCAATTGTTGCAGATCTTCACGTTGTTTTGCCTGACCCAGAAAGCAGTGATGAGAAGGCTCGATTTAGCACGGGATTTTTAAAAGTTACACCGGCCCATGACCCCTATGACTGGGAAATCGGTGTTCGTCATAATTTACAGGTTATTAATATTATGGCTCCGGACGGATCAATTAGCGATTCTCATGGTTGGGATGATGCTGTTGGTACCGAAGGCGAGCAGTTTGTTGGTATGGATCGGTTCGAAGCAAGAGCCGCGATTGTGGACTGGTTTCGAAATGAAAATCTTTTGGAACAGGTTAAAGAGTACGCCCATGATGTCGGACACAGTTATCGAAGCCATGTTCCTATCGAGCCGTATCTTTCAGATCAGTGGTATATAGCTGTAAAGAAGCCAGTTGACAGACTGAAAGATAAATTTGGAACAGATAAAATCGGCGAAACCGAGATAGCACAGAATTCCCTCGCGGGAATGGCGTTAAAACCGCTTCTTGATGAAAAGCTAACAATAATTCCTGACCGCTACAACAAGAATTACCGAGTGTGGTTGGAAAATTTGCGTGATTGGCCAATAAGCCGTCAGTTGTGGTGGGGACATCAGATCCCTGTTTGGAGTAAAGCTGGCAAGCATGAAAACATATTCGGTGATGCGGTACGATTGTTGGTTTTCGATTCAGCAGAAGGGCCTGTAAGCTATATTTGTGTAAAATCAGAAAACGAAGCAATAGAAAAAGAGATCGAGTCACAAGGCTGGGTAAGGGATAACGACGTACTTGATACTTGGTTCAGCTCGGCCCTTTGGCCTTTCAGTACACTTGGATGGCCCGATGAAAACGAGTCGCTAAAAAAATATTATCCGGGATCGGTACTTTGTACAGCACGAGAAATTATTACTCTGTGGGTCTCACGCATGGTAATGATGGGGCAGTATGTACTGGGTGAGATTCCGTTTAAAGATGTTTTTATCCACGCAATGATTCAGGACGGAGAGGGCCGAAAGATGTCAAAGTCTTTGGGTAATGGAATAGATCCTCTGGAAATAATAGACAGTCACGGCGCTGATGCAATGAGATTTGCACTGGCGGCCATGACTACCATGACACAGGATGTTCGCATGCCTATCGAAAAAATGACTTTACCAGATGGGCGAGAAGTTAACAGCTCTCCAAAATTTGATATAGGACGAAATTTTTGCAACAAGATGTGGAACGCGTCACGTTTCGCAATGGCCAATCTTGAGAATATTGCCGAGATTGATAAAACCGAACTGGAAATAGAAGATGTCTGGATACTCTCAAGGCTTCACAAAACAATTGCTTCTGTCACTACACAGATCGATGAGTACAGATTCAGTGATCCTATTAACGGACTTTACCGTTTTTTCTGGAATGAGGTTTGTGACTGGTATCTTGAACTAATTAAGCCCAGAATGTGGGATGATAACCGCAAAGGAAGTGCTCAAAGGGTTCTGGCTTATGTGCTTGACTGTTCATTAAGAATGCTTCATCCGTTTTTACCATATATTACCGAAGGTATATATCAAAAACTTAACGGTTTTATGAGTGAGCGATCCATACCTGGAGTTGCCGATCTGAAGTCATCCGAATTGTTAATAACAGCCGAGTGGCCAAAAGCAAACTTTGGTTTTTATAATGATGAAACAGAAAAACAGATGGAACTGCTTCAGGACATAATTAAAATGATTCGCGAGATAAGAACTAAATATCAAATTAAACCGAAGGACAAAGTTAAGGTTACAGTTAATGTATCTGGAGAAAAATCTGTAATACTTAGTGATAATGAAAGATTAATTTCTAACATTGCCGGGCTGGAAGAGTTTATAGTAACAGAGAAATTGGACTCAAAACCAGAGCGTTCTGCCGTCGCCGTAGGAGAGGGTATAGAGCTTTTTGTTCATAATGTGGTAGATACCGAGGCGGAAAAACAGCGACTGAACAAACAGAAGGATAAATTGATTCAGGAGATTGAACGGGCCGAAAAGAAACTTGGCAATGAAAATTTTATTTCACGTGCTAACCCGGATGTCGTTGAAAAGGAGAAGGAGAAGCTTTCTGTATTGAAAGAGCAGCTTGAGGATATTGAGAAGAATCTTCAATCGCTATAATAGATGATTAGCTTGTTAGTTCTGTTACTAACAAGCTAAGATTAATAAAAATCTGCAAGATTATTCCTGCTGGAAAGATTATTCGATAAGGGCTTATAGTGTTGGTGAAATTTTAGGCAAATAGATTTGTCATGCCGGTTTTTTCGGCAAGCTGCCTCATTTGCTCATCGGTTACCGGTGAACGATTGGTGTCCGCGGCCTGAGCAATTTTTTCTAGCAGTGACATCTCCGCGGCGCTGTTTATAAATGAGTTCTCAAGGTTCATCGCCCAGCTCACAGCTGTGTTTATGTCCGACTGACTGACAAGTGGTTTGTACCATGTGTTATATGTCTGGCCTTCAGCATCAGGATATGGTCCTATGGCAATTGTTTTTATAATTTGTATTGCCCTGTTCCTTTTCTTGCAGTCCTCATATAACTGACAGAAAGCTTTGTTGTAAGCATTATCTTGAATAATAGGATAGTTGTATGGAAGTAGTACTGAATCAAAATCGAAGTAATCCACGGCCGACTTAAGCACGACGGGGGCTTTCATACCATGGCTTGTTACACCGAGAAATCGTACCAACCCCTTGTCTCTGGCTTCTCTGAAAGCCCTGATGGCTCCATTTTCCTCGTCCCTGGCTTTTTCCCACTCCTCGGGTTCAGCAAGACAGTGCATCTGCCAAAGGTCAACATGGTCGGTTTTCAAAAAATCCAGTGATTTCTCAAGATCGGTCATCGCATCCTTGAAGGACCTGGCTTCTGTTTTTGTTGCCAAAAAAAATCTTTCACGGTTATGTTTTAGCCACGGCCCGAGCATCTCTTCGCTCTTATTGTATCCACGGGCAGTATCAATATGGTTTATTCCAAAGCGGTCAACAGTATCCATAGTCTTTTTTACATCATCAGGATCAGTTGTGTTATAAAATGCCGCTGCTCCAAAAAGCAGTCGTGTACTCTTATGTCCGGTTCTTCCAAATTCCATTTTTTCTATCATGACAAGAGCCTCTTTTTGATGTTTTCTTTTAATCTTTACACAAGTAAGTAATATACTCTCTCTCAAATTAGCCGTCAAGGATGATAAACCGGTCTTTGAAAATGCAGAATCGTCAAATTTTTCAACAGTTTTTTAATTGGCTATATAATGTTACATTTAGTGACTTGAAAATATTACTAGTTGGCGCATTCGACTAAGAGTAAAACAATCAGGATTGCTAAACTGAAATTGTTGAAAAAAATAAATTATAAAGAGGTGACCTGTAAAGGACACCTCTTTATAACAGAATATCAATTTTCTAGATGCTCGGCGCTTGCGAGTTTGATGCACGCGCAAAGAACTTTCATAGCCTTGGTAACATCTTCTACGCTTGGTCGTGTTGGTGCGATACGGATATTCGAGTTTTTTGGGTCGTTCCCCTGTGGAAAGGTTGCACCAGCGGGCGTTAATGCTACCCCAGCTTTTTTGCAGAGTTCGACAACTCTTTTGGCAACAGGATATCTTGTGTCAAGGCTGATAAAATATCCGCCATTAGGATTAGTCCAGTCCGCAAGCTCTTTGCCGCCAAGTTCTTCGTTTAATACTTTTTGAGCAGCGTCAAATTTTGGTTTTAATATTTGAGCGTGCTTCATCATCAAACCCTCAACACCACCTGGGAATTGTTTGAAGAACTTATAATGTCGATATTGTTCAACTTTATTAGGTCCAATAGACTGAGCTGTAAGCAGTTTACAGATATAGTTGACGTTATTAATGCTGGATCCCATAAAGCCGATTCCGGCGCCGCTGAATGTAATCTTGCTTGTAGATCCGAAAACATAAGCTCTATCAGGGTTTCCGGCCTTTTCGCATTCGCGAATTATGTTCTTTGCTTCGTCATATTCGTCAGAAAGATGGTGAACTGTATAGGCGTCATCAGCGAAAATTGTAAAATCTTCAGCGGCTGTTTTCATTTCTGCAAGATGAATCAGTTTTTTATCGGATATTGTTTCACCTGTGGGGTTGCTGTATGTCGGAACAAATATCAGGCCTTTTACTGAAGAATCAGACGAAGCCAGTTGCTCGATCTTGTCTACTGATGGTCCGTCACCCTCCATGGGAACAGTAATGATCTCGAATCCTAAAGCTTCCAAAAGGGTAAAATGGCGGTCATAACCTGGAACAGTAACAATTATTTTGGGCTTTTGAGTAATCCAGGGCGAAGAACTGCTGTTTATTCCCTTAATTAGAGCCCACATCAGTGTATTCACAAGCATTGCAAGACTGGAGTTGTTGCCTACAATGGTCTCTTCAGATTTAATGCCCAGAAGGTCTCCACAGATTTGTCTTATCTCCGGAATTCCGGCTGGTCCTCCAGGATAGTTGCGGATAGAAATGTTTGAGGGTGTTACCAAATCATTGTCATCAACAATAGTTAGCATGGGGTTAGCGATATCAAAGTTTTCGTCGGCAGGTTGTCCTCGTTCGATGTTCAGATTAAGGCCTTCCGCAATCAAGTCTTCATACTGTTTTTGCAAAACAGATAGGTTCTCCATGAATTCCTCCAGAATTTTGGGTCTATTTTTTAAAATAATTAACTGAATTAATTGAACCGGAGTTTTAAAAAAAATCTGTTTATTACGGTCTGGCGGTTATAAATATCGTGGAAGTCGCAAGAGCGACAGTCGGAAGAGTAAAGTCAGACATATATAACCGGCCTTAAAGTGTAAACAGATATTAATCCGGTTATGATCCGTTTAATTGACAAATAGCAATTTTTTAAACCTAAAGTCAATGTGAAAAAGTGTTAGCATATTGCAACAAAAAATAGCATTAATTAAATAAAACTCAAAATTTATCTAAGGTTTGGTGCGGCGATCAAAAAAGATACAACTGTATTCTTCAAGTTTTGCTCTTTGCAAAAGGGCGTCTATTGTATTCAAAACTAGCAAATACTGCTCGGGTTCATATTTATTGATGTCTACACCTGCTAAACGAATACTTGTTTTAGGAAGTGGTTTAATATCGCCTTCTCTATTCATAAAAGAGTCAGAATTACTGTTTGTAGAAGTGTTGCCCTGTTCGGATATATACTCATCAAAACGGGTGATTATGTAGTCGGAAACCGTAACTGCTTTGTCAGAGTCAATAATGCTGATAAAGAAATCATTGTAAGCATGTCCGATAAAGTTTTTGGAAGAACCGGATTTAATAATGCCATTTTTTACAAGATCTGCAAGAAATTTCAACAAAGCATTTGCCTGCTCATAGCCTTGAGCAGCGTTATATTGCTTAAAATGATTAATATTGCACGCTATCACTGTATGCGATTTGTTCTCAAAAAGCATTTTTTTGAGAGACGAAATTATTGTGTTTAGCCCAGGAAGTCCAGTAACAGAGTTAATGTCCGGATCAGGTAAAACAAAACTGCTGTTGTCAGAGATTATAATATCGGCTGAATCAGAAGTATTATTGTCAGAGACCGATATTTCAAACTCAGGCTCTAATAATTTTTTTAAAATATTAACAATTTCCGGATTGTTTACGGATAAAAGGATTTTTTTGTGAACTTTCATTTTATTTTCTCCGGAATAGGGAAGTTTTAAAAATTCCCTATTGATAGTAAAATAGCTGTTAATTTCGTTTATGTCAAACCTAAATATGTTGCAAATATATCTTATACAATAAATAGTAGTTTGTCGATATCCAGCATTGATTTATGGAGATTATTTTGGTAATCAGCAGGCGTTTTGCACATTTCGTTATTACAGCCTCTATTGTGTTTTATGGAAATATTTTGTTTTCAATGGAAAAAAACATTCTGGTTCTTCATTCGTATCACCCTTCATATGTATGGACAGACAGTGTCCAAAAAGGAATAGAGTCCGTATTCCCACTCACATCTTCAAAAGTATTGTTGTCTGTCGAATATATGGATACAAAACGCTTTACCTTGGAAGAAATTGCACCTACATTTGCGACATCACTAAAAGTAAAGTATGTCTCTAAAGACTTTGATGCAATAATTATTGCAGATAACAATGCTTTGACTTTTTTTCATGATCAGAGAGATACCCTTTTCAAGGATGTTCCTGCAGTTTTTTGTGGAATAAATGACTATACCGATGATATGCTTAAAAATGATTCTCTTTTAACTGGAGTTGCCGAAAAGACCAACAGTCTGGGAACATTAAAGCTGATGCAAAAAATATTTCCTGAACGTCAAAAAATTGTTGTGATTGTGGATACTACCGTAACTGGTGAAGCCGAATATCAGCGATTTAAAAGATATTCAAAAGAAATAGAGGGTTTAGATTTCGAAACATGGATGGATTACAGTCCGGATAAAATCATTCAAGGCCTTAGCCGTCTTGATGATAATTGTATGGTTTTGTCTATAATTTATCTTCAAAGTAGTGATGGAAGTTATGTCAATTTCAGCAGTTATTTGGAGATGATAAGCAAAGAATCCCCTGTTCCGGTATTTGCGCTTTGGGACTTCTATTTTCAAAAAGAAAATGCCGCTTTTGGCGGTGATATTGTATCGGCTTCAGACCAGGGACAGCTTGCGGCACAAATGGCAAAGCAGATAATTGAAGGTGTTTCTGTAAAAGATATTCCGGTGATAAAAGGAAATACTTCTATTCCGGTAATCGATTACAGACAATTAACAAAATTTCGAATAGCAAAAGGGGCGATTCCGAAGAATGTAACGTATCTTTTTGATCAAGATAACTTTTTGAACGAAAAGTTATACCAATTCATAAGAACAATATTACTTGTCAGTGTTGTTGGAGCGTTATGTGTTTTGGTTATGATTAATATTTACTCGCGGCGTAAAACGGAAAAATCTTTGATAGATGCACAAAACACTCTGGCTGCACTTTTTGAAAATATTCCAGGCATGGCCTACAGATCAAAATCAGAGAATGGATTTCCATTCTTGTTTGTAAGCAGAGGCTCTACCCATATCACTGGTTATCATGCAAAAGAGTTAAACGACCGCACTCTTTTGGATCTTATTGTTCATGACGATAGCGAAACCGTAAATGATGTACAGAAAGAGATAGATAAAAGTATAAACGAAAGAACTCCTTTTGAACTTGAGTACAGAATAAGAAAAAAAGACGGGTCGGTTATATCGGTCTGGAATCATGGAATTTATAATAACAATGGAAAATTTATCGAAGGACTTATTCTGGATATTAGTGACCGAGTTGCTGCAAATATGGCAATGCAAGAAAGTGAGGGATGGTTTCAGAAAATATTGAATAGTCATGTTGATGGTATTGTGATACATGAGCATGATACGTTAAGAACGCTTGATGTGAATGACAGTGCTCTTGAAATGTTCGGTTATGAAAAGGCTGAATTCACTAAAATGTATTTATCTGATATTGTAAGTGGAAACCCGCCCTACACAACAGAGAGTTTTCTTTACAGGTACAAGATTACAGATGATCTTAGAAATCAGCAATTCGAATGTGAAGTTTGTAAAAAAGACGGATCACTATTTTGGTGTGAAATATTTGTTAAGAGTATTGAAATAAACGATAACAAGTATATACTTTCATTTATTCGGGATATAACCGAAAGAAAAAAATCCCGAATGCAGTTAAAAGAAAAAGAGGAGCAGCTACGGCATGCTCAAAAAATGGATGCTATTGGTCAGTTGGCTGGTGGAATTGCGCACGATTTTAACAATATGCTTGGTGGAATATTGGGCGCTGCCGAGTTAATGTTGATAGATCCGCAGGACAGTGAACTTGTTAAAGAATACGCAAGATTGATAATTGATACAACTGCTCACGCGTCTGACCTGACAGAAAATTTGCTGGCATTTAGTCGTAAGGGAAAAGTTCTGTCTACACCTGTTGATTGTCATAAAATAATCGAAGATACAATAAAAATTCTTAAACGAAGTATAGACAGGCGAATTGTTTTACAAAAAGATCTGCGCGCACAAAAAACAATGATTATTGGAGACCCAGGCCAGATACAAAATATAGTATTAAACCTAGGTATTAACGCTCGTGACGCAATGCCTGACGGAGGAAGGCTTTCAATCGCGACATCAAATGTAACTCTTGATAAGCAAAAGTGCGAAAGTTCGGGATTTGATATGCACGAAGGGGATTATCTCTGTATAACAATTTCTGATACAGGAACAGGTATTGAAGCTTCCGTAATCGATAAAATATTCGAACCGTTTTTTACAACAAAAACCATAGGTGCCGGAACTGGATTAGGTTTGGCGGCTGCATATGGATCTGTTACTGAACATAAGGGTTCAATATCTGTCAGTAGCAAGAAGGGAGAAGGATCAGTCTTTACAATTTTGTTGCCTTTATCGGATAAAAATAGAGTATCATGTGATGAGGTTGTTGGTGAGGTTCCTCTTGGCAAGGGTACGGTTTTATTGGCTGAAGATGAGTCTTTTGTAAGAAATACAGCTGTGCATATTCTGGAGGATCTTGGTTACACAGTAATAATCGCCGAAAATGGAAAGGATGCGTTCCATCTCTATAAGATTCACAGGGAAAAGATTGACCTTGTTCTTTTGGATATGATTATGCCTGGGTACAGTGGAGAGGAGTGCTTTTACAAGATAAGAGAAATTGATCCATTTATGCCAATCGTTGTATGCTCGGGTTTTGCTCACGAACAGGATATAAGTAAAATGACTGAAGAGGGTCTTAACGGGTTTCTGTTAAAGCCGTACAGGCGTTTTGAGCTGGCTCAAATGCTTTACAAAGTGCTTAATAAAGAAGACTGTGTGTGAAGAACAACATAAAATAGAGCAAGAATATAAAATTATTCTTGCATCAACAATTTTTATGATTAAGTATGAAATCGCAAAAGAACTTGAAAGTTAAAGCCCCTATTCTTGAATCAGGATGCAGAAATGAATATTTTTATATTATCTGTTCAGTTTGAGGGAGAGGATGCTCTGGAAGCCTTTGGAGATATAACCAGAACATTGCGGCAAAACCTTAAGACGCTACAATCCGGAAATTATACCGATGATTTAAAAAAACTTAAAATTTACCTTGGTGTTGGCGGCAGCCTTGGAGATTTTGTTGAACCTAATGGCTGTCATGCAGTAACAATTCATGGAGAAACCTGCATAGTGGATGTCGTTATGCATAAAGAGATTTGGGAAAAAGGAAAAAAGTCTATTGTTCAGTTTTTAGCGGATCAGGTAAAAAGGGCTTTTGTAAAGATTGTTAACACCATGAAAGCCGATAATTTAATGATAAGGGATGAAAGACTTTTAAGAGATGTAAACCGGGCTGTTGACTTGTGGTTAAAAAATTACCTATAACATGCTTAATAATATAGAGATGTAGTTAAAAATAAAAATACGAAAGGGAATAGTAATGAAAAAATTAGTGCCTTTGCTTATAATAATCTGCTTTTTAGCAACGGAATTTCTTTTTGCGTCTGTATCGGATAATTCAGTTTTAGCCAAATTATGGACACCGGAAAATATTTTTTGGGCGATAGTCATTTTTATCACTTTTGATTTTGTGTTAGAGTTGGCTCTAGATATTTTAAATTATCGCAATATGAGACCAGAGCTTCCTGAAGAGCTGAAAGATATATACGATGAAGAGAAGTATGCAAAGTCACAGCTTTATGAAAAGGCTCGTTTTAAAATTGGACTGATTAAAAGTATATTCAGTTATGTTTTAATAATGACGGTTCTTGTTATTAACGGTTTTGCCATTGCGGACAATATAAGCCGCTCTCTGGTTGAGCATCCTGTGTTTACTGCCCTTGTATTCTTTAGCATACTATATATCGTGTCAGATATTTTATCTTTGCCTTTTCAGATATATTCGGTTTTCTCAATAGAGGAGAGGTTTGGATTTAACAAAATGACACCCGCTCTTTTTGTAGCCGACAAAATAAAGGGATACTTGTTAAGTGCTTTGATTGGTGGAGGCTTGCTTTCACTTATTATATTCATATATCTTTATACCGGCTCAATGTTCTGGGTATATGCGTGGGGACTTGTAACAACTTTTACTGTTTTTATAACTATGTTCTATTCTACATTGATCGTTCCTTTGTTTAATAAACAGCGGCCTTTGCCTGAAGGTGAGTTGCGCACAGCAATTGAAGAGTACAGCAAAAACGCTGGATTCAAACTTGATAATATTTACGAAATAGACGGATCAAAGCGGTCAACAAAGGCAAATGCCTATTTCTCCGGGTTTGGATTTAAAAAGCGAATTGTACTTTTTGATACCCTGATCAAAGAGATGACTACAGGTGAAATAGTTGCAGTTCTCGCGCACGAGATTGGCCACTACAAAAAGAAGCATGTGTTAATTTCTATGGTTATGGGCATATTGCAAACAGGAGCCATTCTTTTTATCTTTTCTATTTTGGCAAAAAGTCCTCAGCTTTCGGCGGCTTTAGGCGTACAGCAACACAGTTTTCATATTGCGCTTATTACTTTTGGTATACTGTTTACACCGATTAATCTTGTACTGGGAATGGCTTTAAATGTTTTTTCCAGAAAAAATGAGTACGAGGCCGATGCTTTTGCGGGAAAGTCTTATGACGCCAACGAACTTGCTTCTGCATTAAAAAAGCTGTCTGTTAAAAATCTTAGCAACTTGACACCGCATCCAGCATACGTGTTTTTTCATTACTCGCACCCGCCTGTTTTAAAAAGGCTTAATGCTTTAAAAGCGATAAAAAAATAGAGGGGTTTGGTTTAACTATGTGGTTTCTCGTATAACCAGCTCTACCGGGATGATGGAGTTTCGTATTTCACCTGTTTTAAGACAGTGATCAAGGTTTTCCACCATCTGTTCACCGGCTCTCCAGATATCGTTGCGGATAGTGGTTATTTTTGGTGTAACCATCTGTGCGAGGGGCAGGTCCCCGAAGCCGATTACTGACACATCATTCGGAACACTTTTCCCGTATTCGGTAAGAGCTTCGATTGCTCCAAGGGCAATCAGGTCGCTGCAGCAGAAAACTCCGTCTATGTCCGGTTGCTGTTGTATGATTTTTTTCATGTTTTCGTAACCGGAAGATTGAGAATTTGTTCCGTAAGCGATACAGGAAGAGCAAACGTTAATATTGCTCTGTTGTGTTGCATGGTCACATCCAAGAAACCGCATAACGGTTTCGAAATTATCTTCTTCCATTCCCAAAAAGCAGATCTTTTTGCGGCCCTTTTTAATCAGATGCTCGGTTGCAATAAGGCCACCGTCAAGATTGTTGCTGTTAACAGTACAGTAACCCTTGTTCTCGGGAATACCCCATGTAACAAATTTGATATCCTTTTCTATAAGCTCTATAATTGTATTGTCGTGAGGATCAGGAGAAATAATTATTAATCCGTCAGCTTGCTTAGAGTTTACATATTTATACGAATCTCTCCATGATTCGAAGTTTGATTCGCTTAATAACAGATTATATCCGTATTTATTTGTAGCAAAAATAATTCCGCGTAAAAGCTCCATTGGAAAAGGTTGCTTTGTATAGTGATCGCTTCCCCGATAGTGTGGAAAAAGAAAAGCAAGTGTGTCGGTTTTTTGGCGACTTAAGTTTCTTGCGGCCTGATTAAACTGAAAATTATGCTGAAGGGCAATTTCGTGTATGTTTTCTTTAACCTTATCGCTTATCAGGGGGCTATCGTTAAGAGCCCGTGATACGGTTGATTTCGAGACCCCGGCTATATGGGCAATATCCGAGATTGTTACTGTTTTTTCGCCCATAAAAGGCTCCTTGTTTATACGTTTATCTGAGTAACGGTATAATAACAATCGCTTCTGTTAAAAGGTTATTATGGAAAATTGATCCCGATTTAAGTATACTATTCAAGCGATTGTGTGATATTATGATTTATCAAAAAACAGGAAAAAAAATCAAGGAGATTTTCATATTAGTTGCTTTTCATATTGTTTACGAAAAAATCAGAATAATTTATCAGTTTAATGCCATTTTTTCGTGCTTTCTGAAGTTTGGAGCTTGTTCCATTGCTGTTTTCGCACAATAAAATTGACGTATCAGATGTAATAGTCTCTGAAAACTCGTAACCCATGTTCTCTATTTCGCTAATTAGCTCCTTGCGGGGAAGGGGTCCTTTGCCGGTCATACAAACCTTTGGTTTTGTATCAGCAGCGTTTTCATCGATAATATCAAGCGCTTCAGAAAGATCTTTTACAAGGCTTATGTTTGTGTCGTTTTTTTTCCAACTAATAATATTTTGACCAATGATATAGGAGGGGTCATCAAAATCATAAAAATCCTTCATTGAAAAAATTTTAAGTTTAGCCAGTGCTTTTTTCTGCACCAAGGGAATACCCAGTTTGGCAATAAATTCCCTCGCGCTCATTCTTTTAGACGTTGATACCTCGGTAAGAAAAGAACTTATTTTCTTTTGAGCAAAACCTTCGACTCCTTTAAGATCATCTTCTTTTATATTATAAAGATCTTTAATGTTATGGATAATTTTTTTATTATACAAGGATCTTATGGTAGCCTCGGCTATTTGTTCTATGCCGCTTTCCCTTACCCAGAAGAGTATCTTTTGTATGGATGTTTCCGGACACTCCTTGTTGGGGCAGTGCAAATGGACTCCCTGTTCTTCAAGTTTGGTTTGGCATGAAGGGCAGTTAGAAATGATAAGGTCAGAGCCGGGCTCTGAGGATTCATCAAGATCAAGGTTCTCTCTGACATATGGAATTACGTCATTGGCTCTTTCGATTAACAGACGGTTGCCAGAGGATATCCCCATTTTATTAACTGTTTCATAGTTTGAAAGAGAAGCCCGTTCAATACGTGCTCCACCAATAAATACGGGGTCAAATACCGCAACAGGTATGGCGTTGCCTTGCCGACTTATTTGCCACTCTACCCTGATTAATTTTGTCTCTTTAGCTTCGGCGGGGGGCTTAAGTGCAATAGCATAATGGTGATGGTGGTCTACAACCCAGCGTGAGTCGATATCCTCGAAAAGGTTCCTGTTGTTTACTGTAATAACCAGACCGTCAGTTTCATACTTCCACGAATTTCTAAGTTCAATCAGGTATTTGCTAAAATATTCATCGATCTGATTTATTGATAAGGCTATCTGTGTCGAAACAGTATTAAAACCATTTACGGAAAGAAGCTCAATGGCTTCTGATTCTGTTTCGACAAGATTTTCGCAAATTATCTGAAAAGCCGCGAAACGTACAAAATGCAGTTCCTCCCTGCTCTCCTTGCGGTTAATAAGGCCAACGCAGTTGTTTCTAAGAGGCCGGCCCTGTGTGTCGTATTTCGTGTCCTTTGGCAGATAAAGCTCACCTCTAACCTCAATCCGGTTTTTAGTAAATTCTATATTTTCCGGTATATCCTGTACATGATCCGCTATATGTGTGATATCCTGTCCGGTAGCGCCGTCGCCGCGTGTAGCGACATATAGCAGCCTGCCGTTTTCGTAGCAGCAGCTTGCCGAGAGCCCGTCAATCTTAGGTTGTATGCAATAGCCGGTTTGATTATCAATTGCAAGTTTTTCCATCCATTTTTGTACTTCATCAACTGTTTTTGCCTTTTGCATCGATAGCATAGGAACTTTGTGGCGTATCTTGTTGTCTTGAGAACCGGTTCCAACAATACCGAAGTATGGATTTTGTGGATCAAGATTTTTAAGCTCGTCTTCGAGTGAATCAAAATCGGAATCGCTCATAATGGGCGAAGATGTTTCGTAATATGCCTCTTTAGCGGCAATCAGTTTTTCAACTATTTCAGATATTGTCATGGTTTTAAACAGCCTCAAGAGGAGTATATTTTTCCAAAAAGGATTTTAAGCCAACACCGGAAAAGTTAATTGTAAGTTTAACATTATCGCCACTGCCTGTTATCGCGATAATTGTGCCTTCGCCAAATTTTGGATGCCTAACCCTCTGTCTTTGTGAAAAAGCGCTTGATGACGAATTGGTAGAGAGGCTCGCTTTGGAAAGGTTGTTATTTTTATAGTTTTCAATCTTTGACCTTGCCGAAACAGAACCCTCTTTTTTGTACGAAGAAAAGTTAGAAGATGATTTTGACATAAAGCGATTTGCTTCACGTGAAGCAAAACCGGAAGAGCTGTTTTCGGTATACTCTTTTGTCAAGAGAAGGTGCGCGGGTATCTCGTCAAGAAAGCGGGAGCACTCCTTGTATGAAAGCTCTCCCGAATAGCTTCTGCGAAACTGTGCCGCGGTCAAGAAGATCCGGTTCATTGCCCTGGTTATACCGACATAAGCTAGACGGCGCTCTTCTTCGATATCTTCATCGGTTTCGGATGAGTTCCAGTGAGGAAACATTCCCTCTTCCATGCCGGTTAAAAAAACGACCGGAAACTCAAGTCCCTTGGCATTATGAACTGTCATCATGGTTATGCAGTTGTCGGGATCATACATCTCGTTATGGTTTGGGTTTTCTTCAGATGTAAGCAGAGATACCTCTTGCAGAAACTCCTCAAGAGATGGTATTTCTGCTCTTTGTTCGTATTCATATATCGAATTCACAAGTTCCTTGATGTTTTCGATGCGCATCTTGTTTTCCGGAGTGTCCGAAGACTCAAGCGAAGCAAGATAACCGCTGTCTTCGATAGCGCAATGTGCAAGGTCTGAAAGTTTTGCTTGTTGGTCCTTGATTCTGTTCTTAAGGTCAATAAGTTTCCGCATTAATTTTTGAAACTGAACTATTCCCTTGGGCTGCTTCTTACCAAGAGGAATGTTGCGGTCGATGGTCTCCCATTCGCTAAGCTGATTGATATAGGCGATATTTCGAAGAGTCTCGATAGTCTTTGCGCCAAGTCCACGAGCGGGTGTATTGATTATTCTTAATAGCGATACAGTATCAAGATTATTGGCTGTAAAACGCAGATAAGCCATTACATCCTTGATCTCTTTACGGTCGTAGAATTTTTGTCCACCTATTAGCCGGTACGGCATATTTGAACGGCGTAAAAAATCTTCAAAGATACGTGATTGGGCGTTTGTTCTGTAAAATATTGCAAAGTCTCGGTTATTAAAGTTTTCCTGGCTCTTCAGCGTGTTTATGGTGTTGATAACGAATTCCGCTTCTCCGTATTCGTTGTTAACGGTACAGTAAACAGGAATCTCTCCTTCACCTCTTACTGCAACAAGCCTCTTGTCCTTGCGCTCGGTATTGTTTTGAATAACAGAGTGGGCTGCTTCAAGAATAGGAGAGGTCGAGCGGTAGTTTTCGTTAAGTGTGATTATTTCGGCTTCGGGATAGTCGTCTTCAAAAGATAAAATATTGCGTATGTCGGCTCCGCGCCATGAATATATTGATTGATCGTCATCACCCACAACGCAGATATTGCGCGATTTTGCCGCCAACAGCTTAGCAATAAGATACTGTGCGCGGTTTGTATCCTGGTACTCGTCCACCATGAAATAGCGCCATTTGTTTTGCAAATGTTCCAGCGTTTCGCTACTCTCATTTAATAGTTTATAGGTCATAATAAGCAGGTCGTT
Source organism: Spirochaetota bacterium (assembly GCA_035447445.1). Lineage (GTDB taxonomy): Bacteria > Spirochaetota > UBA4802 > UBA4802 > JAFGJZ01 > JAFGRW01. The sequence continues at coordinate 4,390 of DAOTGZ010000017.1, read as the reverse complement.
AAAATCCAAGGCATTACGAGCCCTAAGCTCGCTCTGGTATTCTTCGTAAAGTTCGACAAAGTTAAATCCGTAATGATCTGGTAACAGAGCCGAAATGTCGGCACCGGTTAAAAGTTCTGCCTTGTCTTTAACCGAAGATATCTGATTGGCAATAGCCGACGGTTTTACCTTTTTAGGATCGACATTTCTTTTGCGAAGAAGCTCTTTAATTACAGATTCCTGATCAGAAGAGTCATAGATAGAAAACGATGATGGGATATTAATGGCGTTTCCCCAGCGCCGCAATATGTAAACCGCGGCCGAATGAAAGGTTTTTACGAAAACCTGGTCGCCCGACGGGCCTATAAGTTCGGAGACCCTCTCTTTCATCTCGGCCGAGGCCTTGTTTGTAAAAGTAACAGCAAAGATGGAGTAGGGAGGCACGCCTTTTTCTCTGATAAGATGAGCGATTCTGTATGTGATAACCCTGGTTTTGCCCGAACCGGCACCCGCCAGTATTAATAGGGGGCCTTCAGTCGTTGTAACTGCTTTTTGTTGATTTTGATTAAGATTGCTACTCATTAATGCCTGCTCCTTTTGTCGGCTCAGTTATCTTAAAGATTATGGTTTAACCGGTAAAATGGTGTCAAATTTATTAATACGAAAATTACAAAAATTACCATGAATATTATGGTATGCACAAATTATGCACTAATAGAAGATATTTCTTCTGATTTTTTTCTTAAAAAAGATTATTTGTAAGTCCCTTGATTATTAGTTAATTATCTGAGGTTCAAATATTTATAAATGGAGCAGCATTTGAAGCAGAAGTCCATTTTTGATGCTTGGGTGCCGATGAAAATGTTTTTTTGAGACATGACACAACAGGTAAGAATTATATTCAGTACCCCCGCCAAGATCGATAAATCAGGTCTGATTTTCATAAAAAGAGAGGAGGTAAAGATAATCTGAAAAACTAAACCGCGGAAGAATAGATTTCTTCCGCGGATAGTGAGTTGTTTTATGGTTTTTTCGGTTTATTCTTTTTCTGCAAGAAATGTGTATTCAGCGTCACCAAGCTTGCCCAGAACATCCTCACAATGCTTTTCTAAAGCACTATTTACTGTGGAAAACTCGGACGGGTCATAAGAACCACTGGATACATAATAGTATTTGGTGTACTTGACTTTATCTACAGTTGTAACTTCACATTTCGCAAGAGCATCTGCTTTATTACAGGTTGCATCAGCAGTGTATTTTGTTCCCGGTAACGTACCGCAATCATCTTCGGCGCTGCGAAGGTCAGTTTCCTGTGTGTAGTTATCACAGAATCTGAATCCGTAATCATCGAGCCCTATAACGCTTGCATTGTAACTGCCTTCACATTTCGCTGTAACATCGCTTGTAAGCGCGTCTTCTGCTGCATCTTTTGCTTTGTCAAGCAGGTCGTCACATGAAGTAAAGGCAACTGCTGTGAAAATAGTCATAACAAGAATCAAAAGGCTTGGTTTTTTGAAAAACTGTTTCATAATTAGTCTCCTTAAATTATGCTGTTTGCGTATAAAAAAACGCATACTAAGCTATTGAATAAATATAGCTCATCACTGCTGTTTTGCAAGAAGAATATTAAGAACCATTAAAAATTAATTGTTACTAAAAGAAATTTTTCAGTTTATAGTGGAATAATAGGCCATTTTTCTGAAAATTTTACCGTCTGATCAGATTAATAACTTGCATTTCCATAAAAGTTAGTTATAATGAAAGGTCTTAAAAACCCCTACAGTAAGGAAAATGGTCTTTCAACCGTCCAGGAGTGTGTTAATGGCTAGGAAAGCAGTTATTATTCTGATTTTTTTCATGTTTTTTGCCTCTTCGGCTTATGCTGCATCTGAGGGTGTCGACCTTGTAATCGTTGTCGATCAGAGTAAAAGTATCAAGAAAAATCTGCCAGTAATCAAGGATTTTATCGCAAAAAGGATTTTTGACCAGATTGCCCAGCCTCAGGATACGGTTTACCTGCTCTCTTTTGATGGACAGTTCTATTTCAAGCGAAAATTGAGTGGAAGTTCGAATATTTTTGATATTGGCTACGCCCTTGATTCGGTTCAGGCGGTAGGTGGTTATACCGATATCACCAATGCTGTAATAGAAATGAGCAGTTTTATAGATAAACAAACGGATCCCAAACGTAAAAAAATAGTGTTTTTTTTAACAGATGGGCTTAACGAGCCACCCTCTTATAGCAAGTATCCCAGCAAGTTAGATCCTGCCCTGTTTGCCGAAACGCTTCATCTAAAAAAAGATGGTGGTTGGAGCGTCTTTATTACCGGTATTGGCGCAAAAACGAGTGCTCCCGATCTTGCACAAATATTGGAAGGCAAATATGCTCAAATAAGTTCCGCACCTACTCTTGAAGAATTTGATACAAATATCACCCAGCAGTTGAAAATTGTTCGAAAAAGAACCGGTAATCCTTTCTCGGCTACTGTGGTAGCAACTGTAGCGATCGCGATAGCGGCGGCTAGTGTCGGGGGTGTAGCTCTTTTCAGAAAATATAAAGTGTGAAAAAGATAAAATTTTTTTAAATTTCAGCAGGACAACTTGGTAATGCTAATGACTACGGATTCGGTTGTTTTATACAGTGAACAGATTGCGGGAATGGAAAGCGCGAAGATTCTTGTAGTTGATGATGAGCCTTCGGTGCGTTTTACGCTTGTAAAGTTTCTCACCTTGAAGGGGTTTCGCGTGATTGAGGCTTCTAACGGGCAGGAAGCCTTTGATATGCTTTACCGTTATTCGTTTGACTTGGTTATTACAGATCTCCAGATGCCTATAGCCGACGGTCGTTTTCTTATGAAAAAAATGGCCGAATCGTTTCCTAATATTCCCCGCATAATCTTGACTGCCCACGAAGAAGAGGACGACCTGCTCTTGGCCCTAAAAACGGGTGCCTATGATTTTTTGAAAAAACCTATTCCTGATTTATCACTTCTTGTTCATTCTGTAAACCGTGCATTAGAAAGAAAAAAACTGCATGACGAACGTTCAAACACAATTAAGCAGATGGAACATATTAATGAAGTGGTGTCGATGCTTAATCAGGGCAAAAGCATTGAAGAGATATTTACCATGCTTACCGAGTCGCTTAACCATATCATTGCCTTTAACAGAATAACAGTTTTTGATTTTTTTGCAGAATCGGGTGTGCTCTCTGTTCGTCTGTCAAAATCTGACAGATCTGAAAAACTGAAGGTTGGTGAAGAGCTGATTATCCGTGGAAAAGTTTTAGATAAAATCATGAAAAATCGCGAAGTCGTGATTATTCCTGATTTGCATGCGTTTTTTGCTTCTGATGATTATCCTTCCATATTTTACAAGGTTTTGACCGAGGGCTTTACATCAGCGATAATTACTCCATTGATTACCGAAGACTCTGTTCACGGCTTTCTGGTTTTGGCTTCGGTAAATCTCGGATATTATACGGCCGAAGATGCCCGGTTTTTGACCGCAATTGCGGGTCAGATTTCTTTTAGTCTTGAGAGGGGAAGGCTCTTGTCAGAGCTTTCGACGCATACGCGTCATCTGGAAAAAATGATTCAGATAAGAACTTTTGAGATCATGAAAACTCAAAAAATCACAATTTTTGCGTTAAGCAAACTGGCCGAAATCAGGGATAACGAAACTGGCGAGCATCTTGAACGTATGCGAAACTATTCTCTGCTTTTATCGCAGCTGTTAAAATATTCAGGTAATTATCCTGAAATAAATAACGAATTTTTGAAAAACATCTATGACTCTTCCATTCTTCATGATGTTGGCAAAGTTGGAATTCCAGACGCGATACTGCTTAAACCTGCCGCATTAACACCAAATGAATTTGATATGATGAAAACCCATACCAGTATCGGCTATTCGGCTTTGGATAACGCGTCACGAAGTCTTGGGGCGGATTCGTTTCTTGATATGTCAAAGGACATCGCCCTGTATCATCATGAGCGCTGGGATGGGAAAGGCTACCCTAGCGGAAAAACTGGCAAAGATATTCCTCTATGCGCACGAATCGTCACGATAGGTGATATTTACGATGCTTTAACTTCAAAGAGACCCTATAAAGATGAATTTCCCCATCAAAAGGCGGTAGAGATTATGCAGCAGGAGTTTTATCGCTTTGATCCCGGTATTTTTCAAATTTTTATGGAAAACAACAATGAATTTGAGCGGATTCAAAAACAGTTTTCGTAAATCTCGCAGTAAACAGGTCTTTTTTTGCTTACATATAATTCTTTTTTAAGAATAGCAGTGCTAATTGTTAAACCCTTGCCATTCATGCTGAAACAGGTAAAATGAGCCACGATTTTACTTTTTTTGAAACAAAAATGGTTGATTGTATACACTGATATTATGTGATAGA
>DAOTGZ010000016.1:0-22314 GCA_035447445.1 Spirochaetota bacterium | reverse complement strand
AATTTTTCTTTTTTTACTGTTTACAAATATTTTTTTAATTATAGGGAACCTTTAATAATTAATATTTTAACTAGGAACTTGCGATAATTTTCAATAAACATGTAATTTAATGACGATTTCTCTCATTAACACAGTAATTTTCGAAGTTCTCTATAAATGTTAAATGTTTACGAATATGTCTTTAAAGGCATAAAGACAAATAATTGAATAAAAATCAAATCAGGATTAATTATGGTACATCTATTACGCTCAATTTATTACGGTTTACGCAGTTCATTCAAATCAATAATTACCTCTTTTTTTTCAAGCTTCGGTATACTTTTTATTATTACATTTCTAATTATTTATCTCTCTTTTCGTACATCGATTAGTGATTTTATTGATGAAAATCTGTTAGGTTCACTTGAAATCGACGAGATAGAAATTCTTCCGATTAATGAAAAAGCGGACAATGTTTATGCAGCTTCATCACGACAGGGCGCGAAACTGACAATTGATCAAGTCAAAGCCGTTCGAGAAATGGACGATTTTTCAGAAGTTTTTACTTTAATTATGCTTGATTACCGGGTCAGGCTTCGTGGAGAGATGTTTGGCAACAGAAGCACAATGATCCTTCCTCTTTTCGCGATAGAACCCGAGTTTTTTAAAAACAAAATTCCCAAATGGGATCAGTTTTACTACAAACCTGGCCGACCTCTTAAAATGATAGCGCCAAAATTTACATTGGTCATGCTCAATAACTACCTCTATTTCAATGGGCTTCCACAATTTAAAATTGAGGACCTGAAAGGCTTTCCCATGGAAATACAGATCGAAACTCTCAAATCTCCACGACCTTTCCCTGGAGCCAAAATAGAATTCAAAGAAGACAAGGGAAAAACGCATACTGATCTGGATGTATCTGTATTCAGTTTCACCAATGTCACCGAACGTATTGGAGCCATTGTGCCTATGGATTTTATAACATATTTTTCCAAACGAGCCGAGGTCTCCTCTGGTAGATGGAAACGCGGCTACCATTATCTTCAATTTTATGCAAAGGTTAAGGATATTAAAAAATTACCCGAAACCGTTGATAAACTAGAAAAACTCGGTTTACAGGTTAAGTCTGATCGTGGAATCGCGGATAAAGCAAACCAGGTAATGAAAATTATCGATGCTTTTTCATTAACTATTGTAGGAATTCTTATTCTTTTAACGATTGTATCTATCTTTAACGCCAATCTGAATGTCGTTTACCATATGAGTCATAAATTTTCATTAACTCGTATACTCGGAGTAACCAAAATACGGATAATTATCACTTTTATTGTAGAAGCAGCAATTGTCGGTGCGATCTATGGAATCATTGGATACTACGCGGGCAATTACCTCTTCTCTTATGCAGCCGAATCAATATCTTCATTTTTACCGGATATAGCAGGTATAGAATTTGTTGCTCAACGTAACAAGGAAGTATTTATGATAGCTATGGGATTATCTGCTCTTGTTTCCGCTTCTTCGGCGCTACTTCCAGCTATATTTGCATCTAACATAAATCTATTTAAAGCAGTGAGACGATAGGGTATTTTAATGAAAAAAAACAAACAGAACATATCACTACTTAAAGTCGAAAACATTAAACTGAAATTCGGTTCAAGGATGATTCTTAGCGATGTTAATTTTTCTGTGGAACCGGGAACTATTACAGTAATAACTGGAAAATCAGGATGCGGCAAAACAACCCTCCTTGGAATAATCTCCGGATTGCTAAAACCCAATGACGGCAAGGTTTACTTTAAAGGAAAAAACATTCTAAGGTGGGGCGATATACGCCGTTCGTTTTATAGAAGCAAAAGCATTGGCTTTATATTTCAGTTTTTTAACCTTCTTAACGATTATAGTGCTTTTGAAAACATTCTTCTGCCAACAATGTTTAACCCTTTTGCAAGAAATGCCTCAAAAAAAGCAAAAGAACTAATTGAGTATCTTAACCTTAAAGCAATTTCTTCAAATCATCCAGAAACACTTTCTGGAGGAGAAAGACAGCGAATTGCTATCGCAAGAGCCGTTATAAATAATCCCGACATTATTCTTGCAGACGAACCTACCGGGAACCTTGATGACGAGTCAGCAGAAGATATAAACAACCTTTTTATAAAACTCGCCAAGGAGAATAACAAAGCCTTTGTAATTGTGACACATGACCATAGAATAGTCGAAAACTCAGATTTTCATTATCACCTTAGTGACACCGCTCTTGTTCTTCAGGCTAAAACAAAAAACAGATCAAAAAAGCCTGCTGCAAAGAAATCAAGCTCTATAGCCAAGATAAAACCAGCAGGCAAAACCAGTCAAAATAAATCTGATTCATCAAGCAGAAAGAACACTAAGAAAACAGCAAAGAAAACCAGTGCAAAAAAGACAAAATAGAATGGTAACAATTTAATACAAAATAGACCTATTCGGCCGGTAAACTAATACCGGCCACTATTTTGCCCGTGTATTCCAAAATCTGGTCTACAACCCTGTCCTGATTAACCTTCTTTATTATCTTTCCACGCAAAAATAGGGCAAGCTGTCCACGACCACAACCAGCTACTCCAATATCTGCTTCGGATGCCTCACCCGGACCGTTTACTTCACATCCCATTACGGCAATATTGAGAATCTTTTTTTGATCCCTTACTAATTTCAAATACTTGGCATTAACTGCTTTGTCAATATCTCGGGCTAATGCCTCCAAATCAATAAGTCTATCAGTTCGTCCACAAGTTGGACACGATATAATATTAATTCCATAATCAAGCCGGTGTACAGCCTTGAGTATCTCATATGCCGCGTCAATCTCTTGCAAAGGATCTCCAGTCATTGACACCCTGACTGTATCGCCAATTCCGTCAAGAAGCAATGCTCCTATTGTTACAGAGCTTTTTATCAGTGCGTTATTACCATAACCGGCTTCGGTAAGCCCAATATGAATCGGATAATCGCACTCCGTAGCAAGAAGCCTGTTTGCTTTTAAAGTTGAAAGAACATCAGATGATTTTATTGATATAACAGTGTTATAGAAACCATTATTTTCAAGAATTCTAAGGTGTTCAAAGGCATGATCAACCAAAATGCGTTCTTCCGATCCGCTGAACCCCGTTCGGTTAACAGAGCCGCCGTTTACACCGATACGTATCGCCGTTCCATTACTCTTAGCAGCTTCCACTACCCTACGAACTCCATCTTCAGATTTAATATTTCCAGGATTAAGCCTTATCTTGGCGACTCCAGCTTCAATTGCCGCAATAGCTAATTTATAGTCAAAATGAATATCCGCGCATACCGGAATTTCCGAAGAATTAATAACTTTTCTTATATAGGCGGCTTCATTCATATTACGCACGGAAAACCTTACCAACCGCGCACCCCTATCATGCAACTGACCTATCTGATTTATGACACTGTCTGTTTCGCTAAGAGGAATATTGCACATAGACTGTACTAAAACTGGAAGCCCTCCTCCAATCTGTACTGAACCAATACTTGCTTTTCTTGTTCTCTCTTTCATTCTTAACCTCAAATACCCACAATATATTTCAGTAATATAATCTCAACTTACAGTAATTTCAGATACAATATTTTTCGAAATTCCCTTAAACAATAAAACCGCGATTTCAAGAACCATAAATAAAAAGACTTTACTGATAAACATAAATTTTCACAATATCCTAAATTGTTAATCATTAAACTTAGTGCATATCTATTTACCAACAGCAATTTTAGCAAGATTAATAATCAATAACCGATTAAGGAAACCAATCTTTCAAATACTATAAATTATCGATTTATACTTTATTGGACATCTTGATTGTAACTGTTGCAAAGATAAATTAAATATAATGGAGCCTGAATGGGTAAACGAACAAGAAAAAACAAGGAGCTTATTCTTGATATAGCTGAAAAATACAGGGGGACGGGTGAAACACTTTGCAGCCATTTTGGTGAATGCGGTGGATGCCTTTTTCAGGACATATCTTATGAAAACCAGTTAGAAATCAAAGCGCAATATTTGAATCAGGTTTGTGCAGATGTTTTGCCAAGAATAGAGAATATACATGCAACGGAACCCTTTGGTTACCGCAATCGAATGGACTATGTTGCTGCATTTGGTTGCCGTGGTTTTCGTAAACGCGGATCATTCAAACAGGTGGTCGACATCACCGAATGTCCACTTCTTCAAAATAACTCTGAAGAAGTATGGAAGAGAATACACAACTCAATCCATGAGATTGAGGATTACGATTATCTTTCTCACCACGGATTTCTAAGATACACAGTACTAAGACAAGGGTTTTTTTCAGGTGAAACAATGCTAAATTTTGTTGTATCTGAAAAAAAAGATTTAGAGATATTTGAGAAAATTTTAAACTCTGTTGATAGCCTGGTTAACTCATCATCAATACTTCTTAATGATTCACTTACCGACCTCAGTTTCGGTCCGGAAATACACACAATAAAAGGTGGTTCTATTACAGAAAGCTTTGATCTGGAAAACAGCCCTCATAACAATAATAAATCGATAAAATTCACAATTCATCCAAATACTTTTTTCCAATCAAATTCAAAAGTTGCTGTTAACATGTACCGGAAAATCCGAGAGCTCGTTTCGGGTCGAGTTCTTGATCTATATTGTGGTGTCGGTTCAATCAGCCTGTTTTGCGCTGATCAATGCGAAAGTATAACAGGAGTTGATATTGTAGAAGATTCAATAAATTCGGCAAAGCAGAACATGCAGCTTAATAATATTGAAAATGCCTCTTTTGTATGTGCCGATGCGCGTCCATTTATTAAAGAGAATAGTAAATCTTTTGACACATTAATACTTGATCCCCCTCGGGCAGGCATAAATCCGAGAATGTATAAATACCTGCATTCACTTTCGCCTTCAAGAATAATATACATGTCATGTAACCCAGTCACTTTTAAGTCGGACTATGAGAATCTCAAAGAACAATACAGCCTCGAAAGTTTTGAGGTTTTTGATATGTTTCCACAAACGCCACACATGGAATCATTGGCACTATTAGTTAAAAGAGGTAATATATGAGTCGAATCAAAACAGCTCTTATCAGTCTTTCGGATAAAGACGGAATTGTACCTTTTGCAAGATTTTTATCGCAAAACAACGTACAAATCATTTCAACAGGAGGAACCGCAAAGCTTTTAAAAGAGAACGGTATTTCCGTTAAGGATATCTCAGATCATACTGGGTTTCCTGAAATAATGGATGGCAGAGTAAAGACTCTTCACCCAAAAGTTCATGGTGGACTTCTGGCAGTTCGCTCCAACATTGAGCATATGAAGACTCTGGAGCAGCATGGTATCACCCCGATTGATATGATAATTGTAAATCTGTACCCTTTCGAAAAAACAGTGGCGAAATCCGGTGTCACACTTGAAGAGGCTATCGAAAATATTGATATCGGTGGTCCTAGCATGTTGCGTAGCGCAGCCAAGAATTTTGAATCGGTTACAGTGATAACAGATCCAGAAGACTATACCAGAATAGAACGAGAGATGGAAGAAAACGAAATGTCAGTATCGGTTGATACAAATCGCGAGCTTGCATGCAAAGTTTTCAAAAAGACGTCTTCGTATGACAAAGCTATTTTCGATTATATAAGTCGTTAAACCATTTTGTTTTAAGGGCTTACACCGGAGTGCCGTCCGCGCAAGCCCTTAAACAAATGGTACATGGAGTATGATAATCAATCTTTAATAATATCGGACAATTTCTAAATCCCTTAAGTATAATTAAAAAAATATGATTTTTTTTAACACTTCCCTCTTGACTCTTTTGTTACTATATTTAACGGTGTGAATGAGAAAATACTGTTTGTGGAGAAGTCTTAAGAGTATAACTTTTTTTATATTTTAGCGTAGCAGCCATTCTCCAAAGCGACAGTTCAAAACGGGTGAACACAATTAATGTCCGAATATAACTATAATGATATTTTTGATCTTTTTGAAGATTTGCTTCAAATCATCTCCGTAAAGCATCCCGATATAGATGTTACCCTTATAAAAAAGGCTTTTGCAGTTGCCGAATCTGCTCACCGTGATCAAAAACGACTTTCTGGTGAACCCTATATAATCCATCCCATAAACGTTGCAATAATATTAGCCAAACATTCTCTAGACTCATCATCCATTATAGCAGCACTTCTTCATGATGTTGTCGAGGACACCGTTACTGGTCTTGACTCTATAGCCGACACCTTTGGTTCCGAAATTGCTCTCCTAGTAGACGGAGTAACAAAGATTTCGTCGCTTAAAAACCGTACAAAATCGCATGAACAGGCACAAACACTGCGCAAGATGCTGCTTGCAACAATAGATGATCCGCGAGTTATTATCATTAAGCTTGCAGACAAGACCCATAATATGCGTACTCTTGAATTTCAACCGAAGCCGAAACAGCTCAAGATTGCCCAGGAAGTAATGGACATATATGCACCTCTTGCCGGTCGCCTGGGTATGTCCAAAATAAGGTCTGAACTTGAAGATCTCGCTTTTTATATTCTACACCGTGATGAATTCCTGGATATAACTGCAAAACTGTCTAAGCAAGAAGAAGAACTAGATGAATATCTTAACGAGATACACTCCACCCTGCACTCAAATATAAGTAAAATGAATATCAAAGCTGATATTTCAGGACGCATCAAACATCTCTATTCTATATACAAAAAAATGGTAGATCAGCAAAAACCGTTTGAAGAGATATTTGACGTTAGAGCGATAAGGATAATTACAGAAGAGGTAAAAGATTGTTACGCTATTCTAGGTATAGTGCATACTATTTGGCCGCCTGTACCATCAAGATTTAAAGATTATATAGCTGTACCAAAATCGAACATGTATCAGTCACTTCATACAACTGTTACCGGCCCCGGCAAGCATTTTCTTGAGATACAAATTCGCACAAAAGAGATGGATATAACCGCTGAAATGGGTATTGCCGCTCACTGGATGTATAAAGAGAATGGGAAAAAAGAAAAATCCAAGATGTCTGATCTCTCACTATTGAAGAGCATTAATAAATGGCGTTCGGAACTAAACGATACCCGTGAATTTATGAAAGTTCTCAAAATGGATTTGTATAACGACGAAATATTCGTTTTTACACCTAAAGGCAAAATCATAAGGCTTGCAAAGGGTGCCACCCCTATTGACTTTGCCTATGCCATACACTCAGAAGTTGGTCATCACTGTTCAGGTGCAAAGATTAACCACAAGATAAAACCCCTTCGAACAAAATTATCCAACGGAGACATTGTTGAAATAACAACAAATCCGGCAAAACATCCGTCCGAAAACTGGCTAAAAATTGTAAGATCATCAAACGCAAGATATAAAATAAGAAGCTGGCTAAAAAAACAGCAGCCAACCGATTCTGACGAAGCATCATCAAAGTCCAAAAAAGATACAAAATCAGAGCCCGACAAAATCGCATCTTTTACTATCGATATGGCCGAAATGCCAAAAATATCGAAATCTCCCGATAACCTGAAGTCAGGTATTCTGGTGGAAGATAACAACAATGTCCCTATACGGCTCGCGCAATGCTGCCAACCAATACCAGGAGATCCAGTTATCGGATTCATCTCTAAGGATAAAAGAATTTCAGTACATAAAAAAGGATGTCCGTCACTTAAACGGCTTAATATAGAACCGGAAAGATTTATCTCTATTGCTTGGTCTAATTCTCATCATGTCCATCCTGTGAAAATAGCAATCGAAGCCATCGACCGGCCTAATTTGCTTGCTGACATAACCACAGAGATAAGTCAAAGCCGAATTAACATAATGAAACTTGAGGCTCAGGAGTCAAAGGCAGGTTTTGCAGTCATTAGGCTGATTGTCGAAGTAAAAAGTGTGGATCATTTACATTTTGTTATAGATAGACTTAAAAGCGTAAAAGATGTAGTTGAAGTATATAAACTAAAAGAAAAAGTAATTAAACGAAAATGATTATAATTTTAGGTTCATCGTCACCTCGCCGCCACTATTTTTTTTCTCTTCTTTTTGACGAATTTCAGCAAATAACTCCAGAAATTGACGAAGCCCCGTTTTCTAATGAAACAGCTCTTGATTATGCTCTTAGAATCTCCTCTGAAAAAGCATCCTGGATTATTAAAGAAAAAGTAACATCTGATAATTTCTTTGTAGTGACAGCCGATACAGTTGTAAGCCTAGATAACAAAATACTCGGTAAACCAAAAAATCGTGCAGAAGCAGAGAACATGCTTACAAGACTAAGCGGTCAACGTCACGAGGTAATAACCTCCATTTCAATGGCTCACCCTGCCAAAGAATCATTGAAAATTGTATCCGATTATGATGTAACAGAAGTAATTTTTAAAAAACTTTCAAATTCAGAAATAAGTAGGTACCTAAACTCTATTGATTGGCACGATAAAGCCGGATCATATGCAATTCAGGAACATCCCGAGTTGATAATTTCTTCAGTAAATGGTTCAATATCCAATGTGGTAGGGTTTCCTGTACGAGTTTTTTTAAAATATTGCGCATTAAAAACGCCTGAAATATTTAAATAGGACTATTTTTTTGTTTTGTTTATTTTATTATTATTGATAATGGAGTGATATTTGAATATAATATTATTTAAGAGCGATATAGTTAGGTCGGTATTTGGAAAAATAACAAAGAAATTTCGAATTATTTATTTCTATTTACCAGTTAGTGTGGCTTATAATACTATTTTTAATATATTTACTCATGTTCACTGTTAATATATTTATTATTTGAAGTTATTATAACTTTATATTCATATTCTTTAGAAATAAATCAGATTACAGTGTAATATTCTGATTTTTCATTAATAACATACTTGAAACTATAAAATAACATACCAAGAGGATTTCTATGGCAAATATCATGATAGTTGATGATTCCAAATTTATGCGTTCAATAATAAAGGAGACGCTAATCGAAAATAACCATACGATAGTCGCCGAAACGGACAATGGAGTAGACGCCATTACTCTTTATAACGATTTACATCCTGATATTGTCACTATGGATATCACTATTCATGGGAAAGACGGTATACAGACAATCGAGGATATAAAGAAGGACAATCCAGATGCAAAAATAATTGTTGTATCGGCATTAAGTAAAAAAACACTTCAAAACAGCAGTCGTGACTTGTCCGTAACCGCGTATGTCACAAAGCCCTTTAAAAAAGAAGACCTTCAAAATGCTGTTAACAGTCTTATATGAATTACAAACTATTATACGAAAAGGGACATGATCCTGATACTGTATATATTATGCAATCCGGAGAAGTGATTTTTTTCGCCACAAACGATGATCGTTACCGGATAACCGGGCAAAACCTGATTATAGGAACCAGCGAAATTATTCTATCAAATTTGCTAGGTATTCCTACCAAAAGGGTGGAAACAGCGGTAGTTCCGCAAAATACCGATGTAAAATATGTAAAGATAGATACTTTTCTTGAGCAATTTAAGCAAGAAGGATACTTGATAAACATTGCCAAAGTTACGGCACAAAAACTGCGACTTACCAATTCCATTATCAAGAAAAACCAAGATATTCTTTTATCAGGAAAGAAAACACTTAAACAACTATTTACACAATATTATTCAATAGTATCAATACTACGCGACGAATATAATAAAAGGAAGTTACCCTGGTTAAAAGATACAATTAATAAATACACCTCTTCAATTCAGTTTTTAAAAGCAGAATCATATGCTAAAGCCGATATCCCAGTTAAAATTTATGAAACAGAGGCCTTAAGCGAGAAGACAATCGATCTTCCACCTGATCATATACTCTGCAAAGAAGGGGATAACGACAATGAAATGTTCATTTTACAATCAGGAACTCTTGAGGTTACAGTAAACAGTAACCGTGTCGCTTTGATAAATGAGGTTGGTTCGACTATTGGTGAAATTTCACTTCTTTTGGGCGAAAAAAGAAGCGCAACAATTAAGACTTTGACTCCTGTTCGCGTTACGAAGTTAAATCTTAATGATCTTAAAACGATAGCCAAAACAGATATTGAAACTATTTTACAAATAGTATACTCGCTAACTAAGAAATTCTATAACAATATAAGCTTGATCCGTGACATCAATGCATCGGTGTTAAACAAGAAACTCGAAGAGGAAGAAGGAAAAATAAGTGAACGAAAAGAGATCAGTAGCATATCCCATGATCTTGAAAAACTAAAATTCCATGTAGATGAGCTGTTATACAGCCACAATGCCGACTATATTCGAGAAAAACTGGATCGGTTTTTAAAAATTTGATACTCAAAACATGTTCATAATCTTAAAAAAGATAAAAAAAAAGCTTTTCCCTGATAATCAAGGAAAAGCAATATATGAAAAAAATACCGATATTGAATAACTTAAAGGCTTTTAACCCAGTTGTTTTCAGCTTTCAAATGATTTTCAAGGTAAGTATAAATATGCATATAATCTTTATCGCTTCCGTCATCGCCGTTTATAGCTTTTTTGATATCAGCAAGTCTCTCTTTTAAAAGCTCTTTTCTTTCCTCAATAAATGTTTCTTTTTGATCATCAGTAAGAGAATTTAAAAACATTAATGCAATATCAACATCAAAATGGATGAAATTTTCCGAAAAATATCTTCTTAAAAGAATCTTAAACTGTTTTCTTCCAGCCTGCTCAATTTTGAAAATATCTTTTGGAGGTGTCGGGGTATCTTTAATTGTCTCATATTTCTTTACATAACCCTTTTTAATGGCTTCTTTAATTGCATAATAGATAGAACCAAACTTAATATCAACATACCCCTGAAATCTTTCTCTGATAATTTTATTTATCTCATAACCGTAAAGATTACGTTCCATTAACATTCCAAGAATAATCAGTTTGATTGTATTTACACTCTCTTTTTTCTTTTTCTTTTGATCCATAATAGTCTCCTTTTTAATAGTATGCTTTAAAAAAATTTCAAATCTGTTATAATAACTTTAACGAACCCTTAATTATTTCCTGTAAGTCTTCAGGATTATTTGATCCAATACAATCCGCAACAGCAATTCTTGATTTTCTCTCTTCAAAACCGAGGGCGACAAGAGCATCTACTGCATCTTCCAAAAAAGGATTACCACCGCTTATCGTTTCACTACTTTGCAAATTCAGTTTTTTTGCCTTGCTTTGCAAATCAAGAAGTATCTTTTCAGCTTTTGTTTTACCAATACCCGGAATTTTGGTAAGCATTGCTACATCCCTATTTCGAATTACGTTTAGCAGTTCAGTAAAACTCATACCCGACAAGATGGCAAGAGCAAGCGATGGCCCAACACCTGTAACTGAAATAAGTACCTTGAATATATCTTTTTCTTCTTCAGTCAAAAAGCCATAAAGGTCAAACTTGTCTTCTTTAATATAAGTATAAATATACAAAAAAACAGTTTGTTTGTCTGCTAGATTATAATACGTATTCAAAGATATACTCACGAAATATCCTACACCGGATACATCAATTATCAAAGAACTGGTTTTAAGTTTCTGTATACTGCCTTTTAGCGAACCTATCATAATTTATTACAATTAGAGAATTTTAATTTTATTTAGCAAGTTTTTTTTAAAGTTTAAGAATTTTTCGCAAACATTTTCAATGTTTTGCTTATGTTTTTTTTGATAATTTTAAAATAAAAATGAAATTTCTATAGTTAAATGGCAATTATCAAAATATCAAGAATGAATAGCCTTTTTCCTTAACATACAATGCATTTTGTTTACATTATTTATAGTATATTGTCAAGCCGATATTACTAATATATCACAAAAATAGTAGTTTTCAATAAAAATTCCTATAAATTAGTATTTTTATTATATAAGTTTACCTATCATAATAAGTGATATACAAAATGCCGCAAGTGACACATTTGGAATAGTTTAATTTAAAGTAATAAATACTAATATTTTTTCTACTAAATATGATTTTTTTTTAACTTGATAACCGGAAAACGAAGTTTTTTTCATGTTTTTTTAAATTATAAAGTTTTTTATTGCATTTATACATTTCAAAGCAGAAATGTTAATCATGGATTTTAAAAGTAAGCAAAAAATAGCTCAGCTCCTTGAAGCTGAATATGTAAACAACAACACTCCTGAATTTATTGAATGTGACCCTATACAAATACCCCATAATTTCAAAAAACAGGAAGATATAGAAATTTCAGCTTTTCTGACCGCCCAGATAGCTTGGGGAAAAAGAAGCATGATTATCAGAAACGGTTACAATCTGATGAACATTATGGATAACAGCCCTTATGATTTTGTATTAAACGCCTCAAATAATGAGTTAAAGAAAATAGATGGATTTGTTCACCGTACATTTAACGCGGATGATTGCCGTACCGAAATTTTGGCATTGCGAAGATTTTATATGAAATATAGCAATCTAGGAGCCTATTTCGAGTCTGTTTTTAATACTGAAGGTTCAATTCGCAATACCTTAATCCAATTTAGGGATGATTTTCTTAATTCAAATCACCCTCCCCGCTTTACAAGGCATATTTCCGATGTTAGAAAGAAATCAGCCGCTAAAAGATTGAACCTTTTATTAATGTGGATGTGCCGTAATGATGGACGCGGTGTTCATTTCGGATTATGGAATATTCCAACTTCGGCATTAATGATCCCGCTCGATGTACACTGCGGAAATGCAGCCAGAAGCATGGGTTTACTTAACCGCAAACAAAATGATTGGCTGGCTGTAGAAGAGCTGACTCTAAAACTTCGGGAGTTTGACCCGCACGACCCGGTAAAATATGACTTTTCTCTCTTCGGATTAAGTATTCAGGGAAAGCTAAAAACCTGCGATTAATATAAATTTGTAATCACTCTATTAAAAATCCATATTTTTACGGCACACACTTCATCATATTTGACTTTACTGTTTATTTTCATATCTTTCAGTAGTCGACCCTTTTACCCTATTATGTCCATGCAACTCGACAACAAAATCTATTCCGGGATTAAACTGATATGAATAGAATAGGCAAAAATATACTTCTTGTTGAAGACGAGATGTTAACGGCTACACTAGAGAAAAGTGAACTTGAAAAATATGGCTATTCTGTTATTCATGTAGCCACCGCGATTGAGGCCATTAAAACTGCCCTCGAAACTGACAAACAGCTTGATCTGATTTTAATGGATATTGACTTAGGTCACGGAATGGATGGAACTGAAGCAGCAGAAAAGATCGTAAAAGACAAGGAGATACCAATTGTATTTCTTTCTTCCCATACGGAACCATCAATTGTAGAGAAAACAGAGAAAATCACATCTTATGGCTATGTTGTTAAGAATTCAGGCATTGTGGTGCTGGACGCATCAATCAAAATGGCGTTTAAATTGTTTGAAGCAAAATGTCGGCTTCAAGTGGAGATCGAAAACCACAAAAGAATCGAAAAGGAACTTCAGGAGAGTGAAGAACGCTTTAAAGCACTGCATAATGCCTCTTTTGGTGGCATAGTAATACACGACAAAGGGGTGATTATTGATTGTAATAACGGTTTATCTTTGATGACCGGATATACAATTGATGAACTTATCGGAATGGATGGTCTTCTGCTAATTGCCGAAGAAGACCGTGATTATGTATTAAACAAAATAGTAACGGGATATGAACAAGCTTATGAAGCAAAGGGATGTCGAAAAAACGGTGAAATATTCCCGATGCGACTTGAAGCACGAAATGTTCCATACAAAGGCAAGATGGTTCGAACTGTTGAATTTCGTGATTTGACCGAGGTTAAAAACACCGAAGAAGCACTAAAACTGAACGAGCTAAAATGGAAAAGTTATATAGAATACGCTCCATACGCAATATTTGTCTCAGACAAAGAAGGAAGATATATTGACGTTAATCCTATGGCTTCGAAAATAACTGGCTATAGCCGTGAGGAACTTCTTTGCATGACTATACTTGATATCGTCCCCCAAAACAGAAGAAAAGAAGGCTATGAACATTTCAAGAATGTTATTAAGAATGGTATTTATGAGAAAGAAGTCTCATTTTTAGCAAAAAATGGTGAACATCGCTACTGGAATGTTGCTGCTCAAAAAATATCTGACAATATTTATCTTGCTTATTGCAATGATACGACCGAGAACCGGAAATCGCATAAACAGTTACGATTAAGTGAAGAGAGGTATCGCAACCTTTTCACAACTATGGCCCAAGGAGTTGTCTATCAAGATGTTAATGGAGCAATAATCTCCGCCAATCCAGCTGCCGAAGAGATACTTGGCATTACATTTGATAAAATGAGAGGGATTACCTCAATTGATCCACGCTGGCAAGCTGTTGATGAGAATATGAATAAACTGCCTGGCGAAGAGCACCCCTCTATGATCGCTTTAAAAACCGGAAAAGTTATAAAGAATTTTATTCAAGGAATTTACAATCCGAAACGTAACGACTATGTTTGGATTATCATCAATTCTGTTCCACTTTTTAAAGAGGGAGAAGATAAACCCTATCAAGTATATTCACTTTTTCTAGATATTACTGAACGTAAGCATTATGAAGAAGCATTAAGAAAAAGCGAGGCCTACACAAAGGCAATTATGGATAATTTACCTATTGGTATAGCAATAAATACAGTTACACCTATAGTTAAATTTACATATATGAATGATAATTTTCCTGTATTTTATCATACAACACGTAAAAAACTTTTTGAAAACAACTCCTTTTGGGAAACTGTTTACAAAGACAAAAATTTTCGTGATAAGCTGCAAAAACAGGTAGAGATGGACTGTGCATCAGGAGATCCAACCCGTATGCAATGGGATGATATCCCCTTTATCAGCGATGGTAAGACCTATTACATCTGCGCGCGAAACATCCCCCTGCCAAATTCAAATGAAATGATATCTACTGTGTGGGACGCAACAAACCGAAAAGAAACGGAACTTGAATTGACCAGACAACTTAATGAAAAAGAGATTATTCTAAAGGAGGTAAACCATCGAATAAAAAACAATATACATTCAATTGAAGCGATATTGTCTTTACAGCTAGCCGACACAAAAAGTTTGGAATCAAAAGAAATCGTTGCTGACGTACTAAGACGAATTCAAAGCATGCGTATAATTTACGATAAGCTATTACTATCTCGTGACTATAAAAACACGTCGGTCAAAGCTTATCTTGAAGATCTACTATCCGCAATTATTCAGGTTTTTTCCGACAAAAAAAATATAAAAATTACCACAAGTATTTTTGATTTAAACATGAACGCAAAAATACTTTTCCCTTTAGGGTCTATAGTTAATGAACTTGTTACTAATTCTATAAAGCATTCTTTTGAAACAAAAAATAAAGGAACCATTCAGGTTATATTAATAAAAAAAGAAACGTTAATAGAACTCACAGTAATAAATGATGGAGACCGACTTCCAAAAGATTTTGACCCGGAAAGAAACAGCGGATTTGGTTTGATGTTGGTAAAGATGCTCTCACAACAACTGCAAGGATCTTTTACAATTGATAACAATGATACTGGTACTATTAGTATCGTCACTTTTCCATGTGAGTAATTATGAAGGAATTAACTTATTTGAAATTTTATCTTGACAATATAAAATCTGTCTCTATATTTATTCAACAATTAAATCATTATCGGAGGCTAATATGATCAATCAAAATAACAAAGGGCTTCCTGCAAGATAAGAAAATAAAGATTTGTACTTTACCCTCTTTGGTTTCTTACCTCAGGCACTCCCCTTTCAATATTACAATCTAAATTTTAATCAAGTCTGTATTTGAACAGACCGTTTTTACTTGCGCCTTGTTATATTAACAATGGCAAAATTGAGTTATGTCATAATCTTTTAATATGTCATATTCTCTCAAATAATAGGAAATTATTAAATGAACAGTAAAATAAGTATCATTGCCTCTTCCACATCGTGGATAGAGTCAAGTGCGATAGACCAAATGGAAGCTCTCGCTCGGCTCAAAGGTGTAGAATATATTATCGGGTTACCCGATCTACACCCCGGTCGAGGTATTCCTATAGGAGCAGTCTGCATTACCAAAGATATAATCTATCCACATATTATAGGAAATGATATTGGTTGTGGAATGTCACTTTTTAAAACAAACATAAGGTCTAACAAATTTTCTACAAACAAGATTGCTGATAAACTCGAAAAGAATATTGGCAATGAAAATTCAGGATCAATCGGTGGGGGTAATCACTTTGTCGAATTTCTCGTGGTGGAATCTATTGATGATCAAATGGTAGAAGACACTCTTATTGATACAAAGAGTATCTATCTGCTTGTGCACAGCGGTTCTCGTGGGTATGGCAATATGATTTACAATCACTATCTTCGTGAACATAATGCGCAGCATGGTTTTGAAACAGAAAGCAAACTTTACAAGAATTATCTTAAGGATCATGATAATGCTTGTGAAAAAGCTTCAGAGAACAGAAACAATATTGCTATAGATATCTGTCATAATTCTGGCATTAATTTGGAAGAAAAACCGGTTATTGAAAGCATTCACAACTATGTAGAAATGCTAACTATCGATAATAGGGAGTACATCATACACCGCAAAGGAGCATCATCAGCACTTTGTAACTATGCAGTCATACCAGGCAGCAGAGGGGATTTTAGCCATATTGTAAAACCCGTAAATGCAGGCGTAAAAAGCGGTTTTTCTCTTCCTCATGGAGCTGGTCGAAAATGGAACCGAAATCAGTGCAAAGACAGGTTACTTAACAAGTATACAAAAGAGTCGATCAAACGAACTAAGCTAGGCAGTCGTGTAGTATCAGCCAACAGTGATATTCTATTTGAAGAAGCACCTGAGGCTTACAAAAAGATAGCTGAAGTTATCGGTGATATGGAAAAAGCAGAGCTGCTGCAGAAGTACGTAACGCTTCGGCCTCTGATTACTTATAAGGCATAGGAGGTGTTATGAAATTACAGATTAGTTCTGGTCGAGGACCCGTAGAATGTGAGCGTGGAGTATATCTCTTTTATGAAAAGTATTTGTCACCGCTTGTTGCAAAGGCGGACATCAAGTCTGATATTATTTCATCTATCAAGGGAGTGGAAGTTAACTGTTTTAAATCACTAACGATTGATATTCAAGTAAATATAGAATCGGACTTAGGTAAAAAACTTGAAAGTTTATGTGGAACTATCCTTTGGATATGCCAAAGCCCTTACCGAAAAGGTCATAGGCGTAAAAACTGGTTTATCAATATCAGCTTTTTGGACGAAAAAGAAGGTCTTACTTTTCACGAAAATGAGCTTGTTTATGAGATAAGTAAAAGTTCTGGGCCGGGTGGTCAAAACCGTAATAAGGTCGAAACCGCAGTCAAGGTTATTCATAAACCTTCGGGGATAACTGCTACAGCTACAGAAGAACGTTCTCAAAAACTAAACAAAGAGATGGCGCTCAAACGTCTTCATAAAGTTTTTCAACAAAAAATTGAAACTACTGAAAAACAGGAAAAAAATCAGCAATGGTCACATCACAATTATCTAATAAGAGGCAACCCAACTCTTGTTTTTAAAGGTGAAAAGTTTGAGTTATCAAGGTAATAAATAGTCTAACAATGAAGTGGCTTTAAAAGTCACTTCATTGTTTTTTCGACAAACTAATAACTCTTAGAATCTCATAAAAATAGTTAGTTCTACTCTATATCTTCCTACATATATACGGTCTGAATTTTAAGAAATATTATCCAAAATATTTTTAACAAAACAGGCATAAATCAAGATTAAACAACTTCCTCATTAGATTATTCACCGTCTGGACGGTTTGCACTTTTTTGTGATTTTAATCACAAAAAAGTGCAAATATATTGACAGCTTTTAGATAAATATATATCGATATATTTATAACGATATATATTTATCGATTAAAGGAGCAGCAATGAAACCAGTACCTTATCCGACAATACAAAGATTTCCTTTGTATCTTGAAGTTATAAAGCAACTACAAATAGCAGGTATTAAAACCATATCTGCCACAGATATTGCACAAAATCTTGGTTTTACAAATATTCAAGTGCGCAAAGATATAGGTTATACGGGAATCATCGGCAAACCTAAAATTGGATATAATATTAAAGAATTGGAAAAAGTCATAACCTCTTTTCTTGGATGGCAAAATACAAATGATGCCATTCTCATCGGAGTTGGTGCTTTAGGATCTGCACTGCTAGGATACAAGGGGTTTGAAGATTATGGTTTGAATATCATTTCAGGATTTGATGTTAATAAAAAAATAGTAGGGAAAAAAATCCACGGCAAAACAATCATGCACATTGATGACCTTAAATCGCAGGTCAAACGACTGAAAGTATCTATCGGGATTCTGACTGTAAATCAAAGTTCGGCGCAACAGGTAACAGATCTAATGGTAAAAGCTGGTATTCGTGGAATATGGAATTTCTCATCTGAAAACCTTAAGGTTCCTAATGATATAGTTGTTCAACGGGAAAATCTGTCGGCCAGTCTGGCTTTACTCTCTGTAAAGCTTTCTCATAAGTTCAAAACCAAACAGTAATGGAGGCAAATATGAAAACATTAACCGAAAAGAAAATCATGACAGAAATAAACAGTGATACGCCATCGGTCAATAAAATCATTAAAAACGTAAAAAAAGCTCAACAACAATACTCAAAATTTACACAACAGCAGGTCGACCATATTTTTTACTCGGCAGCTATGGCAGCAAACGCAAAAAGGCTGGAACTAGCCAAAATGGCTGTGGCCGAAACCGGAATGGGTATTGTAGAAGACAAGGTGATCAAAAATCATTTTGCTTCAGAATATATTTACAACAAATATAAAAACTTAAAGACATGCGGAATTATTGAAGACGATCCGATACAAGGCATAACAAAAGTAGCTGAACCCTTAGGCATAATTGCAGGAATTATTCCAACAACAAATCCGACATCCACTGCAATTTACAAAGCTCTTATGGCTCTAAAAACTCGTAATGGCATAATTTTCTCACCACACCCCAGGGCTAAAAACTGTACGATTGAAGCTGCAAAAATAGTGCTAAATGCTGCTGTAAAAGCAGGTGCTCCTGATGGTATAATCGGCTGGATTGAAGATCCAACTGTCGAAATGTCCAACCAACTGATGACTGACTCTGAAATAAGCACTATTCTTGCCACTGGCGGTCCAGGCATGGTTAAAGCGGCCTACTCGTCTGGGAAACCCGCAATAGGAGTAGGTTCTGGAAACACTCCAGTAATTATTGACGAAACAGCTGATATACCAATGGCTGTCGCATCAATTCTTATCAGCAAAACATTTGATAATGGAGTAATTTGTGCTTCCGAGCAAGCCATTGTTGTACATGAAAAAATATACGATGATTTCAAGAAAGAGCTCACCAAACAAGGAGCCTACGTTTTAAACAAAAAAGAGCGAAATCTTGTCGCAAGTACAATAATTATTGATGGTCGTCTTAACGCAAAAATTGTTGGCCAGAGCGCATATACTATTGCAGAAATTGCTGGTATTCAAGTAGATAAAAAAACAAAAGTTCTTATCGGCGAAGCTGAGGCTATTGACCATAAAGAACCATTTGCTTATGAAAAACTCTCGCCTGTACTTGGATTATACAAGGCATCTGACTTTGGTGATGCTTTGGAAAAAGCAGATGCACTTGTTCACTTTGGTGGTCTTGGTCATACAAGCGTTCTTTATGTTCATAGCAACGAAACAAATAAAATTGAAACTTTTGGACAACGTATGAAAACCGGCAGGACTCTTATAAATATGCCGTCTAGCCAAGGCGCGATTGGAGACTTATACAATTTTGCTCTTGACCCTTCCCTAACCCTTGGTTGCGGTAGCTGGGGTGGCAACAGTATTAGCCAAAACGTAACGCCGGAGCATCTGGTAAACATCAAATCTGTTGCCCGACGAAAAGAAAACATGCTCTGGTTCCGATTACCGGAAAAAGTTTATTTCAAGGCCGGCTCATTAAATTACGCGCTGGACGATCTTGCCGACAAGAAACGTGCTTTTATTGTTACAGATGATTTTCTATATAAGAACGGCTACCTTAATGGTTTAACTGAAAAACTAAACACTATGGGAATAGCCTACTCTATTTTCTCTGATGTAAAACCCGATCCAACTGTCGAAACGGCCTTAGAAGGTGCAAAGAAGATGGGCATGTTCGAACCGGACGTAATTATTGCCATGGGTGGTGGCTCACCAATGGATGCAGCGAAAATAATGTGGCTTTTATATGAGCATCCCGAAACTGATTTTGAATCCATGTCAATGCGTTTTATGGATATTAGAAAAAGAGTTTTTACTTTCCCAAAAATGGGTCAAAAGGCTATTTTTGTCGCCATACCCACAACGAGTGGAACCGGGTCAGAGGTCACACCTTTTGCCGTGATTACTGATGAAAAGAGAGGTGTTAAGTATCCAATAGCCGATTATGCCCTGACACCTAATATGGCAATAGTTGATGCGAATCTTGTAAGAGATATGCCCAAAGGCCTTACCGCCTTTTCCGGCATAGACGCACTAACACATGCCCTTGAGGCAATAGTCAGCGTTCTGGCAACAGAATACACAACCCCAATAGCGATGGAAGCAGCTCGGCTTATTTTTGAATATTTACCAAAAGCTTATGTTAATGGAAATAATATGAAGGCTCGCGAAAAGGTTCACCACGCTGCAAATATGGCAGGGATGGCTTTCTCTAACGCATTTCTTGGCGTTTGTCACTCCATGGCGCATAAATTGGGCTCTTTTCACAATCTTCCTCATGGTCTAGCCAACGCACTTTTGATAAACGAAGTAATTCGTTATAACAGTGTTTTAGTGCCAAACAAACAGGGCACCTTTCCGCAGTACGAGGTTCATGAAGCTGCAGAAAGATATGCAAGACTTTCAGATTACCTTGGCCTTGGAGGAAGTACTATCGAAGACAAGGTTCAAAAGATTATAGATAAAATTGACGAACTCAAAAAACAGATTAAAATTCCTGATTGCATAAACGATGCTGGGGTAGAAGAAAACGAGTTCATGAAAACATTAGACGATATGGCAGAAAAAGCGTATGACGATCAGTGTACAGGTGCTAATCCGCGTTATCCACTAATCGAAGAAATTAAGGATATGTATAAAACAGCTTTTTATGGTAAATCTCAAGAAAAATAGTCAGTACTAAGAATTATAATTTCACATCAAAAGGGGCTCAGCGAAATCGCAGAGCCCCTTTTGTAATATTGTAATTTTTGGAGATGACGTGGATCGAACACGCGACCCCCACAATGCCATTGTGGTGCTCTCCCAGCTGAGCTACATCCCCATAAATTAACAACTATAAAATTGACATTTTTTAGTCAAGCATATAGCTTTTAAATCTCAATTGGATACTAAAAAAACATAAAATTGCTTATTATCAACCAGACCGACGAGGGTTATTAGCAAATTTTTAATCAAGCCCTGCAAATATTTCCCTGACTTTTTTTAAAAGATCATCCGGTTTTACTGTCAACTGCTCTCCGGTTTTCCGGATTTTTATCTCAAGTTCACCATCTTGAAAATATGATTTTCCACAAGTTATTCTTACAGGCAAGCCCAAAAGATCAGCATCAGCGAACTTTACTCCCGGACTTAATTTTCTGTCGTCATATAATACTTCCAGACCATCAGATAAAAGAGTCGTATATACTTCATCAATTGCTGTTTTTTCGTCATCACTTTTTCCGATTCCCACAAGGTGAACATCAAAAGGAGCAACGGCTTTTGGCCATATTAATCCCTTCTCATCATGATGTTGTTCTATTACCGCGGCCAAAGTTCGAGTCACTCCGATTCCGTAACACCCCATCAAAGGTACAACAGCCTTACCGTTATTATCAAGAACGTTAACTTTCATTGATTCTGTATATTTTTTACCAAGTTTAAATATGTGCCCGACCTCGATACCTTTACGTGTAATCATGGGCTTACCACATTCCGGGCAAAGATCGCCATCTATAGCTTCTACAATATCTGCCTCTTCACTAATCACAAAATCCCGCCCTGGGCGTACTCCCGCAAAATGATAATCTGTTTTATTCGCACCGGTAATCGCTCCTTGAACCTGAGCAACACCGTAATCAAACACAATGCGTTTCGCATCGCAATTAACAGGCCCCGCAAAACCGACAGCGCTACCTGTTACAGACTCTACAGTTTTATCATCAGCCTGTTCAAGCTCGGCTGCGCCCAAAAAGCTTTT
>DAOTGZ010000015.1:0-22620 GCA_035447445.1 Spirochaetota bacterium | reverse complement strand
AACAGTCTTGAACAGGTTTTTAGAGATCTGACTCTGGGGGGTGAAAATGAATAACAATATGATAAACTTTAAGTATAGCTTCCGCCAGACAAGAGCTCTTTTTGGTAAAGAGCTTAGGAGTTATGTAGGAAGTCCGATTTTGTACATAATAATGACTGTGTTTTTACTTTTGACAGGTGTATTCTATTTTAAGGATTTTTATATTATTGGTCGTGCGGATATGCGTCAATTTTTTAACGTGCTTCCTTTTTTCTTCATGTTTTTTATTCCGGCTATCACAATGCGGCAAATTGCTGAAGAACGAAGCAGTGGAACTTTGGAGATGATTATTACAATGCCTGTTTCGGCATCTAATCTTGTTTTAGGTAAGTTTTTTGCTTCTGTCGCTATTGTGATGATTATGATGGCTCCAACTCTTTTTTATGTGTTGTCGCTTGGAGTTGCCGGTGTGCCGGATTATGGTATGATTGTTGCTGGTTATATAGGAACAATTTTTCTTGCAGCATCTTATGTTGCAGTGGGTATTTTCGCTTCGTCGCTAACAAAGAATCAGATTATAGCGTGGCTTGTTTCTACAGCTTTCTGTGTTTTCTTTACCATGATTGATTATTTTATACAATTTATTCCAGGAAAGATATTCGCATTCTTAAACTATTTAAGTGCCTCGTATCATTTTCAGGGACTTGCAAAAGGGGTACTGGAATTTCGCAACATAACTTACTTAATAACGGTGAGCCTCTTTTTCATTATACTTTCAGTACGATCAATAGAGGAGAGGAGATAATATGGCAGTACGAGAATCGATAACAAACGCCATGCGTGATATGTTGGTGTCTGTAAAAAATTTCTTTGTCACAGACGCGTATAATTACGTATTTTATTTTATAATTCTTATACTTTTGAATGTATTTGCTTCATCATACAATCTTCGTTTCGATCTTACCGATGGGGGAGTATATTCTCTTTCGGATGTCAGTAAAAGGTCAGTTAAAAATATTACAGAGCCATTATCCGTAAGAGTTTTCTTTTCGGAAGATCTTCCGGCTCCATATAGTAATGTGCGGTTATACTTGAAAGACATTCTTGAAGAGTATAAAAGCGCGGCTGATGGTAATTTTACTTTTGAATTTGTCGATATGTCAAAAGATGAAGGAAAGAACATCGCGAGATCGTATGGAATACAGCCGATAGAGATTCGTCAGCTTAGCGGAGACGAATACAAGGCTAAATCTGCGTATATGGGGATGGTCTTTATTCATGGTGATATTATCGACAAGATACCGCAAGTTGCTCGTCTTAAAGGTCTTGAGTATATGATAACAACCAAAATCACCAAAATGCGTGGAAAAGTCGATGTGCTTTCAGGAAGTGAATCGGTTAAGGTTACACTTTATGTTTCAGATAAATTGGAGATGTTTAATATTAATGGTTTAAACAAACTTGAAACTGCTGTCAAAGAGGTTGTCGATTCAGCCTCAAAAGAAAACTCCGGAAAAGTCGAGTTCTCGTCAGTATCATCTGTAGATGATCAGACGATTGAAATGCTTGTTTCAAAATTCGGTGCAACTCCGCTTTCTTGGGAAGATACCCGTCTTCCTGACGGGAGAAGATTGGCCGCCGGTCAAGGGGTGATAACTGTTACGCTAGAATATGGAGAAAAAAAATCGGCTATAAATCTCCAGGTTGCCCAGACTCCGTTTGGTATGATGCTCTCAGGGGTTGAAGAGTTGGATGAAAATGTAAAGTCGACAATTGATTCTCTGATTTCAAGTAATATGGTTATTGGTTACGTTGTAACGGGTGCTACCAAAGATGTTCAGGATGAGCAGGCTGGTGGTGCACTTTTGAACCTTCTATCGGATATGTATGAAATTCAGATGATTGATTTGGCTCAGGGAGCGATTCCCGAAACCATATCAACAGTGATTATTAATGGTCCTGTTTTGCCGCTTGCGCCTGCTGAACTGTACGCAATTGATAATTATATAATGCGAGGTGGAAACGTTCTCTTCTTTACAGATATGTTTTACGAAATACCTCAAAACAGACAACAGCAACAGATGCAGCAACCACCTCAATTTAGACCTATCGAGAATGGGATACCGGGACTGCTTGAGACTTATGGTGTTAAGGTAAACCAAGATTATGTAATGGATATGCAGTCGTTTGTAATGCAGCAGCCAGGTATGGATCCGGTTAACCTCTATTTCGCTCCTGAAATATTTAGGGAAAACCTGAATAAAGATAATCCTTCTACAAGCTATTTAAATTACATGCTTATGGTAAAAGCCTCTTCAATTGAACTTGATAAACAAAAGCTTGAGTCAAAAAATATCAAGTCCGAGGTACTGGTCTCGTCTTCACCAGAGTCATGGCAAATGACGGGAGAGATAAATCTTTCACCATATGGTCTGGAAATTCCTGAAAAGGATGCTATGGAGTCTTATCCACTCGCTGTAATTCTTGATGGTAAGTTTGAGTCTCATTTTGCAAACGGCAAACCCGATGATGGTGAAAAGAAAGAGTCATCTTCGTTGATGGTTGAGAAACATCTGAAAGAATCGATCAGTAATTCCAAAATTGCTGTTGTCTCTACTTCGGAAATAACTTCAGGAAACCTTCAGAACATTAATAACAACGATCCACGTCAGATGTTTGTTTATAATAATGCGCTGTTTTTACATAATCTTGTAGATTATATGAGCGGTTTCGATGATGTACCGCAGATGCGAAGCAAAGGTCTTGAAAGCAATCTTAAGGAAGTATCTGAAACCAGTAAAAATGTTTTTAAAATAATCAATATAGCCGCCCTTCCGCTGCTTTCTGTTATTATGGTTCTCGTTATTATCAGGCTTAGAATGATGAGACGAAAAAAAATCGAACGGCGATATGCGAAAGAGGTTAAGTGATGAACAAGAAAAAATTATACAGTATTCTAACAATAGTTGTTTTGCTCTTGCTGATTTTTGGTAAAGGTTTTTTCTCGGGCGTATCTCTTCCAGAATTTAAAAAATGGGAAGAGGATCCCAAAATTGTTACTATTTATCGGCCTGGAGGTGATGTATTAAAACTCGAAAAGAAAGACGATAAATGGTATATCAATAATACCGATATGGTTGCCTCTGAAACAGAGGCAGAGACCATTGTTTCAAAATTAAAAACTTTAAAAATCTTCGACAGGGTCTCCTCGTCTGATGATGCTTCGTATCGTTATGAATTGGACGAAGAACAGGCAATAAGGGTTACTATTGAGTCGGCGAACAATAAGCTTTTCGAGATTATGGTCGGTAAGCAGAGTACCGGTATGAATCAATCTTATGTTAAATTCGTGGACGATTCTTCCATATATCTTGCCGGAACAATTACACCTCGTGATTTACGTAAAAGTGTTTTCGAAATGAGAAGTAAGGAGATTGCCAGATTTTCATACCGAGATATTGAATCTTTTAGTGTGTCATACGAAGGTTCCTCTTTTACGCTTTTGCCTTACGATGAAGAGGTTGAAGCACCGGATGGTACTGTGCAGAACGAGCGCAGATGGAAATTTAAAACTGGTTCCGAAAAAGTTAATATGAACAGTGCCATTGCAATGATGAACGCTGTTAATCCATTTATAGCCGATCAACTTAGTGAGGAGGCTATTGAAGATGTTTCCGATCCTCTAGGTGTTATGGAGGTAGTTATAAATGGGAAAACAGTGACTATTAATATTGTAAAAAAAGATGACCAAAAATACTATTACTTAAAAAGAACAGATTCTGATGATGTCTATAAATTATATGAGACTCGTGTAAATCATATTTTCAGAAAAAAAGAAGCGCTTATTGCCAGATAGATTTTTTCTAAAAATAAATGGGTAAGGGTTCTTACTGCTATTTAAAATATGTGATTTAAAAATTGATTATCTATAAAAAAACCGTCTTCTCAAAAGAAGACGGTTTTTAATATCCATACAAAATTATCCAACTAGTCAATTCTTAATATTGATAAAAAAGCTTCCTGAGGGATCTCTACCGAACCAATTAGTTTCATTCGTTTTTTCCCCTCTTTTTGTTTTTCAAGAAGTTTTCTTTTTCGTGAAATATCACCACCATAACATTTTGCAGTTACGTTTTTGCGTAAAGCATTTATGGTTTCGCGTGCGATTATTTTAGCGCCAATTGCTGCCTGAATAGGTATTTTAAACTGATGCCGTGGAATAATATCTTTAAGTTTTTCTATAATATCCTTTCCTCGTTGATAAGCTTTGTCGGTATGCACAATAAACGAGAGGGCGTCAACAGATTCACCGTTTACCAGAATGTCGGCTTTGACCATTTTGGATTCACGATAATCTATTAGTTCATAATCAAATGAAGCATACCCTTTGGATAACGATTTAAGTTTGTCGTAAAAATTAAAAACAATTTCTGCTAAAGGCATATCGTTTATTATTTCGACCCTGTTCTCATCAATATATTTCATCTCCTTATGTATTCCACGGCAATCAATGGAAAGATTCATAAGGTTACCAATAAATTCTTTTGGGGTAATGATCGTTGTTCGAACATAGGGCTCTTTTATGTATTCTATGCTTCCAGGCTCGGGAAATTTTACAGGATTATCTATAATCATCTCTTCGCCCTGTATTGTCTTTACGTGATATTCAACACTTGGTGCTGTCGTAACAAGCGATAAATCAAACTCTCTCTCAAGCCTCTCCTGAATTATTTCCATATGGAGTAGCCCTAAAAAACCACATCTAAATCCAAAGCCAAGAGCGTAAGAGTTATCGGGTTCAAACAGAAGAGATGCATCGTTAAGTTGCAGTTTTTGAAGTGCTTCACGAAGGTTCTCATAATCATCACTGAACATTGGATACAGGCCAGCAAAGACCATTGACTTCGCTTCTTTGAAACCGCTGAGTGGTTTCTCACAACGGTTAGAGACGTGAGTAACTGTGTCTCCGATTTGAGTGTCGGTTACGGACTTAATATTTGCTATAAGGTATCCTACGTCTCCTGCTTTCAGGCTGGGGCGTTTTTCGGGTTTAAAACCAAAAACTCCTATTTCGTTAACCGTAAACTTTTTATCATTAGACATGAAAATTATGTCATCATTTGTTGAGATTTTCCCTTCGAAAACCCTGATTTTGGCGACTGCTCCAACATACTGGTCAAAGTAACTGTCAAAAATCAATGCTTGTAGTGGTTTGTTCTCATCTCCTTGCGGAGCCGGAATTTTTTCTACTATTGCTTCAAGAAGCATATCAATGTTTATACCCTCTTTGGCAGAAACAGCTATTGCATCTTCAGGGTCAAGTCCCAGTGTTTTTTCAATCGACTCTTTTGTGCGATCAATATCTGCGGCGGGCATATCAATTTTATTAATTACTGGCATTATTTCGAGATTGTTTTCAAGAGCCATATACATGTTGGCTATTGTTTGAGCTTCGACTCCCTGCGACGCATCAACAACAAGAAGTACCCCGTCACATGCGGCCAAAGATCGTGATACTTCGTATGTAAAATCAACATGACCCGGTGTATCTATCAGGTTAAAAACGTAATCTTCTCCGTTTATTGCCTTATATACAAGAGATATAGCATTTGATTTAATGGTTATTCCGCGCTCTTTTTCAAGATCCATTGTATCTAGCATTTGATCAACTTTAATGCGTGATTTTATTGGAGTACACGAGTCAATTATCCTGTCTGCAAGAGTGGACTTTCCATGATCAATATGTGCGATGATTGAGAAGTTGCGAATATTATTTTTTTTCATAGAACGTATTGTGTTACCGTATCCTTGATATTTTATTGTATATAAGCAGAGTAATTGGTAGTTTGCTTAAGAAAACATAGTTAAGTTTTGCATAAAAAACCTCTATTGTGCTGATTATATATTGCGAGGATTAGGGGCAAGTACTTTTTTTGTAATAAAAACCTTCGAGAAGGTTTAGGAGTTTAAGTCTGTTTTTTATTGATAAATAAAGGGCAATGGTGACTGTTGTTTCTATATTTTTGGTTATGGCAGGTAGTTGATGGGCAAGGTATTGGTTGTTTCGGATTCTCATGGTAATTGCAGGGCACTTGAAGCTATTATTGATGCTGAACCAGATTTTGAAGTTCTGGTTTATTGCGGTGATGGAATAAAAGATATTGCTTTTTTACCTTTGAGAGAATCGGTTACTGTTGTAGCTGTTCCAGGAAATATTGACAGATTTAGCCCCATGTATAATGAAGAGCTTGTAATAACCAATATTTTTGGAGTCATGACAGCAGTGACCCATGGGCATTTGTATGGTGTAAAGCATACCATGGGGCAACTGATTTTAATGGCACGCCAACTTGATGCCTCTCTTGTGTTGTTCGGGCATACTCACGAGCCTGTAGTAATTGAACATGAAAACAGGATGTTTGTTAATCCTGGAGTAAGCGGAGCAGGTCAATATGCTGTTTTGGAAATTACAAATAAAGTAGCAAGTACCAAACTGAAAAAAGTAGGGCTTTAAAGTTTTTGAAAAAATTAAGCCCCTATTATTAAACTGTTTTTGTGATATTTAAACTGAAAGTGATGGTTCGTGTTTTATCAGAACTTCCTTAATTTTAGACTCGCCGGCTGAAAAGTAAATTATTTCAGATTCAAGAAGGTTGTGTTTCTCCGCAAAGAGGGCTATCTCTTCGTCAAAAGCCATTTCTTCGATATCGCATATAGGCATTGAGAGACGAGTGACTATTTTTGTTTGCATAAGAATAACCCTGTAGAGAAAATTTCAGAAAGGAAGATGTAACAATTAAGTTTTAAAAATATAATTTGTAAAGCTAAAATTGGCGAAGAATATTTTTTTTGTAACAGAATGTCGGTCTAATGTAAAAAAATGGTTTTTTGTAATTTTTTTTGATAATCCTGTTTTTTTGCAAGATATGTTTTTCATTAATAAGTGAAATTGATAACAGGGAACTTCGAAAAATTACATTTTTCCGGAGGGTATTATTGTTTAATTACCTATTTTATTGGAATTTTTCGCAAGTTCCGAGTTGATAAGTTAATCAATAGAGGTTCCTTGCATTTATTAAGCGAGTTTAAAGTTTTTAACGGGGATATTCAAAGCAGGGGTAATCGATATTAATTATTCTATCGAGCTCGTTGGCGGTCTGCAAATCAAATAACTATATATGCAAAATAATACAAGTCAACTATTCTATTCTGTCAAAAGATGAGTATGCGGGTCAGGTTTTACTATTGACTTTTTTACGCTGTTTTATAAGTGTATCCCTGTATGTCTCGCTTTTAAGCAAGTTCTAATTGAGGTAGACGGGATCTGGTATGAGAAAATATATATGGTGTGCCGCAATAGCGGTTGTGTTTTTTACAGGAATTAGCGTTAATGCTCAGAAATTTGAATTTGTTACGGTCAGCGATGTTGTTCGTAATGTCCGCGACCGTTTTTCTAAAGTCGAAGGATATCAAGCTGATTTTACCATGGTCACTTTAAAGGGGTCGGGTTCAGTTACACAAAAAGGCGTTATTCAGTCGCTTCAACCAAATTACCTTAGAATAATGTTTAACGCACCTCGTAATCAACAGGTGGTATCCGATGGCAAGATGATGTGGGTATATATTCCTTCCATGAATGTGGTTGCCGAGCAGGATCTTAAAGACGATAAAGGTACCGAGTTTTCAGCAGTTTCATATGTTGGGTTAAGACGTCTTTTTGCCAAGTACCATTATAAGTTTGCTTCCAAAGAACAGCCTGCGTTGATGTCCGATGGAAAAAAATATTATACTCTTTTGCTTCAACAAAAAGAGAGTCGAAGCGGTTATAAAACCATTAATCTCTGGATTAACGAAGATTACCTGATAACTCGCGCCGAGGGTGAAACCTCAACAGGGAAAAAAATCACAATATCGTTTGATAATATTAATACAAATGCAAAACTGCTTAAAGGAAACTTTAAGTTTGATATCCCTTCGAATGCCAAGGTTATAAAAAATCCAATGATATCAGAGGAGTAGATCCGTATGGAAAGTATTGGCGAAAAATTCCGTTCGCTCCGGGAAGCAAGAAACCTAACAATACGTATGGTGTGCAACGACACCAATATTTCTCCTCATTATCTTGAGGCACTTGAAAATGAAGATTTTGACCATTTTCCTAGTGAAACATATATTACAGGGTTTATCCGAAGTTATGCCGAATATTTAAAAACTGATCCTGAAGAGATCATCAGGGCATATAAAGGTTACAAGATCGGTGAGTCTGTAACTCCTTTAGAAGAGTTAACAAGACCTACCAGCTCGGGGCTGGATATTAATTCAGAAGCCTTTGCAAAGGGTTTAAAGTATTTTGTAATAATACTTTTTGGTGTTTTAATTATTGGGGGAGGATCATTCGCGGTAAAGAATTTTATGTCGTCAAAAATTGATGTAACACGCGATGATTCTATTGATGAAATTAAAGAAGAAGAAGCCGAAGAGAGTAGTAAGCAATCTGAACACGAGCAGATTCGAAATTTAAAATTAAGTGGTAATAAGGGATTTGTTCTTGCATATACAAGTGAAGCTGTTAAGTTTCTTGTCGATTCTAAAGAATGTACATTTGTTGTTGAGTCAGTAGGTGTTGATGAAGCTGTTGTCGAGATACTTCCTGTTAAACAGAAAGTGACTCTTCTATTAGATCGCTCGATTCCTGTTACTTTTGAAAATACTTCCCGAGAAGTTTATCTGACGTTAAGAGGTTATACCGAAAACCGTGCTAAAATAATGGTGACTTTAGGTGGTAAGCTTGAAGACGATAGTGCTCTTGCCGATGGTGAAGAGGTTTCTGATCCTAAAGAAGCTTTGGCTGTAAGTACTCAGGTTCGGGCTACTGACAAATCGAATTTAAAAATAGTGTTTGAGGCTATATTTCTTAGTAAAACATATCTTGAAATATATCTCGATGGCAATATGAAAACCAGAGGTATTATCCAGGCTGGAGCACGTGAAGTGTGGGAAGCTAATGAGTACATACAAATCAAAATCGGTAATGCTGGCGGAATGAAGGCAAAGATCAATGGAGAGCTTTATGAGTTTGGACTTGCCGGTCAGGTTGCAAACAAGGTTATAACTTGGAAAAAGGATCCAAATGATCCTAATTTATACAATATTGTTGTTAACGATTGGTGAAATAATTGACCTACCATATTATCTCTCTGGGCTGTTTCAAAAATCAGGCAGATTCTGAAACAGCCAATTCCTATCTTGTTTCATACGGTTTTTTACCGGTTGATTCTCCTGAGGAAGCAGATATAATAATTATTAATACATGTGGCTTTATTGAAGACGCAAAAAAAGAGTCCATATCTGTAATTCTTGATGCATCCGATATTACACAGGGCGACGGCTATTCTTCAAACAAAAAGCTTGTCGTTGCGGGTTGTCTCTCACAACGTTATATGTGCGATCTTAAAAAAGATATTCCTGAAGTCGATTTCTTTTATGGTGTAATAGATGGCGATTTTGTACCGGCTATGTGCGAGGCACTCTCTTTAAAATACTTAGGCGGTTCGGCTCCAAAATTGCTTCGCGTTCCATTAATTGCTTCACCCTACGAATATATTAAAATTGCTGAAGGCTGTTCAAACAACTGTTCATATTGCGCGATACCGCTTATACGTGGAAAACACGTCTCATATCCACCCGAACAGATACTTACGGATGTGCGTCAGGCTATTGAACGTGGTGCCATGGAACTGATTATTATTGCTCAGGATACAGCAGTATATAATTACGGTTCCGATAATATAGTTACACTTTTGCGAAAAATATCAGCTATAGCCGAAAATCGCTGGATTCGTCTTTTATATCTGCATCCTGATCATGTAACTGATCAGCTTCTTGAATTATTTAATGAGTTACCAAATCTGGTTCCCTATATCGAGATACCGTTTCAACATGTTGCTTCTGGCATTGTTTCTTCTATGAATCGAAAAGGCTCGGTAGAAACATACACTGAATTACTGAATAAAATACGCCGAATAGACCCTCGTATTGCCATACGTTCTACATTTATTGCGGGTTATCCCGGAGAAACTGATGAACAGTTTGAAGAGCTGTTATCGTTTGTTCGAGAATCGAATATTGACCGAGGCGGAGTTTTCATATATTCTCCTGAAGAAAACACCCCCGCGGCTGAATTGGATAATATTCCCTACGAATTAAAGGTCGAGCGTTATAACCAACTCTCTGAAGAGCTCGAGTCGGGATTTTTAACGGCGTTAGAGCGTCGGATTGGTGAGACTGTACCTGTTCTTGTTGAAGAACAGACAGGGGAAGAGAGCTGGATTGGAAGAAGTTGGTACGATGCACCTGAGGTGGATGGAGTTTTTTTCTTGACCGGCAAGGGAAAATTGCTAAATTCTATAGTGAGAGCATCAGTTACAGAATGTATAAATTTTGATCTGGTCGGTAAAATATGAATATACCTAATCTGATTTCAATGTCTCGAATTTTTTTAATACCAGTTTTCCTTTATCTTATTTTTCAACCTGAATGGAGTTACAAGTTCTGGGCCTTGATCGTTTTCGGAGTTGCTTCAATCACCGATTTTTTTGATGGCTGGAGTGCTCGTAAATTGAAACTTGAATCTGAATTCGGAAAATTTCTTGATCCGCTCGCAGACAAGTTTTTAGTAATCGCGGCTTTGATATGTTTCCTGATTTTGGACCCTTTAATACCGCTTTGGATGGTTCTTGTTATTATTGGTCGTGATTTACTGATTACATTTATCCGCTATCTTGCCGTACGAAAAGGCAATTCCATCAGGACTTCTCATTTCGGAAAAGTTAAAACTGCTTTTCAAATGGTTTCTATTCCAGTCATCATTGTTGTCTTTATTGCGAAGAGTACAGGTCTTGACTATAAGGCTATCCCGACTGATCAGACTACATTCCTGACTGCAGTGGATTTTATGATGTCAGGTGAGTTAAACAAGATTATGGTCTCTTTGCCTTACTGGCTTATGTTTATTATTACAATGTTAACCGGTATTTCAGGTCTTCGATATATTTGTTCAAACGGTTCTGTACTTTTGCCGCCTTATAAATTTAAAAATAAGTTAACAGATTGATTTTAAGCACTTTATTTTTTTTAGACAATGAATGTTAATATTATTCATAGTCTATTTTGATTTAATATGAAATTATAGGAGATAACAATGAAACGAGTAGCTCATTTTTTTTATACCGGCTTTTACACCGGATATATGCCTTTTGCTCCGGGTACCTTCGGAACATTATTGGCTTGTGCTATCTACTGTTCTCTTTATATGACTTTTGGTGATAATGTTCGTTTTATTAATATGGGGCTTGTTTTAATAGCTGCTTATCCTGCGGTATTGCTTGGCAATCAGGCAGAACGTTATTTCGAAGCAAAAGACCCGCAAGTAGTGGTATTGGACGAGATGATGGGGTATTGGATCTCGATTTTCTTTTTCCCGTTTAATCTTAAGATAGTCTTGGCAGCATTTGTGATATTTAGAATTTTTGATATTTTGAAGCCTTGGCCTATTGGCAGTTCTCAGCAGTTGAAAGGTGGTTTGGGAATCATGATTGACGATTATATTGCTGGTGTATTTACCAATGCTGTTATATGGGTGATTATTGGATTTTCACACTTTACTGGAATAGCAATTTTCTGATTATGAGAAAATATCTTTTTAACGTCGATAAATACAGGTATGTTACTGGTGATAGGCCTAAGGTCGATTGTATTCTGTGCGAGATGATCAATGGAAATCCGGATATTACAAACCTTATACTTTATCGAAGCAAATTTAATCTTGTAACATTGAATTTGTATCCTTATAATCCCGGGCATTTGATGATAGCGCCTCTACGGCATATTGAAGAGTTAACACTATTAAGTGCCAAAGAGGCTGCGGATTCTCATAAGCTTTTGGTTTTCTGTTTGAAAGTTCTTAGTGAAGAGTTTAATGCCCACGGTTTTAAC
Source organism: Spirochaetota bacterium (assembly GCA_035447445.1). Classification (GTDB taxonomy): domain Bacteria; phylum Spirochaetota; class UBA4802; order UBA4802; family JAFGJZ01; genus JAFGRW01. The sequence goes on along the minus strand of DAOTGZ010000015.1, from coordinate 10,647 downwards.
GTGGGGTATAATCTGGGAGACGAAAGTGGGGCAAGTATATCCCATATACATCAGCATATTGTTCCCAGATACAAAAATGAGGTCGGATTCATTGACGTTTTGGCGGGTGATCGTATTGCCGTTGTGGATCCGTTAGTTCAATTTGAGAAGTTAAAAATACGTTTTGATAATGCCGACTCTTTCTTATCGGTAGATTAACGAAATCTGTACCGGACGCCGCTTCGAAATATCATATCATAAAGATAAGAATACTCATCTTCTTCCTTTTCGCCGCGGTTTTTTATATAGTCAACCAGCTGCATTTCGGCAAGAACTCCTAAATAAATATCCGTGGAAAATGAAAAGTTAACTGCAAATTCCAAACCTGCTATTGCTGATACCGTATTACTGTTAACATATTCCTGAACGCTAGATTCGTAATCGTCACCTATTTCCGAATTAATAAGATAACCGAAATTCAAGCCAACGGGAAACGAAATCTTGGTGTGTTTAAAAGGAATTCCAGGTTTAAACAGAAGGGGGATTTGTAGATATTCTGATCTGTTGTTTGTTTTTATGTCAATACTCTCGCTGCTATCTTCAATTTCATAAAATTGAAAAGAGTGTGAAGTATACCATAAACCGGTCTCAAACGTGATATGTGGAGAAACATTTTTTTCTAGGGATAACTCTACTCTGTAGCACCCCTCATTCTCCCATTTAAAAAAACCAGAATCGATTATACCGTTAACTCCATAACCACCACCTACACCAACCGTATAGCGGCCGGCGGAAAAGAGTGGTGAAGAGGCGGAAATAATGATTAAAAATATAATTAACGGTCTCATTTTTTTTCGGGCATTAAACACGTGCCGTTAAAAACAGCACCTTTTTCTATTTGAAGATCCGGAGAAATAATGTCGCCAGAGGTTGAACTCATTTTATAAAGTTCTATGCTTTTATTGGCTTTTAACTTTCCGTTAACTGAGCCGTTTACAAGTATTGTCGAAGCTTCAATGTTTGCGCTAATTGTTGCTTCCTGTCCGATTATTACCTGACCTTCAGATTCTATTTTCCCTTCGAACCGACCCTTTATTTTTAGGGATTTTTTAAACTTCAGTGTGCCCCGAAAATGTATATCTTCCGCAATAACTGTCTCAATCTTGTTTTCATCTTCAATGATTTCTTTAACTTCGGCCATATTATTCTCCGCTAATTTATCTCTATTAGTTAAAAAATATCTATCTGTTGATTTTTGTCAAGACAGATTATCGTAAGAAGACAAACTTAGGACAATAATCAGAATATGCAAGATTATTAAACAAAGTGGAAATAATTATTGACCACGGTATTGCGTGCCTTTTCATAAGAATTGTTCTAAATTATTGTGCAAAGTTGTCATTTTGTAAAAAAAAACAAAAAAATGGAGTTAATATGGAAGAATGTTTGGAGCTTGCTGGGTATTTGGGTTCCAGAATTGCTGAGAATCAGATTTGCTTAAGATATAAAATTCTGTCTCGCAAGATTAATAGCGAACCAGATAAAAAAAAGAAGATAGATGATTTTGAGAATTGTGTTGCCCGTATAAATAAACTTATCAAGGAAGAGAAAGCCGTACCAGAAGAGCTGCAAAAGGAATATGAGGAAATTGCTTCAATGGTAAATTCTGATAATGATCTTTTGCTTTTCATTGAAGCCCAAAAAAGTTATTTGGCTCTGATTCAGAGCCTAATCGAAAGAATTATTCCTAATCAGGTATAACAATAGATTAAGCATATTTTCTTTCTTTTCTGTATGGGGATAACTGCCGAAAATCAGTATAGGAACAATGCTAAACAGAGGCAGATAGCGATGAAAGTGAAATTTTGGGGAGTTCGGGGATCATTGCCAACTCCATTAACAATGGATACAATACAAAACAAAATCTTCAGGGCCTTACAACGGGTAAAACCATCAGATCTTGAGTCAAATGAAACTATTGATAATTATATAGATTCCCTTCCTGTGTCGATAAAAGGCACTTATGGTGGAAACTCTACATGTATTCAGATTATTCCAGATAACGGAGATGTTATCTGTATCGATTGTGGTACAGGATTCAAAAATTTTGGCGCCTCTTTAATGCAGCGTGAATTCAAAAGCGGGCAGGGATTTGCTTCCGTTTTTGTTTCACATACACATTGGGATCATATTCAGGGGATTCCGTTTTTTTTACCGATGTTTATTCCGGGTAACAAATTTACCTTTTATTCTCCTTTCGATGATTTACAACAGCGAATTGAATATCAACAGGATTTTTCACATTTTCCCATTAATCTTGAGATGATGCAGGCAAAAAAGGAGTTTGTTGCTGTTCCCCAAGAGGGGGAAATATTCTTAAACGGTATGAAGGTGATTAACAAACGCATGCGCCATCCCGGCGCCTCGTATGGCTACAGGTTTGAAGAAAATGGCAAAGTATTCTGCTTTACGGCAGATTGTGAATTTAATCTTGATGAAATGGATGAAATTGACAGTTATCGTGAATTTTTCCAAGATGCCGATGTTGTTCTTTTTGATGCCCAGTATACATTTAACGAGTCAATCAATAAAATAGATTGGGGGCACTCGTCAGCTTCAATTGCGATAGATATTGCCGCTCGTTTCAATGTAAAAAAAGTCATTCTTTATCACCATGATCCTGATTACAGCGATGATAAGTTGGATAATGTTTTGGCTAACGCAAGAAGCTATGTCGCAATGAATGTTGGCAAGAAGGGGGTTGAGCTTGAGGTTGAGCTTGCCCTAGAGGGTGCGGAAATTGAAATTTGATAGAAATCATGATTGAATGTCATTTATTGCTTAAAAAAGTGATCAACTTATTTTTTGAATTCTGATTATATCGTTTTTTTTACCAAGAACAATAATAAGGGAATGTTTTTTGATAATGTCACCAGCATGAGGAGCAATTATTGTTTTATCAACATTATAGTCTTCGTTATTCTCGTCATCCTTAATCGGCTTACGATATTTTATGCCTAACACTTGGCAGTTATAATTACCTGTAATATTAAGTTCTGCTAGATTTTTATCAATAAAGCTTGCCGGTGCAGGGATTTCAATAACACTGTATTCATCAGATATATGTAAAAAATCGGCGACGTTTTTCATCATTAGTTTGTTGGCTGTTTTAATTGCAGTGTCTATTTCGGGATAAACAATATCGCTGACTCCAAGCTTCGAAAGAATCTTCGCGTGATCATCGGATATTGCCCTCACTATTATCCGCTTTATTTTGAGCTCCTGTAAATGTAGAGAGATCAGTATGCTTGCAGTCATGTTTTGCCCGATAGCTATGACTGCCGCGTCAAAGTTTTTAATCTGAAGAGAAAGAAGCTGCTCCATGTTAGTGGCGTCACAGCAAATGGTCACACCCAGGTCATCCTTGTATGCGCTTACGATCTCTTCGTGAGAGTCAACAGCCATAACGTCAATACCGTTTTCGTACAGTGTTTTAGCGGTTGTATAGCCAAAGTTACCAAGTCCTATTACGATGCATCTTTTCATTCAAATTCTCCTTAACCAATCATGATATGCTCTTCCGGATATTTTATTTTGTTGGTTATGTAACCTTCACTAAAAACAGCAAGAAAGGTCAAAGGACCAAGACGGCCAGTGAGCATTACTATAATTGTAATAATTCGGCTAACCGTATTCAATTCTGTAGTTATTCCGGTTGAAAGTCCAACAGTGCCAAAGGCCGAACCCATTTCGAAAAGAACATCCAGAAAATGTACACTTCCTTCATGAGCTTCAAATCCGGATACTATAAGAGTTGCTGTTGTAATTATTGCCATGGCCAATATAAACAGGGTTGTAGCTCTTTCGGCAGTCGATCGTGAAACAGCACGGTTAAAGAATTTTATCTGTTCGTGTCTACGAAGCTGAGAGATTATGATTGCCACAATTACCCAAAGGGTGGTGGTTTTAATTCCACCTGCTATTGAGCCGGGAGAGCCACCTATAAACATTAATATAATCATGAAGAAAAGGGTGTTATTCTGAAGTTTCCCTATATCAATAGTATTGAAGCCTGCGGTGCGGCAGGTTATTGATTGGAAAAATGAAACAGTTATTTTTTCACCAATGGGACTGTTTTTCAGGATAAAGTTATACTCATAATAGTAAAAGAATATTGCCCCTGAAAGGATCAATAATATTGTTGTTAGTAAAACAATCTTCGTATGTACTGAAATTTTTTTGATAGTTTTTTTTCTTAGATTATTAACCACATCGTGTATTACTAAAAATCCGATACCTCCGAAAACTATTGATATCGAGATAACTATATTTAGGTAGTAGCTGTCCGAAAAGCCGCATAAAGAATCAGAAAATGTCGAAAACCCGGCATTACAGAAAGATGAAACTGCATGAAAAAGTGAATGCCAAAGAGCCATTCCAAAGGGGAACCTCATCATAAAAAAAGGCAGAAGTAAAACCGTAATAAATATCTCAAGTATAACGGTGAAAATCAGTATCTGCTTTAAAATCTTAAGTATGGGTAGTTTATGATTGTTTCCGTATATATCCATCAAAGTGAATTGCCATTTTATTGACAGGGATCTGCTTATAAGTGAAATTAACCCAAGTGAAAAGGTCATTATGCCAAGGCCGCCCATTTGTATCAGAATCAGTATTACCGCCTGTCCAAAGATCGTAAAGTCGACGGGTGTATCAAGTACTATCAATCCGGTGACTGTAACAGCCGAGGTTGCGGTAAAAAGTGCATCCATAACGGAAATCGGTTTATTTGTTGCGGCAGGCAAGGAGAGTAGTACCGTACCAGTGGCGATAAGAATCAGAAAGCTAACTACAAGAATAAATTTTGGGGATCTCTGTTTCATTGGCACATGCTATCTATTGCACACTAGGCTTCAACGATTTTTCATTAATTATGTATTAAAAACTTTCTTTTTATTCTGGTAAAGAGAAATATTACAGGTAATTTGAACAGGATATTTATTGACGTTTTTAAGTGCAGTTTTAAAGTAAGTGAATGGGAATCGAATCTTATTTTGTATTGTTTACCGTAGGCTTGGGCTTATTAATGGCGGCAGCACTTTATGTGCGGCCTGTGTCGTTACGTTCGGTTACTTTAAGTATTATTTTTATCTCTTTTTCCGGAATGCAGTTTTCGAGTGTGATGTTTTATACGCGGCTTGTTTATCAAATTCCGGGTATAATATACGTAACTCCAGCCCTTGTGGCTCTGATCCCGGTTGCACTCTATTTATACACGCAGACCTTTACCTGTGAACGCAAACGTATTTTTGTATCTGACTTTCCGCACTTTATCCCGTTTCTGATAATCGCTATTATATCGTTGTTTGAATTTATCTCTCCGTTGGAAACAAAATTGCAGCATATTGATAAACTGTATACTGATTATTCACCTTTTTCAATTCTTGTTGTACTTAATATGATTTACCTGATAGTCTATTTTATTATATGTATAATCAGTCTTCACAAGGTATATCTAAAAGAAAATATCGTGCACAAACGAATAATGAGAATTTTCATGTTTTTTCTTAGTATAATTGTTTTATCAATATTAAAAGTGGTCGGTCTGGTCTTTTCATCGGTTATGAATAACGGACTGGATTTCATGATGACCGCAACTGTAATCTTCTCTATTTACCTGATTTACTTTTTTTTTCTTTCACAGCGTTTTCCGGTTTTATTGGCATACGGTTCTCTTGCACCAAGCCACAATTCATTGTTTGCCGGTAAGGTTGATAACTCAAAAAGAACAAGAACTACTCTTGATGCAATTAATATAGAGCATACAGCTAAGGAGATAGCTATGCTTATGGAGGAGGAAAAAATTTATTGCGATGAAGACCTAACTTTAAAAAGGCTATCTCGAGCTATGAATATTACTCCTCATAAGTTGTCCGCTTTTTTAAATGATTATTATGGGAAAAATTTTAATACATTCATAAACAGTTATAGAATAAAGCATGCGTGTGAATTACTTAATGATCCTTCAGTTAGTACATTGTCCGCGGCATTCGCTTCTGGTTTTAACTCTTATACAGCTTTTTATACGGCCTTTAAAAAGCATACCGGAAAATCTCCCGGTAACTATAAAACATTGTCTAAATAATCAAAAATTGTAAATTGCTTATCAGATGAATCAAAAGATTTACTTCAAATAAGCTTTGCTTGTTAATCAGGTAAAGATATTTGTTTAATTTTGCTAAAAATTTATATAGCAAAAAATAATTCTTTTATTGACAAAATTAAAAAAAATGATTAAAATAGGTTCATCTATTTAGATAATTATGAATAAAGTGCTATAAAAGAAATATGTCATTTTTCTTTAAATTATCAAATATCAAATATCAAATATCAAATATTAAATATTATAAAAAATAAAACTATATCGGACTTATCGCGTGTGTCCGGTTGCCATCAGGATACTGATTATGAAAAAATTGCTTCTTGTTGCCGAAGACCGGATTTTCGCGATAGACAAAAAATGGAGTTACAATAAACACGGATTTAATTTGGTCTATACAGATTCGGGTGATCATGCAATAAAAACAGTAGTAAATGATAGCTCTATAAACCTTGTTCTTGTCGACTTATCCTTCGATAATGGGATGCACGCCTGTGATTGCGCATCAGAAATATTGTTAAAAAAAAATCTACCTATTGTATTCTTAACCGGCATCATAGAAGATCATCTTATTCAAAAATGCGAGCAAATAGAATCTTACGGATTTATCGAGAAGTACTCGGCTGTATCACTTCATGTGGCGGTCATAAAAGCGGCTTTAAGAATGCATCAAAATAGAAAAAGCTATTTAAATAAAAATATTTTCAAAAAAAATGGAGTTGTAGATTTCTTGTCATATAAGACCTCACGTGATGTTATAAGAAGTCATAACTGCTCTTCTAACGCTATAATGGAGGCTAATGGCGTTATTGACTTTGAAACAGTATTCCATATCGACCAGATACAAAAACTTCAGAATGATTTTTCGGACGCAACAAATGTTGCATCTATCATTACCTTGCCAGACGGAACTCCTGTTACCGAGCCAAGTAATTTTTGCAGGTTATGTGAAGAGATCATTCGTAAAACTGAAAAGGGTCTTGCTGAATGTATACGTTATAATCCTATTTTTGGAGAGAAGACGGAAGATTCTCCTGTAATACTGACATGTAAAAGTGGCGGTCTTTGGGATTCTGGTGCACCAATATGTCTTGAGGGGCAGCATATTGCTAACTGGCTTATCGGACAGGTTCGCAATGGTAGCTATCCTGAGGAGGGCATGCGCGAATATGCTAAACATATTGGAACAGACGATGAAACTCTAATAAAAGCATTCAAAGATGTTCCAACAATGTCTTATGAACAATTTGCGAAAATAACTCGTGCGCTAAATACACTTGTTGACCAGTTCTTCTCAACAGCTTACAGCAATTTCCAACAAGCTTGTTCAATAGAAGCCATGCAACATAACGAAGACTTACTCAAGGAAGCTTGCAATCAAAATAGAATACTTCTTAGAGAACTTCAGCATAGAGCCAAGAATAGCTTCGCGTTAATTTCAAGCATGATTACTTTGGTTATAGATACGATAACGGACGAAGAGGCGCGTAGTGCTTTAAAAGCCGTAAGTTATCGTATAAGTGCAATTTCGGATTTATACTCACTATTGTACACAACAGATCTTGTTAAAGAAGTTCATCTTGATGAATATCTAATCAAGCTTTGCAGGTCTTTCGAAGGAATGACAGATAATATTTGTTTTAACTATTCATTTGATAATGTGATAACTTCCGTTCGAACTGCAATACCGGTTGGTATTATTGTAACAGAACTTGTTACCAATGCAATTAAGCATGCTTTTCCGGATAGTTGTTCGGGTTCGGTATGGATACGCCTTATTGATGAGCAAAACAAGATTATTCTTGAGATATCGGATAATGGAATTGGTTATAATTCTGGAACAGGGCAAATTTCATGTGATACTTTTGGATTAAAGTTTATTACAGCTCTTGTTGGCGAAATTGATGGTAAGTTAACCATGGAATCAAAAAACGGTAGTATGGTTAGAATCGAATTTGATAATTAAACAGATTTTAACCCGGTATCGGTTGATGTGATACCGGGTATGATTTATTAGCATGCGTATAATCTTTTAAGTAATAGTTGTTTACAAAACAAAAAACAATGAATATCTAAAAATAGATATCACGCTCACCTGCCAATATTCTTTGTCTCGCTTTCTCAAGATGTTTTAATTGAGCTTCTGAAAAATCTTTAGGAACACGTGCTCTGATCTCATCCATCTCTTTTTCGATAATTTCATCGCCAATAACTTTAGTCTCCGGAGTCGCGAAATCTTCGAGCCACTCCTGAAATGTTAAAACCGCATTCAGTTTACAAAAACATCCCTCCTGCCCGGAGGTAAGCGCGTCCATTATCTTCTTGCCGGTTCGGCCGCAGCGGTATCCGGCTGTACAGAAGGATACTATATGACCCATTTCTGCGAGCTCTCTTATAATTGCGTCAAGGCTTCGGGTATCTCCAAGAATAAACTGTTGGCGTTCGCCTTTTTGCGCGTCATTTCCCCCGTTTTCGATCTCTAAAGGATAGGCATCTGTATATGCTCCGATTCCAACACGTGTGTCAGCATCACGTTGTGTACACATTTTAATTACAGATTGCAACATTTCGGGGCTTTCTCGGTTTGTTACAATCAGTCCGGCGTAAGGAATCGCCAGTCTGATTACCGCAATTATAAAACGGAAATCGTCATCGCTGACTCTGTGTTTAACCCAAGAAAAGTCGGTATCGTTCGCAGGTTCAAGGCGTGGTACGGAAACAGTATGAGGTCCTAGGCCATATCGCTTTTCAAGATCCCGGGCGTGTGCCACCATACCCATTATTTCAAATTTCCAGTCATACAAACCAAAAAGGGCGCCTATTGCGACATCGTCAATTCCGGCATCCATAGCTCGGTGCAGTGCGTAAAGTCTCCAGGGATAGTTGCCCTTCAATGTCCCTTCGGGATGCACCTCTTTGTATGTCTTATGATGATAAGTCTCTTGAAATACCTGATAGGTTCCTATTCCAGCTTTTCGAAGTTTGTCAAGGTCAGAAATCGGCAACGGTGCCGCATTAATGTTAACACGGCGTATTTCACCTGAGCCGTTTCTAACTCGCTCTTTGACAGAATATATATGCTTCATGCTTTGTGCAATATAATCTGCGTCTGTTTCCGGATGTTCGCCATATACAACAACAAGTCTCTTATGGCCGATCTTGCCGGCAAGAACTCTTGTTTCCTCTTCTATCTCTTGCATGGTCAAAACACGTCGTTCTATTGAGTTATTGTCACTCCTGAAACCGCAGTATTTACAGTTATTTACACATTTACTTCCGCAATAGAGAGGAGCAAAGGTTACCACCCTGTTATCATAAACCTTAGTTTTGATCTCGCGGGCAGCTTTAAAAATTTCTTCTTTTAGCGTATCATCGGTTACAGATAAGAGAGCCGCAACATCGGACTGATCCATAAGTTTGATTTCATAAGCTTTTTTAATAATTTGACGAATCCTTTCGGTAGAGGCGCCCCTATTTTTTTCAATTTCTGCTTCAATGGCATCATCGTCAATAAAATCCTTGCCGTCTTCAAGATAACGATCTATTTCGTCCTGTTTAACAAGATTATCTTTCCAATTTTTTACAGATAAAATATCAGCTGTTTTCATACTATTCATGATTGTCTCCTGTGTTATATCTTTGCCAATGTCGATTTTACGGTAACACCATCTATCATGCCCAGTTTACCGGTAAGAGAACCAATTAGGTCGGTTGGTGCATCTACCATTAGTGTTATGATATTGAGATTACGTTCGAGGTAAGGTAGGCCCATTCTGCCGATTATGATATCTGCAAAAGGTGCCAATGTTTCGTTAACAGCGTTAGCAGAAGCATTTCTGTTGCGGATAATAATTGCTATTACGCCTACAGAGCGTTCTTCCATGTAAATCCCTCCATTAAGAAATTCTGCGGAGGAGCCATTTGTACGGTTTTAATTGCTTAAAAATGCCTGATTTAAGCATGTAGGCAAACAAAAAGAGGTACATAGGGCCCTTGGCTTCAGAATCAGAAATTACTTCATCCTGACCGCAGGTTATATTTTGACATTATAAAATAGTATTTAATAAAATCAATAAGATATGGAGAAATATATAATAAATTTTAATTATTGGCAATTAGTGTAAATTTTGAGAAATAGTTGCATTAAGTACATATTTGTATCTTGGTCTTGGTCTTTTCTTATCATTGATGGTTTTTGAAGATTCAGCATAATCAGACATATACTTATCAAAAAAGCTCATCGCGTCTCCAAGAAGATAGGACAACGTATATCGATACATTAATTTTATATCCGATAATTTTTCAAATAATTCTGGTTTAATCGCAATATGTTGGGATACATAGTTGTCGCCTTTTCTTTGTGATTTCATTGGGTGCATATTATATTGAGGCGTTTGTAATAGCTTATGCATGTGTTTTCGCAAAACATGGCAAATTATATGTGATTTTGAAATATGGTTCTGTTGCGAATATAAACTGATTATATCCATCCACTCTCTTTTTATGCT
>DAOTGZ010000014.1:0-23490 GCA_035447445.1 Spirochaetota bacterium | reverse complement strand
GTGAATGGACCAGGTGCGGTTTTTTTAATAATTTTGAATGCCTCGTTTGACACATGACGCACGTAATTATGCATTACACTAATATCGTTAATTATAATTGAAAGCGGTTTCTTTGGATCTCTATTGATAAGTCTGTTTATTTTTGCTATGCTTTCCCGGTTTGAGTAATCGCATCCAAATGAATAAACAGTATCTGTCGGGTATATGAGTATTCCTCCTGAACACAAGATATCGGCAGCTTGTGATATATGGCGCTTGTTTGGGGTCTCTTCATGTATGTGATAAATCATTTTCTTATACCGATTACTTAAAAATAGTGAACTTCTGATAAGTACTAAATGGTACATAAATTCCAAATTATAGTGAGCCTATAACAATATAATTTTTTGTATTATATGTTTGCTTATCGGATGATAAAGTGGAATATAAAACAGAAATTTTATAGCTTTATAACAGGAAAGTGAGTTGGTGATACTGTTTTGCGCAAAAGAGTTAATTAATCTTGACATAATAGAGTGCGGGTTTAGTTTGTGTTCTTGCTGTATACCCCCAATCATACAGTAAATCAAACAGTAACATGTCGCTTCATCCGTAATTTTTCGAGCGGATTTTATGTTCGACAGGCTGTAAAACAAATAGTTTCAGGAGAATCAAGGCATGATTCAGAAAACATATAGCATGAAAGCTTCCGATATAGAGAAGAAGTGGTATGTTGTTGATGCTCAGGACAAGGTTCTGGGACGGCTTGCAACCAAGGTTGCCTCAATAATAAGGGGAAAAAACAAGCCTGGATTTACTCCCAATCTTGACATGGGTGACAACGTAATAATTATTAATGCGGAAAAAGTTAAACTTACTGGTCAAAAAAGTGTGCAGAAAGAATATTTTAGCCATTCTCAGTATCCGGGTGGTATAAAGTTTACAAATATTGAAAAATATATGGAAACTAATCCTGCATTTGTAATAGAGCATGCAGTAAAGGGTATGCTTCCAAAAGGTCGTCTCGGCCGTGAGATGTATAAAAATCTTAAGGTTTACGCGGGCAGTGAGCATCCACATGCTGCTCAAAAGCCTGAAAATATTGAATTATAATCAGAGGTATCATAGATGGCACAAACCAAAATATACGCAACCGGCAGAAGAAAAGAGTCTGTAGCCCGTGTTTACATGAGTCAGGGTACCGGCAAGATTACAATAAATCGTCAGCCAATAAACGAATATTTTCGTCGTCAGACTCTTGAACTACTAATTAGACAGCCTCTTGAGTCTACTGACTCTCTTGCGAACTTCGATTTCGAAGTATTTGTTAAAGGGGGTGGTTGGACAGGACAAGCCGGTGCTGTTCGTCTGGGTATTGCTCGATGTCTGGTTCAGTCTGATGAAAAGAATAAAAAATCACTTCGTGCCGCAGGGTTTCTTACTCGGGACGCGCGTCAGGTTGAGCGTAAAAAATACGGACATAAGAAAGCCCGTAAGAGTTTTCAATTTTCAAAGCGTTAATCAATGCATTTTTACAGATATTTCAAAAGATGCCTTATGGCATCTTTTTTTATATTTACGCTATTTTCGTGCGCAAGTGGGGTCTGTCTGGAATCGGAAATCGTACCCGAAAGCATGATATATTCCACGGAAGGAGAGGTGGGTGTAACGCATTCGATGTTTTGCGATATAACCGTTGAGTACCTTGATTCTAAAAAATGGAGTCGATTAAATCATGGTAAACCTTACGGTGGTGTTTTTGCTTCTAATCAGAGAATTTTCCCGTGGTATCCGTTTCTGGTTACGGTAAAAAATAGCGGGTCGCAAATTATTTCTCTTGGTGATTTTACATTGAGTTTTGGTGATTACAATGTTTCCGCACTCGGTAAAGAAGATTTAAAAAAACTTTCCCGTGTTTTAGGTGTTGCTGATCTTTCTGCTTTGACGAATTTCCGGCTTTATCATGATTTTCAAAAAAGTTTTGATCGCATGGATATTGCCGGAGAATCTACTCCATACAGTTTTTCACGAATTTTACCAGGAGACCGCTTGATTTTTGTGGTAATTTTCGAGGCACCTCCCGCTCGATTTAAACGTTTTAGCTTTAAGGCACAAATAACTGGTGAAAAAGAGAAAAAAATAGTTGAACTGCCACTCGCGCGGCGAGTATATAGAGTAAATGATAACCGGTTAAACTAAATGGAGAGAACAGATGTCAATTGATATAAGTATTGTTGAGCGTACGGCGGAGCTTTCAAGACTTCACCTTGATGAAGATGAAAAAAAGCAGTTTGTTTCACAGATATCCGATATTCTTGAGTATGTTGAGAAAATTAATACTCTAGACACTTCCGAGGTCGAGCCTACGGATCATATTATTGATAATGTTAATGTTTTTCGTGATGATGAAATTGGAACCTCATTGAATCATGATGATATAAAGCATAACGCTCCTCAATTTGATCGAGGACATTTTGTAGTGCCAAAAATAATAGAATAACAAACTGAATAAGCAACTTAAAGAAGAGCTTTAACTAAAGACTTACCTAAAAGGTTAATCGTAATAGTTATTCATTATTTCAAAATGAAAAAATTGATCCTTCGGCTTTTGTTATTTTAGTTGTTAATTTTTTGTCGCTGTTTTTAATTATTTCAGGAGTTTCCCCAACAATGACTATTCGGTCGTCTTTAATAATAAGACCACCTCGAACCTCGTTTATTGAATTAAGGTAATCAGCTGCTTTTTCCAAATCATCTACTGTCTTTACAATATTTGCGGCCATAGTGGCTGCACAGTCAGCGATAGCGTTATTTTTTGCGAAAACAGTTGCTAGATCACAGTTTCCCATACTAAGACTATGCCCCATGGTTCCGGATGACGAACATATTCCTAATGGAGTCTCTTCAGGAGTAATCTTGAGAGCGAGCTTCCCCGATAAAATGCTTTTACCTGCAAAAATACCGATATATATAGGTGAATTGGAAGACAGGTAAATGTCTCCACCGTTTTCGATGATTATTTTATCATTAGTGGCGATATCGAAGACTTTTTGCCAGGCAAACTGTGCTATTGTTCCTGCAACTGCAGCCATGGGGCCGGTATTACATATTTCAGCCGCGGCACACATGGTTTTAACAATTAATGGCGCATCTCTGGTAGGTGTTAATGGCGTTAATGATGATTTAAAATTGGGGTTTTTTTCTAGGTATTTTTCAAGTATTGTGCGTTGAGAAATTATCTCATCTTTTGCCTCAGAGAAAAAGGAGCAATGTATTGTAAAATTGGAGTCTTTATATGTGAATTTATTCTCTTCTGGAGTCATTCTGATATGGAACTACTAAAAATTGAGCTGCATGCCTTAAAAGGGCAGTGGCTTATACAGTTCATGCATTCTATACATTTTTCATTGTTAAAAGAGACTTCCATAGTTTTTCGGTCAACAATATAGAGGGCATTAGATGGGCAATGTGTAATACATGTTCCACAACTTACACATTTCTCTTTATCCCATCTCATACCATTCATGGTTTCGGTTACGATTATTTCGTTTTCATCAAAGAAAATCTTGGCACGCTCAATATCTGATTCCCGACCAGAGACGTCCAAAACCATATAGCCAATATCATCGGGGTCAATTTTTGCCCGGTAAATATTAACTGTAAGATCGTAATCTTTGACCAGATGATATATCAAAGGTTTGCCAACTGCTTTCTCAGGAAATTTAAGAAGATATTTTCTTGTAATCATTTAGCGCTCCTGTTGTATCTTCATTCGATTCATTGATCCTGTTACCGGAAGTGGGGTGTGTGGTTCAGCGAGTGTAAAACTTCCAACACTGATCTCTTCTTTTAATCGATTGGCTATTTTAAGGGCTTTGCTGTATGATGAGATGGAGCCGACTTCAATTTTTTTCCCGTTATACTCTACTTCGCCGCTTTTTAGTGATTCATAGTTATACTCGGTAAGTATTCTTCCTGTCGCGAGGGGGTAGTCGCTGGAATAGTCAATCAATGGAGCATAAATATCCCTGTCGCGGACAGTTGTGCTTTTTAGTATTTCCTTGTTGAGTATAGGGATTGGAACTCCGACACCTAAGGAAAGAGAAACGCCGTATCCTTTTAGACTAACTGCTCTAACATATTCCGGATCCATTTTTTTCATGTCAGCTGTAAGTGACAGGGTGCCCGCTCCCTCTCGTGGCACACCGTTTTCGCTACGTAAACAGTCGGGTGAATGTTGTGTCCCCTCGGCATAGATGTGGCCGTGGGAACCGGCAAGCCATATGCGAGTGCCAATACCAATAGTTTTATAATAAGGATCATTAAGAAGAGGAGATAATTGACCAGCTGAGCAGTAGCATAAATTCTGCATATTTGGTTTAAGATGGCCAAAATAGGTATATATAGATCTGTCCGAACAGTTGACGGCTATGTTGTAGTTTTGATAGCAGTTTCGTGGATTGACCATCTGCGCCTGGTTCAGATCATCTATAGTTATGTATGTGCGCAGTTCCTTGCATGGGTACTCGTCGGTTCCGTAAGATAATGCAAACAGCTGAACCTTTTCTCCGCGAACCAGCTTCTCTATTACATGAGCCCCGCCGAAGCGGAAGTCTCCAGGGTAATACATATTTGCAGGGTCATTATGCCTAAGCTGAGTCGCTCCAAGAAATGCATCCACGGCAGCAATTCCGGAATACACAAGCACATCGTCTAGCCAGGCTTCTGTAATTCGAATTTTTGGAGACGAGTGGCCAAAGTTCAGAAAACATCCTGATGAGCACATAGGTCCAAAGGTCGCTGTTGTAACAACATCAACTTCTTCGGCAGCTTTATCGAGACCCTTTTTTTCTACATAATCAATTATCTCTTCCGCGTTCATGACCACCGCGGTTTTAGATGCGATTTTTCGGTTTATCTCTTCGTAGGTTTTCATATATGTATATCCTTAAAAAAGCAAGGTTGCAAATCGTCTTTCGCTATAGTCCAAAACAAAAGATGTGATCATTTAAGAATCGGTAGGCTGATTTTCAAGTGATTTTTACGAAGAAAGTTGATAAAGACATGGTCACCTTTAGGGTGACCATGATCTGAATGCAGTGGAACTATGTTAAGTCTATATTGCTTTTGTATTAGGAGGAGCAAAATGGGTAACAAAATATGTTTTACATAACAGTTTTGACTATAAATTTTGTCGATTGCAAGATAGTAAAGAAGGGAAAAGACAAAAATAAAAAAGTTAAACTGCTTTTTAAAATAATTAATATAAATATCTTTAAACTAAGAATAGTGAATTTGTAAACATAAAAAAATAAAAAGTGCATAACGTCCGGACGGTTTTTATTGTGCAAAGGGTCTTTTTTAATTCTGTTCCTTTTGAGTTTCGAGTTTCTCCTGTAGTCGAGCCGCGGTCAGGGATCTGTCCAGAAAAAAACCAATCTTTATGAAGTTAGGGTAAAAGACAACTTTTAGAGGGATATCCTCATCAGAATAGATCCGAAGCAGAGACAATACCAAGCCAATGCCTAGTCCAGCACCTTCACTATTTTTATCGTCGGCATAGGCAAAGATATCTGTCTTTTTGTAGCCAAGTTTCTTGAGAATAGCTTTTTTCTCTACCGCAGTTATGTTTTGGCTGTTTGTTACCCAAACTCCAATACCCTGGTTAGTGGATTGGAAAGTGATATTTATATAGCGGTCTTTTTGTTGAGCAAGTTTGATTAGGTTGCGATTTCCGTTTTCAGCAATTTCTTCCTTGAATCTTTTTAAAAATAGTGAGTAGTTTTTATTGGCATCTATGCCTTCAGGTTTTGTAACAAGCTTGTCAAACAACTGCTTATAGTTTGCCTTGCTTGCGTTTATAGCCAGTTCTTTAAGACATGTAAAAATATCAAAGGTTATAGACTGAAGATTTTGCCTAATAAGAAGCATTCCGATTATTTTGCGAATGAGTTGGCTAATCTCCCTGTCAAGGTCATAAAGTCGAAGATTTACGCTCCACTCAAGATCCTTGTCGCCTAGGGTTTGGGTAACGTCCTCTATTTTTTTTAGCAAAGAATCTATTTCGTCTTTTTTTCGTAAATCGATTATGCGTATTGATTTTAATACGTTTATTTCATTCTCGAAAAAAGGATCTCTAAAAAACTGAAAAACCTGGTTATCAAATATCCACTTTTTTTTTGCCAAAAACTTTATAAAATCTTCATATCCGTTTAGTCGTAGTTCTGAGTTGTAAAACCGTTTACCTTGATTTGCTAGAAGGGTTGTAAACAAGTTCACAATATCCTCTTCGGCAGTGAAATAGTTAACAAGGATTTTTGCTGCCGATTGACGGGGGATAGGGATTGTATCTCCGAAGCCGGATTCCCGATAAAGGTTAAAGCTGTTGTCTATTTGCTCGCCCAAATAATTCAGTTGTTGAGTATTTAGGGAAGAGTATATGAGCAAGTTTAAAAAATGTTTGCGAAGTTCACGATCCATATGATACCATTATGTTTGTCTTTGCTCTATATTGTACTGATATTTATCATAAAATCCCATAAACTGTCTTAGTCAAGCTAATATTAAAAATAATCTATAATAAATTTTTACAATTTAAAATTATCTATCTTTCGATAAAGAGACTTAAGTAATATTAAAGTTTGTTAATAAATACTTAACTTTTTTCAAGCAGCTGGATTATTTTATTGACGGTTTCACCTTTTCAGGGATAGTAGTAAAAAAATGCAATCAGGGGGATTTATGAAGGTATATAGAGAATCTGATACCAATCTTGGTCTTTTAAAGGGTAAAAAAGTAGCTATTATCGGTTATGGTAGCCAAGGCTACGGTCATTCAAATAACCTTAAAGATTCCGGCGTTGAAGTTACAGTCGGTTTACGTAAAGGTAGTCCGTCATGGAAAAAGGTCGAAGCAGCGGGTATAACTCCGCGTGAAGTAGGTGAAGCAGTTAAATGGGCCGATATGATCATGATACTTGTACCTGATGAAATTCAGGGGGAGGTTTATGACTCTGACATCAAACCAAACCTGACTTCGGGTAAAATGCTTATGTTTGCTCATGGATTTAATATAATATACGGTCAGATTAATCCTCCGGCTGATGTTGATGTTGTAATGGTTGCTCCTAAAGGTCCGGGACACATGGTTCGTGCCGAGTATCAAAAAGGGGCAGGGGTACCATGTCTAGTAGCGATCGAAAAAAATGCCAGCGGTAAGGCTCTTGATTTGGCACTTGCTTATGCTAATGGTATCGGTGGTGCTCGTGCTGGAGTTATTGAGACTACTTTTAAAGACGAGACCGAAACAGATCTTTTTGGCGAGCAGGCTGTACTTTGTGGTGGAGTAACAAGCCTTATGAGGGCAGGTTTCGAAACTCTTGTAGAGGCTGGATATCCGGAAGAGATGGCTTATTTTGAGTGTATCCATGAGATGAAGCTTATTGTAGACCTTATTTACGAGGGTGGATTTACAAATATGCGTTATTCAATTTCAAATACTGCAGAATATGGTGATTATGTAACAGGCCCATTCGTTATTGATGAGACGGTCAAGCCAAAGATGAAAGAAGTTTTGCGTCGTATTCAGGAGGGGGAATTTGCCCGTGACTGGATGCTTGAAAATAAAGTAAAGCAGGCTTCTTTTAAAGCCAAGCGAGCTATCTGGATGGAGCACCCAATTGAAAAGGTTGGTGCTAAGCTTCGAGCTTTGATGCCTTGGATCGAAAAAGGCAAAATTGTTGATAAAGATAAAAACTGATTAAACAAGTTTTCTTTAGATAAGAAAAGAACCCGCAAGGGTTCTTTTTTATTGTCTAAAATTCAATCCCCTTGTTTACAAAACAATCTGAGCGAGAACCTTAGTCACTGGATCGCGTGATGGATCTGTATGATCAATAACATTTCCTATGTCTACACGGCCTCCATGGCTCCGGACAATTTTGTCTACCAATGTTAGACCCAGACCGTAATCCAAAGTTCCATAATCTTCATATACTACCTTAACAAGTCTGAAAAAAGGTTCAAAAACCACATTCTGGTATTCTGGTGGTATTCCTATAATATCTGATTTAGTAGGTTGAGGCGTATTGAGTACTGATATTAGAAATTTTCCACCCGAGTAGCGAAGCATTACGGTGATTTTAGAATTAGAAGTCGAAAATTTTAAAGCGTTTACAAAAAGCTCGTTTATTGCGGTAGATATGTATCTTGGATTGATTTTGCAGACTGTGTCTTTAATATCAGCCGGAATATTACTCAGAAGAATTGTATGGCCTCTTAAATTGGATAAGTTTTTAATATTATCGGAATTAACAATCTCTAAAAGAAGGTCGTAAATATCCATGCATGTGGAGTTGCTTATGCTTATATCGTTTTTCATTAATAGTGATAGGTCAGAAAAGAAGTTCAAAGTTTTTTCTGCAATGGCGGCGTTTGATTTGATAAGATCAAAAATATCGGAAGGCACTACATAGTGATCCCCCTCTTTTTTTATTGAAGAAGCAACAAGATTAATAAGGCTTAGAAGAGCTCCAAAGCCGGCTCCCTGATTAAAACTATTGTTAAGACTGTCAAAAAGTGCTGTGTCAATTCTGTCATTGTCTCGGTTAATAATCTCCTTGTTCCATTGTACCCACTCGAGCTGATTTTCCAGTTTGATTATCCGTTCTTGCTCAATTAGTTCTCTTGAGCGATAAAGCTCATCAGCCTCAAATGCTCGTTTAATCTGCTGGATGATAATTGTCAAATTAATAGGTTTAATGATGTAGTCGTAAACACCTTCTCGCATAACAGAAATTATTGTTTCCGAGTCGGCATGCATGGTAGAGACAATTATTACCTGACGATCATTTATTTTTTTAATGTTTTTAATTAGATCATGTCCCGACATATCAGGCATCTCAAGGTCGGTTATTACAAGTGGGTAATTGTCTTGTCTGTACATTTTGTATGCATCTTTACCGTTAGAAGCTATGTCGGTAGTGTAACCATGTTCTTCGCATACTGCTCGGAGCAGTTCGGCTGAAGATTCGTCATCTTCAGCTATTAGTATTTTTTTTTCGGTTATCATAATTTATCCATTTTATAGGCTTTGTAACCCAGATAATCTGGGTACAGATTCGTTATTAGCCGAACTCATGGCTTATTTAAACTAAAGATATTATTAAAAAACCTTTTTGTCAATATTTTGCTTGTTTTATGTTTCAGACGAGTGGTGTTGTGAGATATTATTCAAACATCTTACGATCTTTAAAATAGACGGGGAGCAGATTAAACCTTTTGATAAGTTTTTGAATGTAATCAAAATCGGCACCAATATCATTGGCATTGTGAGCGTCTGACGCGGTAGTGATATAACGTCCTCCAAAGTCGGTATACATCTGCAATATCAATTCGTCCGGCATTGCAAAAGGCATGCCTCTGCGTAAAGGAGAGCTATTTATCTCCGGTATTACTTCGCTTTTACATAGTGCTTTTACAGCATCTTCCAATTCCCTGCTGTGTGAGTAGTAACCTGAATAATAGCGAGCTGGAAAATCGATATGGCCTAATACATCGAAGCCGCCATGTTCAATCATCCGCTTAATATTTGTGAAATACTTCTTATATTTTGTATCATTGTCTTTATCGTAATCGTTATAATGACCTATCTTATGAATTGAGCCGATTATAATATCAAACTCAAGTTTTATGGTCTGGGCAAAAATTTCTGGTGTGTTATAGGGTTGGCTGTATTCAATGCCTTTCAACAGGGTAAGTTTATCTTTGTACTTAACACGTGCGTTATCAATCGCGATACTCTGTTTTTCGTAATTGTAATAAAAAGGATAAGTATCATCTTTATGAGCGTCAAAATGATCGGTAATCGCGAGGTGTGTGATTCCCTTCTTAATAGCCGTAAGGCATAACAGGTCAACAGTATCTTCAGCATCTGGAGAAAATTGCGAGTGCGTGTGTAAATCATATTTAATCATGTGGATACAGATATTTTTTAGGTCAGTAAAGTCAAGATAATCTTTTATTTCAACTTATGATGGTTATTTTTTTTATCATCTCATTTGAATTATTTTTTTTAAATTAGTTTCGTTGAAATCTTTTTTTATATGGTGACGCCTATAACAGTAGTTACTGTGTAATGAAATATTTGCACCGTAATCTGTGGAAAATGTTTTAATATAGCCGGAGTTTCGCGCCATATCCAAAAGTTTAGGAGTGTAATATCCGTATGGAAATGCGAGTAAGGTTACTTCTTTGTCAAGCTTGTCTTCAATAATTTTCTTTGATTGTGTTAGCTCGTATTCGATCGAATTGAGAGATTCAGTGTCCCCTTTTCCGATAAGTTTAACCAAATCAGCGTGTGATACGGTATGCGACTGAATGTCAAATCCGTACTTTTCCATCTCTTTCAGCATTGTCCAGGTCATGTGTTTATCTGATTTTTCAAAAATGAAATTAGTGTAAATAAAAAGCGTAACAGGATAATCAAATTCCTGCATCAGGGGAAGTATTTTGGTATATGCGGAAATATAACCATCGTCTACTGTTATAACGACCGATTTGTTTTCAGGGCTGCGATTTTCATGTTGTAGCCTAATAAGTTCTTTTAAAGATATAACATCGATATTATTTAATCGAAAAAATTCAAAATGTTTTCTGAGCTGTTCTTTTGTGATAGAGTAAGGACCATTGCCGTCTATATCATGGTAAAGCAATATCGGAATAGCATCAATTTCCCGGTATTCGTTGGGGTTCTTGGTGATGAACCCGGGATCATCATTTTCGCCAAGAGTGCTGACTCTCAAATATAATATAAGGGTTATGGTGCAAATAAAAACAAAAAATATGGCTAAAATGGATGTGTTTATTGCCAGCTCTTTGAAAGTCTTAAAAAAAGATAATTTCAAAATAGTTACCCTTTGTATAACATTTATATATTTGTAATTATGGAATCATCACTCATAAATAGTGTAATGCCTTTCCAATGACAACTAATAAACTTAAAATTGATATTAATATCAATTAAACGATATTACCCTCTGAAGTATGATAATGTTTCGAAGTTTCTAGTGTATGCACGCGTTTGCGTAATAATAATCAAAAAAATGTTATTGTATCGTTATGGTTTTTGAGTTATCTGATGAAATTTATGTGTTGACACACTGTAAATAAATAATAGCTAATAATTTCATATTTGGAATCTTGCTAGGTGGTAAAAATGAACAAAACATATATTCTTTTATCGATCTTCTCATTTGTTGGATTGATTTTGGCTGTTATTCTTCTTGCTGATCACTATATTCCTCAAAAAACTGCTGAGTTTTTAGCCTGTGGTGACGGATTACAAGGCTCCTGTTCCGAACTTTCTTCATCGCCCTATTCTATGTTTTTTGGAATTCCGATCGCATCTTACGGTTTTTTCTTCTACTTATGGATATTTCTTTCTTTGCATCTGTTTCGCGAGTCTGGTGAGCGCTACTGGAAAACATTCATGTACCTTATGATACCCATTAGTGTTGCTGGGATCTTTTTCGATATTGTTCTTGGAGCGCTTCTTGTCTATCTTCAGGTATTTTGTCAATACTGTGTCATGACATATGTCGTAAATATAGCTATTCTTGCCGTAGTAATCTTGGCATATCGCAAAATGCGTGCATCGGGTGATATGAGCTTCAAGGAAGCACTTTTTGGATTTGCTAAGATTTCTGGAAAAAATGATGATCGTAAATTTTCCACAGGTACCTTCGTATATTTTACTGCGATACTGTTTATATTTGTTGTTGCTTTTTCTCTTTATCTCGAAGAGCGAAGCAGTGAAGGATCAGAACTTAACAAAAAACTGACAGGCTATGTCGAGAAATATAAAGAAAAAGAGATTCTTGAAATTGATTATCCGGAAACTGGGTTTGTTGTTGGCAAAAAAGATGCTGTTTTAACTGTTCATGTTTTTACAGACCCTTTTTGTCCAGCTTGTCGTAATTTTAACATGATCGAAAAAGTTTTAGTAAAAAAGTATAAAGGAAAGATAAATTTTAAACAATACTATTACCCTTTAAACAGCGATTGTGATCCGGCAAAATCCGGAATAGTTATAAATGGTATTTGCGCAGTAACACGTCTGTTTTATGCTGCGGATATGTTAAATATTTATCCCAAAATTTTTGAAAAATTTTATGAAAAATTTGATGAAGTATCCGAACTTTCCTCTTCCGGTGCGCATATAGATAAGATTATTGAAATTGTTGCAGAGAGTGATGAACAGAAAAAAGCTTTAATTGAGATGTTTAATTCTGACAAGCCCTCTGAAAGAATCATAAAACATCTTGATCTTGCCAAAAAGCTGAAGATCAGTGCTACACCGACCTTGATCATCAATGGAAGGCTTATGAAGGGGTATCCAAAGGACAAATTTATGGATGCCATATTGCGTTACGAATTGAGCGAATCGATAAAAAATAATTAGATTAGCAGTAATCATTGGTGATTGTAATTAATTATTTAAGCCATATCGAAGTTAATACTTCAATATGGCTTAATTAGTTTTATGCTAAATTGGTTTACAATTTTATAAGCTGTTTAATAATAGGATATGACACTATTTCGACGTCCTCTCTATTATCTTCTTAAAAGGCGCTACTATTTCGCAGCGGGTATAATTTCTCTTCTGCTGGTTGATATCTTTCAGCTCTTTATTCCTCGTGCCGTGAAAAAAATGATCGATGATCTTTTTGCTCTAGATACTAGTCGTATACATATCTGGTTTTCACATATTCTTCTTCTTGCTCTGGGAATGGCAATTTTTCGTTTTTTTTGGCGTATGCTTCTGGTCAGAACATCATTTTATATCGAAGAGCAACTTCGAAATGATCTTTATAAAAAATATTTATATATGGATCAGCCGTTTTTTGACAGACGTTCAACAGGCTCTCTTATAGCTCTTGCTACAAATGACCTTCAGGCAATTCGTATGATGTTCAGTATGGGAGTGGTTTCGGCCTGTGATGGAATTTTTCTTACGATACTATCAGTAGTTTTTATGTTTTCAATGAATTCCCGCCTTACCATGTATGTTCTTATACCCTTGCCAGTAATTACCTTTTTTTTGATAATCGCAGGGAAAAAAATATTCGGTGGTTTTACTCGCGTTCAGGAATATTTTTCTGATTTGACAGGGCGTTTGCAAGAATATGTTTCTAGTATTGTACTTATAAAAAATTTTACACTCGAAAATGAGAGTATCCGTTCAGTCGAAAAGTCTTCTGTAAAAATTTGTGATCAGAATTTTTCTCTTATGCGTGTGTGGGGGGCCTTATTCCCTTTAATGGCTCTTGTAACTGGCATAGCGGCTGCTTTTGCAGGTATTCGCGGTGGAACCATGACTATTATGGGGGAACTTTCACTGGGAGAGTTTACAGCTTTTTTTAGCTATATATCCATTCTTGCATGGCCTATGATGGCAATAGGCTGGGTAATGAATCTTTTTCAAAGAGGGCGCGCCTCAATGAAAAGAATTAACGACGCGCTGGATGCTAATGCTGTTGTTAGAGATAAACCATTGATAGCCGAGCCTCAGTACTTACCAAAGCCAACGTTTGAACTTAAAGATGTAAGCTTTACTTATCCAGAGGCGCTTCATCCCGCGTTAAAAAATATTTCTATGATAATACCTTATGGCTGTAGAATCGGTATTACAGGCAAAACCGGTTCAGGTAAGAGCACCCTTGCGGATCTTTTGCTTAGGCGTTATGACCCTTCAACTGGTTCTGTGCTGTTAAACGGACAAAATTATCGAGATCTTCCAGTAAAGTATATATTGTCTCATATCAAGTCATCACCGCAACAAAACACTCTGTTTGCGGATACACTTAGACAGAACATAGTTTTCGGATCGAGTAATGATAAAGAAGAGCAGTTAAGAATCGCTTGTAGTGATGCTAAATTGAGTGATACTGTAAATGATCTTCCAAAAAAACTGGACACGATGCTTGGTGAAAAGGGGGTCAATCTTTCGGGTGGACAGAAACAGAGGGTAGCTCTTGCAAGACTTCTTTTGTCTCCGGCACCTCTCTGTCTTATTGATGATTCACTCTCTGCGCTTGATAGCGAAACAGAAAAATCGGTATATAATTCTCTTCTCAAAATACCGGGTTCAATGGTGATTATTTCACACAGGGTATCAGCCATTTCGAATTGCGATATAATTTATGTTCTTGATGAGGGAACAATTGCCGAGAAGGGTACACATGAAGAGCTTGTAAAGCAAAAAGGGCTATATTCTGATATTTATACAAGGCAGCTGGTACAGAACAGATTATGACAAATATTCAATTATATAAAAAAGTTGCCTTTTTTGTAAGACCATACCGCTTTTTCTTTATCGGCGCTCTATTTTTAAGTATAGTTGCGGTATGTGCCGAGTTAGTTGTACCGGTATTAACAAGGCAGGCAATAGACAAGCATATCGGCAGGCGTTATTATTACATAACAAAAAAAGATGCAGCTCTTTTTGAAACAAATAATCTATCAAATGAAATCAAAATGTTCAGTGATGGGTCACTTCTAGTCGATTACGGTTCAATTAGTGAACTCAGCAAGAAGAACCGTCAAATAATCGCAGAAAATAAAGATCTATTTGAGCTTTTTTATCTGGTTTCGAGTGATAAGTATAGTGGACCATTACTCGAAACAATGATAAAAAAGGAGGGATATTATCTTGTTCCTTACCGCAATCTTGTGTCGTTAAACAGGGATGCTATTCGTCAATTGCGTGCCCATGACATAGAAAGTGTTGTTATAATATTCATGATTATCATTGGGTTAACTGTTGTCGGTTTTATTACAGCTTATGCAGAGTTGTTACTTGTAAGCTATTCAAGCAATCATGTTATCCATGATATACGCATGGCTTTGTATAAAAAAGTTGTTAATCTTCCAGTTCGTTATTTTGAAGAACATAAAACAGGGAAAATTGTTACCCGAATAAGTAATGATATCGAAAACATACAGGAGTTCTTTGCCGCGGTATTTGTTAATATAATCAAGGATATCGCGATAATAACCGGTATTGTTGCTGTATTAATTGTTATAAATTTGCGTTTGGGACTTGTGACTATGGCAATGCTTCCTGTCGCGGCTTTCATATCGGCAATTTTTCGTAAAAAGATGCGTCGATCATTTACTCGTGTCAGGGAGGCTCTTGCGGTTGTCAATGGAAGATTGTCCGAAACACTTTCTGGAATTGCGGTTATTCAGATATTCAAACAGCAGAGTGCCTTTCTTAATGTATTTAACAAGGAGAGCAAAAATTATCGTAATGCGTCATCTCGTCAGGTTTTTATAAATTCTGTATTTACTCCGATGATCAGTATGCTGCGATATTGCGGTATGGGGTATATAATATATCTAGGATCAAATGATGTAGCTCGGGGGTTTATAACCTTGGGTACTCTTGTAGTCTTTATAGCCTATCTTGAGAAATTTTTCAGACCTATACAGGACATAGCCGAGAAAATTCAAATAGTTCAATCCGCTCTTGCATCTGCTGATCGGGTTTTTAAACTTATGGATCAAGAGCCTGAGTATGATTGTAGTCAAAGTGGCAGTTGTCGAGAACTCGTTGCAAAAAAATCAGAATATTTTATAGAATTTTGTAATGTATGGTTTGCATATAGGGAGGAAGACTGGGTTCTTAGAGATTTTTCCATGAAAATTTCTCATGGGGAAGTTGTTGCAATAGTAGGAGAGACTGGATGCGGAAAGAGTACGATAATCAAGTTGCTTAGCCGAATGTATATGATTCAAAAGGGTGCTATATATATTAATGGAATTAACATAAACAGTATCAGTAAAAAATCTCTGCGCCGACTTATCGGTGTTGTTCAGCAAAATGTTACTCTGTTTTCGGATACGGTACGTTACAATATACTTCTAGGTCGGGAACCTGCAGGCGGAAGGTCTTTTGAAGATGTCTGTAATTACGCAAGTTGCACATCATTTATTGAAAAATTGCCGTATAAAGCCGACACCATACTTTCGGAAGAAGGCAAATCTCTCTCTTTTGGTGAACGACAGCTGATATCTTTTGCGCGCATAGTGGCATATGACCCCGCTATTTTCATTCTGGATGAAGCGACATCTAATATTGATACCGAAACTGAACATGCAATTCAAAAGGCATTAAACCGTATTCTAAAAGAAAAAAGTTCCATAGTTATTGCCCACAGACTTTCCACAATACGTCACAGTGATAAAATAGTGGTTATTTCAAATGGATCAATAACAGAGTCCGGATCGCATAACGATTTAATGTCAAAGAAAGGTCGTTATTACAGGCTGTATATGATTCAGTATAAAGAACATCTTGAAGAAGATGATATTAAAAGTCTCGAAGTAAAATAAACAAGTATTGTGTGAATAATCTATTTAATCTAAACCGTCAAGAATATCCTTTAGTTTGTCTATTGTGAAGGGTTTAAGAAGTACACTAGCAAAACCTCTTTCTTTGTAGTTTATAACTGCATCATGGTTAGGATCTCCGCTTGAAACAATGGCTTTTACATCCGGATCAATTTTTAACAGATCATCAATAATTATATCTGCACCAATACCGTTGTCTATTGAAATATCAAGTATAAGTAGATCAAAAGGATCATTTTTTTCAAATGAGTTTTTGTATAGTTCTAGAGTATCTTTGCCATCAGTAGAAGTGGTAACAGTACCGCCTAAAATTTCAATCATTCTTGAAAGGGTCGTCAGGATCATCTGCTGATCATCAAGTAAAAGTACCTTCTTTATATTTTGTGTTTTATTCATACACCTAATCATTTCCGGTTAAATTTCTTAAGTACTCTTTGGCAAAGTTCTCTTGAGAGAAGAATGATTCTAACTTTTTATATATACAATTCTTTCTTTGCCAAGTTATTATGAGATTAAGATAAAGAAAATATCAAGTTCGATGATAGTCAACATTTTTAGTTTAAATAGTGATAGGCAACATCTAAAAATTAACTTTTAACAAGGAACTTGCGAAAAATTCATTTTATAAAGCCATAAATATCGCTTACTAAGCTGAAATTTGAAGCTGTCTTTAAAGCTTAAATTTTAGCGCTTTTTTGAGCTCGCGAAAAAAATAATCAATAACAAGCGATAATTTTGAGCGTTTTTTCGAAGTTCCTGATAAAAAGAGTGATAATAGTAACCTTACATTAAGCAATTTTTTTAAAAAAAATTTAACAAAATCAGAAAAATCCAGTTTATATATAAAGACCTGGTGGTCAAACGGAGGTAGTAATGGAAAAAAATATTCTTAAAAGTATCAAAGATGAGCTAGAATCTAATTTTCATCAACCAGCGGATTTTTTGTTCTATTATGGTTTTTTATCGGCTGTTGCAACTAATCCTTACATGATTGAGCAAAAAATATGGATAAAATATCTAATCAAGCGAGGTCTTGGCAGTTGGGATAAAAAAAACAGGGATAATGTTGCTGGGTTTAAGAATTTTTTGGTTAAAACTGCTAAAGAGCTTTCACTTGCAATAGAGGGTAAAAAATTCTCATTACATATTGAGATGTGGAGTGATTATTGCGAGAAAGGTTTAACTTTTGCCTCGGGTTTTTGGGAGGGGATGTGTTTGTGGACTGACTTTGATGAATACAGCAATAATAACAGATTTCATCTGCTCTTGATGCCTATCAATACTCTTATCTTCCCTGAATTTTACGCTAAATACTATGCGGTAAGACGGGAAGATATTAGCGCAGTAGTTCAGGCGGCACTTAGAGAGCTTCCGCGTAGGCTCTATTCTCTTAAGGATTATCTAAAAAAAGGAAAGAGAAACAAATCACTGATTTTTAAAAGGGTAATCCGTAAATCAAAATCTGTCAGGATGGCGATTTTCCCCTTTAATTGTGATATTAAACCCTTGTCTTGAACCATAATTTGTAAAATATATGCACGCCTGATTCTGAGGAGGAGATATCTAAGAGTTCACTTGCAGGTGTGAAATAAAAAAATAGCCGTTTAAATTTGGACAAACGGCTATTATTTTTGGTAATCTTTATTATTTTATCTGCCAACAATGAACTGGCGAAAATCAATTTAAAGTAGGCATATAAACGGAATTACTTAAATAATTATAGTAATTATCCAAAGTTTAATTTTGGTAATTTTCTATAATTCAAAAACTGCTCCCTTATCGGCCGAAGAGACAAGTTTTGAGTAACGATTCATATATCCCCGTTTGATCGGTGAGACATACTCCGGAAGCTCCGCAATTCTTTTTTGTATCTCT
This sequence comes from Spirochaetota bacterium, assembly GCA_035447445.1. Taxonomy (GTDB): domain Bacteria; phylum Spirochaetota; class UBA4802; order UBA4802; family JAFGJZ01; genus JAFGRW01. Next base: position 5,224 of record DAOTGZ010000014.1, on the reverse strand, counting down.
TCATCAGATAATTTTACATTCAGCGAGTTGTTATCAATGTCAATCTCGATAATATCTCCAGTTCTTACGGCGGCAATTGGTCCTCGGGATGCAGCTTCCGGAGATATATGGCCGATAGAGGCGCCCTTCGTTGCGCCAGAAAAACGGCCGTCTGTAATAAGAGCGACTTCTTTATCCAGACCCATACCTGCAATGGTTGCTGTGGGGGTTAACATCTCGCGCATTCCTGGTCCGCCTTTAGGGCCTTCATAAAGAATTACAACAACATCACCTTTTACTATTTTGCCGGTCATTATTGCATCAACAGCATCTTCTTCAGAATGAAAAACCTTGGCAGGTCCCGAATGTTTCAGCATTGAAGGATCAACAGCACCTTTCTTTACGATTGCTCCATCCGGGGCGATATTTCCTGTTAATACAGCAAGCCCTCCGTCTTTATGTACAGGTTTTTCGAAAGTTCTAATCACTGATGTGTCTTTTATTGGACTGTTTTTACAGTTTTCCCCAATGGTTTTTCCTGTTACAGTCATACAGTTTTCCCTAATAAGTCCGTGCTTCATGAGTTCATTTACAACAGATGGAATACCGCCAGCTCGGTGCAGATCAACTATATAATCTGTTCCCCCTGGAGCCAGTGAGCAAAGATGCGGAACTTTTTCGGCAACCTGGTTAATATCTTTTAGTGTGATCGGACACTCAGCATAGTGAGATATGGCGGGTATGTGCAAAGCAGTATTTGATGAGCCACCAATAGCCATATCAACTGCCAATGCGTTGTAAATTGAATCTTTAGTGATAAGATCACGTGGCTTAATTTGTTTATCCACTAGTTCCATGATTTGTGCACCAGCTTTTTTTGCAAGACGGATCCTATCCGCATGTATTGCTGGTATTGAACCGTTATATGGCAAAGAGATACCCAGAATTTCGCTTAGGCAGTTCATAGAATTGGCGGTGTATAGCCCTGCGCAAGAACCAACACCAGGACAAGCTGAGCACTCAAGTGAATAGAGCTGCTCTTCGGTCATATCGCCTTTTGCCGCTTTGCCAACAGCTTCGAAAACATTATCAAGGCCAACACTTTCCCCAACATATTTTCCAGGAAGCATGGGGCCTCCGCTAATCATGATTGTAGGTATGTTTAATCGGGCAGCAGCAATAATCATACCTGGCACAATTTTATCACAATTTGGTACAATTACAAGCCCGTCAAAGGGTTGAGCCATTGCCATTATTTCGATAGAGTCGGCAATCAATTCACGTGAACCCAGAGAATATTTCATTCCGATATGATTCATAGCAAGGCCGTCGCAGACCCCGATAGTTGTAAATTCAAGAGGGGTACCGCCAGCCGCCAATATTCCCTTTTTTACTGCTTCGACTATAGTATCAAGATGTATATGACCCGGCACAATCTCGTTTGCCGAGTTAGCAATACCAATAATGGGGCGCCTTATCTCTTCGTCTGAAAGTCCGCTGGCTTTAAGTAATGAGCGGTGCGGAGCTTTACCAATACCTGTTTTAAATTGATCACTTCTCATTTGTTCCTCCCGGAGTATATTTTCACGGATACTTTTCTAAAAAGTATTCACGATTTGCATTAAAGGGATTTTTCCTTAAAGTGTTGGTTAACACATTCGATTACCAGATCAAGCATTTTTTGCTGGAACTTGTCATCTCCCTCTACGACCTCTATATTTATATACGGTAGGTTGTTTTTTGCCGCATATATACTTAAAGAACCATCATCTTCGATGGACCTTTGGTAAACTACGTTATATCCTCTACTTTTGAAAAAATAATAATCTTGTAGAGATGTGGTGAAAAACAGGTTTTTAGGGTTGTGGTCGGGATTAGTGTAAGTAAGATAAGAATTTTTAGCATTAAACTCTTCAATTGAAAAATCTGATCCCGGACGGCTTGAATGAAGGGCTATTAGATATTTTTTTTCGGTCCAGTCAATTGAAGAGAGAATCGTATCTTTTAACTTCTCTGCTTTTTTATAAACGGAGCGGCGCCCATTTTTATTCAGTTTTCGATGATGTCTATCAAGGTATTTCTCGATTCCCTTGGGGGTGTAAATCCGGTTTGGGTCTATAAAGTAACTTCGTCGGTTGTATGGGATATAGACATTGCGTTTGTCTCCGTTTATAATATAAATGCTGTGGCCACCATATTTTGAAAGTGCATATTTAAGGGTTTTACCGGCCGATTTTTCGTTGTGGTGAACCCAGATGAAACTTGCCCTTTTGTTCGTAGAGTTTTTTAGTACATGAACAGTACATAAAGAGGGAATTTCAATGCGCTTGTTAATCGCTTCATCAAAAATCTTATCTGTTTTGGGTTTTCGTCGACTTTTTTCACCGCTGTATTCAAATCGGAAAGATTTGCCGCTTGTTCTGAATCCGTAACGTGAAGAGTTTTCATATATCCATTTCCATGCTTGATCATTTTTCAATTCGTACTCAAAATTGGAACCTGTTACATTATCTGTCAGGTCGATAACCAGACCAGTCGCCGATGAGGAGTGAACCGGTTTTGGTACCAAGGTCTGTTTAGGGTTTAACCTGATCGCTTCTTCGTACTCCTTTATTCTAACCTGAAGATCCTTAAAGCCGTTTGCCACATAAAATTTATGTCCGTTTTTTTTTGCGTCAGAGAGCATCGCGTAAAGATCTTTCAATATCGATTTTTTGGCAAGAACCCGATTATCTCCAAAACTGTACATCTTGTTAATCGGCATAAGATCATTAGGTACAAAAAAAATGGGAAGATCTTTTCCGTTTTCACTGCTAAGGGCTCCTTTCTCAGAGGAAAAAGAAACTAGCGGAACTTCTATTGTCATTTCTAACGGAACGTAACAATCTTCTTTTCCGGAAAGCTTTATATAATCGAAATCTGTTTCGTTTTGAATAACTTTTTCTCCCAGGATAACAGATCCAAACCCAATGTCGGCTTCCATGTCTGTCGAGTCGGAAGAGGGTGCAGTTTTGCAGAAGACACTGTTTGTGATTATCATATATCTGCGGGCTGTTTCTCCAAAGGCATACTCGGAAATGGTGCTAACCAAGATAAAAGAGAGGGTGAAAATAAGGATTTTTTTCAAGATAGACTCCGAACATCGAATTAGTTTTAAAAAATACCAATTAAATCATAATCTTTTGTTGCTGATAAAAGTACAATTATTTTTCACAAATTTTTACTGATTGGTTTTATTGTGTCTGATAATTGCCCTGTGTTGTTTTATATAATGTACGTTGTATTAATGATACGTATAGACCAAATAGGCTTTTTCTCTGATTTTTGCGAATTATTCGTAAACAATAAGAGAAAAATGTTGAGAAAAATCCTTAATAATATGGAAATAAACAAACAAATTGTTAAGAAAATCGTAAATGTGGCACGCAAAATGCTTTATATAAGACAGTACAAAGGAGTCCGTTATGAAAATCACAATTATGCAGGCAGTTATAATTTTTTGGTCCAGCTTGATGGTGTGGGTTTTTGTTGAATATCTGTTCTACCGAATTCAACATAGTGCAATAAATCGAAATAATTTTGATAAACAGTTTAAACAATACAAGAATGGACCGATTCATTAGTAACTAGTACTTTCCGGAGTCATTAATGAAAATCGTTCATATCTTAAAAAAGTATTTGGTTTTGCGGCTGTTTTGTCTTGTTATTTTGCTATTTTTTTGTTTGCCTACTTTGATTGTGTCGGAGGATTTTGAAAAGGATTTTCGCCTGACAACAGTAAAAAAAGACTTCGAAACTTACAGAGACAGGGATGTCTCCTTTGTTTTGCGTTTACAGTATTGCGACTTAAACTATAACGAAATATCTTTCTACGATATGGAAAATATTAATCTCCGCTTTAGCATAAAAGATTATCAGGAAAATCCCGTTCTTAAACGTAAACTCCGAAATATATCCCGTGGCCTCTATTATCGTGTAAAGTGCAAGCTGATCGAGATGGATGAAGATGGCACTATTTCAGCTGATTTGATTGATTTTACTCCGTATCGCCTTGAACAGCTCCCCTGATATGAAAGGTTTTGTGCCAAAAAATTTTTTATTCAACCAAATGGGACAAAAATTCTAATCGTTTCGAAATTTATTTGACAAAAATAAGGGCAGATATATCTATGTGATTTATTGACGCGAGTGTGGCGGAACTGGTAGACGCGCTAGACTTAGGATCTAGTGTCTTTCGGCGTGGGGGTTCGACTCCCTTCACTCGCAGTTGCGGGAATAACTCAGTGGTAGAGTGCAACCTTGCCAAGGTTGACGTCGCGGGTTCGAATCCCGTTTCCCGCTCATCATTAAAAAAGACTGCTTTTTGAGGCAGTCTTTTTTTTTTATAGCAACCGGTTGTCGGGAAAAGAAACTGACCGCAATACCGGAAATTTTCAAATTCCTTTCTCTGTTTCACTAAGATCTCCCTGCTGAATCATGATCTGATCAGAGTATAAAAAGGACATAATCGGAAAAAATGTTTGACTCATATACTTATTGTCAATTTATAGTTTAAACTTGATATACATTGCTGAAAATCTATATTAAAATTAGCATAAACATTTTTATACATTTTTATAAATGAATATAAATAGAAATTGCTGATACAATATTTTAAAAGGGGTATGGTACATTGAATATTCTAAGTGAAAAAAAGCACGAAAACGCTATAGTTGAGCTTGAAATTGAAATACCTGTAGAAAAAGTTGAACTTGAATACAAGTCTGTTTTTGAAAAAATAAGAAAAAATGCCAAGGTTGACGGTTTTCGAAAGGGAAAAGCTCCTGTTCAGATGATTGAAACAAAATTCAGGGAATATGCTGATGAAGAGGTAGCGGAAAATCTTGCAAAAAGTACGGTTTTTGACGCTGTTAAAGAAAAGGAACTTATGCCTATAATGGAGCCTAAAATTCATTATGACAGAGTGCTGAGAAACGAACCGTTTAAATATAAAGCTTTTTTCGAACTTATGCCTACAGTTGAACTGGGTGAATATAAGGGACTTAAAGTTGATGAAGCAGCATGTGAAATAACAGAGTTAGATGTTCAAAATGAAATTGATATTTCAAGAGAGCGCACTGCTACAACAGAAGTTCTTTCTGACCCTGAAACAGCGGTTGAAAATGGACATCTTGTTAAATTTCAGCTTAAAAGAATTGATAATGTTGAGCCGGGCCAGATAGATAGTGTTGAATTCCGTGAATAT
>DAOTGZ010000013.1:0-24215 GCA_035447445.1 Spirochaetota bacterium | reverse complement strand
TTTTTAACAGATTGAACCTGTCATCTGTCGAAACTGATTCGATCTCTGAATCGGTTGTTACGGATTGATCTTCATTATGAGATGTAACACGGGATATCAGACCAGTTAAATCCGGAGTAAAGGTTTTTTTCCGGAGTTCTTCCAGTTTCTGATCCGAAATCCCCTCCTCTTCTTCCCGGTTATAATCGGGCAGTTCAAGTGTATCCATAATTACTCCTAAAAGAATCTTTTACCGTATTACTTCTATTATCATACGATTGTGGCAAGATGTTTACAAAATTTTTTATTGGTAACCGATAAAAAAATCAATATTATTTTTCCGAATTTACTTGACAGTATACACAGCCATTTATATATATCCACCATACTTACTGATTAACTTTTGTAAGTTCATATTCCCCTGTAGCTCAGTTGGTAGAGCAGTAGACTGTTAATCTATTTGTCGCAAGTTCGAGTCTTGCCGGGGGAGCATAAAGATCCGCTTTATAAAAGTGGATCTTTTTTTTTAAAAAAATCTTTTAAAATAACATTTAATCTTCATATTTGTTGACTAAATACCGTTCCAGTAATAAATATTACCTCATGGTCACCTTATCGTTATTTAAAGTAGTTAAACTTGGAATTATTCGGCTCCTTGGTTGTTTGAAAGATATTTACAGCTCTTTTCCTGTGTTTTCTGCTTTAATCTTGCTTATGCTTATTATGCCGACTTCAGTAAACTGCTCAGCTGATAATATTGAACTACAGTCCAGGGAAAGATCTGGGCAACGTACTCTTTTTAATAGAATCATGCAAAGTAGTACAGGTAGATCAACTTCTCTAACATTTCTAATGGATTACTTTACGGGAACTCCGTATGTTCCGCATACCCTTGAGAATAACGAAACTGAAAAATTAATTGTAAGGCTTGACGCCTTAGATTGTGTTACCTATGTTGAAACAGTTACCGCTTTAGCACTAATGTTTGCAACAACAGATCATTCTTATGAATCTTTCTGTAACCACCTAACAAATATAAGATATCGAAACGGTATTATTGATGGATACTCATCACGTTTGCACTATTTTAGTGACTGGCTACATGAAAATGAACGTAGAGGATTTATATCAAACATAACCAAAAAACTTGGTGGAAAACCCGATACAAGAATAATATCCGCGATGAGTAGTTCAGATAAACGATACCCGATGTTAAAAGAAAAAAAACAGCTAGCTAAAATTAGAAATATTGAAGCGAACCTGTCAAAAAAAACCTTTTATTATTTAAAAACAATAGAGGTTAAACAGAAATCCCATCTTATACCTGATGGTGCAATAATAGCTATTGTAACAAGTAAAAGATCAATTTTTATTTCGCATGTCGGTTTTGCTCGATTCATTAATGGTAAACTTATGTTTCAACACGCTTCTTTCTCACATAAAAAAGTTGTGATTTCAAAAAAAAACTTACATGATTATCTCGTATCTGATAAAAGTCGTATTGGGATAATGGTTGCTGTTATCACTACCAAATAATTTTTTTAAAAATGGCATCCTATAAAATGAACAAAAACAAAATACTTATTTTATTGCTTTTCATCTTTCTTTCTATCTCCATAAGTATAGCCTATTTAATATTTACCGCGAGTCGTAATATTTTTCCTGAAACCGATACGAGAATTTACCCAATTACTGACCATAATGACTCTGGAAATTCTGAAATAATCTCGATAAACACGAACAACGGTCAGATTGATCTCCAATATATTCTTCGAGATGGCTTTGCATTTCCCTATGCAGGTGTCGGCATCGAAATTCTTTCTTCTGTACCTCTATATTCATCTGGATTTGATTTTTTCGAAATCACTGCAAAAACATCTAAAAAAACTTCTTTAAAAATTAATATCATCACAAAAGTCAATCTCTCTGATAAAAAAAACACAAGCTACCCTCATAAAATATCATACTATTATTATACTTCCATAATTGACATTACCCCAGAATTTTCGACAATTAGAGTTCCTCTTAGCGACTTCTTAACTCCAGAATGGTTTCTTGTTAAACATAAAATCGAGAAAAAGAGCATTGATTCGATTGGCAAGAATCCTCTTTGGTCAATTGAAATACTGAATAGCTCTATTGATGAACTGAACACTCCACTTGGTATAAGTATAACATATTTTGGATTTAAAAAAGATATATTTTACTATTCCATATTATCCATGTTAATTATTTCCGTTTTGGCATTATTGGGATTATTTTTATCTCATATTCTAAAATCACACAAAGCTGTTAAATATGCGCAGGACATTATCAGAATACATTCAAATCTTAACCTTGGTAATGAAAAAGAACGCGAAGCGGGTAAACTCTTCGAATATCTTGCAGCTAATTACAATGATCCATACATTTCGGTTCAGCAAATATCGGAAGCTCTCAACTTATCACCTTACAAAATACCAAAAATAATTAATAAGTATACGAATCTTTCATTTAAGCAATATATTAATCTGATACGCGTTGATGAAGCAAAAAATTTGCTTATTAATAGTGATAGTAAGATTATTGATATTGCATTTGCTATTGGGTACAATTCAATAGCTCATTTTAATAAACTTTTCAAGATGCAGGAATCACTTTCTCCCAAGGAATACCGCCAAAAATATCAAACCGGTAATTAATAATTTCTACAACTGGTAAAATTCTATCATATAAAAAAAACAGTGCTAATTATCCAAAAAAGAGATAGAAAAAAAATTTGTAATCGAGTAATCATTTGAAAAAAAATCGGAGGAATCATGAATAAAACAATTTTTCTTTTATTAATTACAACAATTTGTACTTCATGTTCTAAAAAGGATATTGACCCACTTACTGGTGAGCCGTATCCGACTGCCAATAAGATCTGTGCTCTAACATTTGACGACGGTCCAAGTAATGATCCGGAGCTTACTACTCGAGTACTTGATACGCTCGAAAAAAACAGTGTAAAAGCCACATTCTTCCTTGTTGGTCAAAATTTTAATGATTCAACACGTGAAATTGTCATGAAAATATCAAAATCCGGTCACGAAATTGGTAATCATTCATGGACATATGATGGGATGCAAGACATGAGCGCACAACAGGTGAAAACTTATGTTAAAAAAACATCAGATATCATTGAAGAGTATGCCGGAGTTAAACCAAAATTTTTCAGAGCACCAAATCTATCCGCAAGTAAAACAATGTATGAATCTATAGATTTGCCATTTGCAAGTGGAGTGCTCGGTTTTGACTGGCCAGGCGGTGGTGGCGACACACCTGAAAAAATTATCGATCATGTTATGAGTGGCATGCGCGATGGCGCTATAATCCTTCTTCATGATGTTCAACCAAAACCGCATCCAACACCTGAAGCTATTGAGACTCTTATTCCGAAACTTAAACGTGAAGGTTATGAATTTGTTACCTTGAGTGAGCTTTTTGAGCGTAAAGGCATTAAACCTGACAGCTCTTCCGGATTCATGTATGTCTATGCCGAGTAAATAGTTATCAAAAGATTTTATTTTTAAAATAACAGATCCCGGTTTATTAGCCGGGATCCTTTTATAGAAGTTACCTAAAATTATTATGAGCTATTTAGAGTTGTAGCTCCAACTCGGCAAGTCCTTTAGCCTCTTGGCTCTTGTCGTCACCGGTTATTGGATATAGCTTATAGTCGAGTTTATCACCACCATCATTATCAGAAAGCGCGATATTAAAGCCAATCATTTTTCTTGAAGCAACATTCGAAGGCAATTCAATCCTAAACTCAAGTACTGAACCGTCATCGCTCCACTTCGCCTGATGTTCACCATTTAATCCTGATTCTTCCCAATCCTTACCAACAACTGTACGCATGACCACAGCATTTCCATCTTCAATTTCAAGATAAATGGCAACATTGTCATTTAAAGCCGGATCCGCATTAGAAGTTACAGTTTTAGCGTCGTTGCGCAAAACAAAACCGTAAAGATAATTCCCTTTTCTTACGATTCCCCAAGACCCAGATATTGCCCTATTTTTAAGACCTATGCTCTGTTTTTTTGGATTAATCTGATTGTAGGCAAACTGATACTTAACAGCATCAATCCACTCATCATCCGAAAATGATCCGTCAAGCACTGGCTCAGATGACGCAGGTGCCGCTATAAAAGGCATAACAACGCGTGGATCTTCGGGAACTCGAGGAGAATCCCCAACATATTGCATTGTTCCCAAATTTTTCCCCTGCCATCCATCGTTTTGTCCATTAATCGGATACAATTGATGATCACGATTCTCCTTTCCGTCATTATCTGAAAGAGAAATGTTCCATCCTGAAATCATACCTGTTAAGTCATCTATAGGAAGAGTTACAGAATATTCACATACTGTACCCTCTTTATTCCAAGCTATTTTTCGTTCGCCATCATAAGCGTGAGACTCCCAATCATGCCCGACTCTCGACCGCAGCTGTGCAAATACATCACCTAAATGAAAAAAGACTTCAATATTATCATTCTCGTAATCAAGCTTATGATCGGTACGAGTCTTTTCATCATTACGGCGAATTATGCCATATATTGTATTTCCCTTGTATACAACCGTCCATTCACCCCAAAGGTCATTGCTGTCAGGAATTCGCTGATCATAAAGATTAAGCTGATTATAGTTAAAAGGATAAGTAACACCTTTTTCCCAAGCCTTGTCATTTGGGTTGCCATCAATTTTCGGTGCAGACGCTACGGCGTGAGCTCTAAAAGGAGGAATTGCTTTTCGGCTTCTAAACTTGTCCTCATAATTTTTGCTGTAATTAAGCTCCACAGGCCCTTTTTCAAGTGTTTCGACAAGCATATGATAAGCCTGTTTGGGCTCTATCTCCTTATCAAAAAGAAGAGCATCACCTGTTCCGCGAAACGCGCTAGGCACCCATGAGTGAGCATCACTAACTCCCCAGACAGTATATGCATACGAGTTATCAAAAGCGAGCATGATTTCCATCATTTTTTTGTACCTCATTGCCTGCTCTCTGTAATCAGACTCGGATGCGGGAGTTTTGATACGAACATCAATTTCGGTATAATCGACATGGAGACCTAGCTCATGCAGACGATTCACATTCATGTACAGGCTTTCAAAGTCAAAACCGAACTCGAGACTCAAATGCATCTGAAGACCAACTCCATGCACCGGAACACCGTCTGCCTGAAGATCCTTAAGCATATTATACATATAGTTGGATTTGTCGTTTATTTCACCGTTACTATAATCGTTATAATAGAGAAGAGCGTCCGGGTCTGCTTCATGAGCCCATCTGAATGCCTTCTCGATATATTCAGGCCCTAGATAGAGATACCATAATGTTTCACGGTATCCATCAACATCGAGTGCCTCGTTAACGACATCCCAGGCATAAACTTCACCTTTATAATGAGTTACAACAGTTTTAATATGCTCTTCCAAAACCTTATATAGCTCATCTGCCTTCCATGGTTGAGACAAAAGCCAATTAGGATTCTGATTGTGCCAAACAAGTGTATGGCCACGCATTTTCATACCATGTTTTTTTGCGAAAGCCAGAAGTTTATCTCCTTCAGTAAAATCGTAAACATCTCTTCGGGGATGAATGGTTTCCCATTTCATTACGTTTTCTGCAGTTACTACATTGAAATTCTGTACCAGTGTTTTATAATACTTCTCATCTTCAAGCGCTCTTGTATCGACAGCTGTACCTATAAGGATACCTTGTTTTTCGGCAGCCTTTCGAAGATCCGATTTTTTTGTACATCCACCAAAAAAAGCAGTAATCAGAACAATAATTGCAATCATGTGAAAGGTTCTGAAATAGAATCTTGTTTCCATTTAAGTCTCCTTGTAATTTATATAACCGGATAAATATCTATTCCGGACTAATAACCAATATTGAAGATAAAACGGTTTGTAAGTAGTTCTTTAAACAGTCTCATTTTCGTAATGATACATCTCATAAACCAATTCTAAATATGTTATATGATCCTTTTCTAACACTTTTTTATATATTAATCTACTTCTTTCTTGGTTTTTAATTCATATCTTTTTGTAACAACCTTAAACTGAACTAGAAAATAATCATTTTTTTGCGAAACCCAATATTTTTCGAAATTTGTCGGTTAATTTTTAGATTTTTTCTAATTGACTCTTATTAATGTTTAAACCTTTATAACAAGGATTAGCTGATTTAAAAAATAAATGGAGTTTTCTATGTCATTAGCAATAATTTCGGATATGGATGGAGTAATATACAGAGGAGGCAATCTTGTTGACGGCGCCAAAGAGTTTGTCTCTGCCCTAAAAGAGAAGAATATTCCATTCTTGTTCTTAACCAATAACTCGGAGCAGACGCAGATCGATCTGGTATTAAAACTAAAGAACATGGGTATTGAAGGTCTTACGGAAGACAACTTTATCACATCAGCAATGGCAACGGCTACTTTTTTAAAAAGTCAAAAAAAATCTGGTACCGCGTATATTATTGGCGGAGCCGCTCTTTCTAATGAGCTATATAAAGCAGGTTACTCACTTACCGAGACAAATCCAGATTATGTTATTGTTGGTAAAACCAAAAGCCTGAACTTTGATATGCTTCGAAGAGCTATTAACCTTATTAATGCGGGTGCTAAATTTATCGCCACCAATCCAGACATTATTGATCCTGTTGAAAATGGTATAGAACCGGCATGCGGTACTATTATCGCCGCGATTCAGGCCGCTACTGGCAAGGCTCCATATATTGTAGGCAAACCTAATGCTCTTATGATGATGGTAGCCAAACAGATGCTCGGTGTTCACTCGGCAGAAACAGTAATGATCGGTGACAGAATGGACACCGATATTATTAGCGGTCTTGAAGCGGGCATGCGAACCTGTCTTGTATTATCTGGTGTTTCTACAATAAGCACATTAGACACATTCCCTTATAAACCTACATATATTTTTAATAATGTCGGAGAAATTGATCTGAATCTGTTTGAAAAAGAGACTCCAGATAACTTGTAACCTATATCGATAAAACGGAGAAAACATGGAAATCGTTGTTCCAGAACTTGTTAGAATTAAACCCCAGGCTTTACAAAGACTTGGTAAATATTTGCGTACATCAAACTGTTCAGAGATTGCCCTTTTCTGGGGTGACGGTCTCAAACAGCTATTCAATAGCACAGTTGAAGTTTCTCTGCAATCTTCCGGTATTACAGTATTACATGAAAAAAATGTTAATACAACTTCAATCGAAGAGATCTTTGAAAACAGCTTGGATATCCCCTCAGCAACCTCAGCAATTGTGGCAATTGGAGGCGGTCAGGTGATAGATTACTGCAAATATATCTCGTTTATCACCAAAAAAAAGCTATTTACTGTTCCTACTATTATATCTAACGACAGTTTTTGTTCTCCTGTTGCTTCACTTTACGTACGGAATAAAAAAAGATCCATCAGTACAAATTTGCCATACAGTGTAATCATTGACACGGATATTTTACAAAATGCTCCCCAAAAATATATTTTCTCCGGCATGGGTGATCTGCTATGCAAAACAACAGCCATTTTTGACTGGAAACTTTCATATAAAAAAACTGGCGAATATGTTAATGACTTTTCGGTTGTAATTGTTAGAACAGCACTTGACGCTTTTATCAATTTCCCGGACAAAGATCTTTCAAATCCGGATTATGTCAGGACAATCGGTTCTTCTCTTATGATGACAGGTATCGCAATGGAAATAGCGGGAATCAGCCGTCCGGCGAGTGGTAGCGAACACCTTATATCACACGCTTATGACAAAATATCTAAATCACCTTCTTTACATGGGATACAAACAGGCATTGCCGCGTATGCTGTTAGCTTTGTACAAAAAGAGACACACAATGAAATACGAAAATCTATGGAAAGCTGTGGTTTTGATAAATTCGCCGCCGAAAATCCCCTTAACAGGGAAGAACTAATCACAGCGGTACGTCATGCCCCTTCAATCAAGGAAAACTTTTATACCATACTTTCGCAACCCGGCGCGTTAGAAGAAATAATCAATTTTATAAACAGTGATGAGTTAATGCGCTCTATGGCGGTATAAAAAATCCAGGTTTTAACCATTATAAACAGCATCTTTTAATGCCTTTGCTGCTTTAACGGGATCTCCGGATTCAAGTTTTACGGAATGTACCATATCCTGATTACGTTTGGACATTCCATGAGAGTAGCCCTTATCGTAATATACCAGAAGGATATCAATTGCGCCCTTATAATCTCCCGATACAAACAGTTCACAACACTCACGGCACCGGTCTCCTCCCAGACGTCGTTCGATTCTTTTAACTATTGAAACAAGCTTTTCGGCAGGAACAATAATATAGTCACGCTCGATACGCTTTATCCTTTCACTTCGGGGTATATCTACGACATAAAGTTTTGTGGAGCGCATCCTGGAATATAGATTTTCATTAATAACAACTGTACCTATTTTAAGGCTTTCATCTTCGATAAAAATGGGTTTTCGCATATCAAATTTAAGCCACTCTTGTGCCAAATTGTTTTCGAACTGTTCGGTTGTAGGCTGCTCTTTTTGTCCGATGGCTCCAAATGCCGATCCCTTGTGATTCGCGAATCCTTCAAGATCGATAACCTGCTCTCCCGATTTTCCAAGCTCATTTAATATCTCAGTTTTTCCCGAACCTGTAAAACCTCCCAGAACTACCAGTCTATCACATAATAAAAAACTTTGACGAATATAATGCCTATAAGACTTATACCCGCCTTTAAGCAGATAGACCTTTAATCCTATAGTTTCACAAAACCAGGCAAAACTCTCACTGCGCATTCCCCCTCGCCAACAATGTACGAGGATTTCGCCATTTACCACATATTTTTGAGCTTCTGTCACATAACCAACAAGTTTTGGGCCAACAATTTCTAATGCTTTTAACACAGCCAGCTCACGACCCTGCTGTTTGTAAATTGTACCTACCACTGCCCGCTCTTCATTATCAAAAAGCGCAATGTTAACAGCATCTGGGATATGTCCGGCTTCGAATTCACCCGGTGACCTTACATCAATAATTTTCAAGAAAGCCGACTTTTCAAGAAACGGCTCAGGTTCTAAATAAATTGCCATTTATACTACCTCTATCGGAGTATTCCCATAACCTGATTCAAAGACCTCTCCAATTATTGTTGAATAATCATATCCAGCTGCCAGCAGAGCATTGTTAAGATCTGTTGCCTTATCGGCATTGATACTTACAAGTAGCCCGCCGGAAGTCTGGGCATCTACAGAAAGCATTTTTCGGTTGTAATCAACTTTGTCAGAGAATTGCACACGATCTTCAACAAATTTCAAATTTCTAAACGACGCGCAAGGGATACAGCCAGTTTCGGTCACTCGATAAGCATTATCAAGAAGAGGAATCTCTTCGCTATACATTTTTAAATGAACTTTTGAAGCCAATGCCATTTCAAGAGCATGCCCAGCGAGGCTGAATCCTGTTATGTCGGTCGCGGCACAAACATCAAATTCTTGCAAGATACGTGAAGCAACCATATTAAGCTGTTTCATTGACAAAAGTGCGTCACTGTAATCTTCAGCTACTATTTCTCCGGTGCGCAAAGCTGCTGTTAAAGCTCCAGTACCAATCCCTTTAGTTAAAATAAGTAAATCGCCCGGTTTTGCGCCACTGTTTCTCATAATCCTGTCGGGATGAACAGATCCTGTTACTGACAACCCGTAAACCGGCACAGGCCCATCAATGGTATGACCGCCAGCCAGTACAGCGCCAGCCTCGGCAGCCGCGTCTGCACCACCAGTAAGAATAGATTTTAACACCGATTTATCTATTGAAGCTGTAGGGAACATAACTATATTAAGTGCGGTTAGCGCCTCTCCCCCCATTGCAAACACGTCACTCAAGGCGTTAACAGCGGCTATATAGCCAAATGTATATGGATCCGAGCAAAGTGGTGGGAAGAAATCTGTTGTCTGTATTAATGCAGTTGAATCGTTAATTTTGAAGACAAGTGCATCATCACTGCAATCATT
Source organism: Spirochaetota bacterium (assembly GCA_035447445.1). GTDB lineage: Bacteria > Spirochaetota > UBA4802 > UBA4802 > JAFGJZ01 > JAFGRW01. The sequence continues at coordinate 14,167 of DAOTGZ010000013.1, read as the reverse complement.
ACCTATTATCAATTTCTCAGACTTCAACTGAGGAATACCAGCAAGAAGCTCTTTTAATGCTCCGGCAGGAAGCTTAGCGGAACACCCGCCTGTTTCAACAGTAGTTAGCAGATCAAATTCCGGATAATCCATAATATACCTCTTATTAATTACTTTAGGCTTCTACCTCATCGATACAAGCCTACCAGCATACAAATCTTCAATATATGCTTATTGCACAACTGTTTTTCGAAGTATGGTTGACAATAATCTATAAACTGATCATAATATACAAATTTGGAGCTAATTTTGTTATTTAACCTGCAAAAAATCTAAAATGATTTTTTTCCGTTATTCACAAAAGAGAGCTATCCTCAATTTCAATTATTGCTACGAAGGACAAAATGAGACATATATCTCAATTCAAACTTCTTTTTATTATAAGCCTTGTACTTATAACAGCTTTACTATCATTACTTTTTCTAAGTTCATCATTTTATAAATCAGAACTAGATAACAGAGTAACTGAAGAACTGCTCCTCCGCTCTTCTTTGATAGCCTCATCATTTCAGACCTCTTTTGAATCTTTTGAATCTGTTGCAAAGTACATTGACTCGGATTTTTCCAGTTCAAATGAACTGTTTAATATCAGTAGCTCAATTATTTCGATAACTATAACCGATTATGATAATAAAACCCCAAAAACATCAATAAATCCTATTTATGAATCCAGTGGAATGGTAAGTCTGAAAAAAATCGCAGATGCTGTCAATATCAACTTTAAAAGAATTCTTTACGTAACTAAAAATAGAACTTTAATAACTGATTTTTCTGAACAACTTGGAACACCGGCACTATCACTGGCAATCTCTACAGATCTTCAGGAAAATCCGGATAGAATTGTAATTATTACTTTTGATCCACGTCCAAGTTTCGGCCAATTACCTTCAAATGGATTAATAAACTCGTTTTTAGTGAATAGTCAAGGTGCAGTTATAGCAGCCGAAACAACTGAAAATCTTGAATACACAAAAAAAACAGGTTTACTTGATAATATAGATAAGATTTTCACCGCAGTTGCTGACAACAGGGTTTCATTATATCAAGACAACAACTCCAAAGAGTATTATATTTCACACAAAAGAATTGGGCAACATGAATGTGCGGCCGTGTCAATCGCACTTCGCGATAATCTTCTGGATTCTGCATCCATGATTCTTTACCGCAATATACTTATAATGCTTATTATAATAGCTCTCTCGGTTTTATGCTCATTTATTTTTTTAAAAGGCGCGTCAAATCCAATCAATAAAGGATCTAGCAAAAACAGAAAATCGGGTAAAACTTCATCCTTCTCCACAAAACATGACAAGGCACTACTCGCCTATTTCAATATCTGTTCACTATCCTCCCTGGCAACTCTTTATAAAACAGAAACAGCCCTGGCCTTAATAAATAATTGTGAAAAAAGATTTAATAACGCAATTCGCTCTACAAATGGAGTCAAGAGCGCCAGCCTGGGAGATGTATTTACTGTTTTTTTTAAATCAACCAAATCTGTAAAACATGGCTGCCACAATGCCGCTCTTTGTGCCCTTATGATAAGAAAAGAAATATTTAAATTTAATACCAAGTACAAATTAAAAAAACCGTTAAAAATGAGATGCGGTATAGACAATGGAATATTTGTCACAGGCACTGGAGACCTATCTTACAATAAAACTTTGGGAATAATTGGTGATACGGTCAAAAAAGTTTCACAGATTGAACATTTAAATGATTATTATGAGACGGACATCCTTGTTAGTGAATATATTTACTCATTATTAAAAGATAAGTTTTATTTTGAAGCTGTAAAGCCGATTATATTAAAGGGTAGCTCTCAAAAATTATTATTATGGGCTCTTCTTGGATTAAAAAAAGACAGTAACGCGCCAAAAAACATATCAGAGCTTCAAAAAAGAATTGCGCGCGTATCAAACAAGAGTAATATAGAAAACAAATAATTCTGATAAGAACAGCATACAAGGATATACCCTTGTATATTAGTTGATTATTAGAGGTTGCCAAAGGTTATAACCGTGCGTACAATAAAAAGAAGAAAAAAAGAAATCGCTTTAGTACTATTTTGTTTAACAGCCGCAGTTATCTCTTCAGGTTTATTATACCGATCATTCTCCGGTACAAACGAAAGCATAACAAAACCCATCGGATCGGTAGCTTTCAAGGTAAAAGATGTTCAAAGAAAACTTTTTAAATCTGACCTTTGGGAAATTGTTTATAATAATTCTGAAGTATACAACAAGAATAAGGTTAAAACTTCTGAAAACTCTTTCGTTTCGATAAATCTTCATTCAGGCTCGGAAATTGAGCTTGATGAAAATACACTTGTTTACCTTGAATTTGACGGTGAGATTACAACAATTGAATTATTGGAAGGGTCAATTCATACTAAAAACGTTGACTCCGCCAGTAAACTTAGAATAAAATCTGACAAAACTGTGATTGATTCCAGTAACAGCTCTGCTTCGTTTTACAAAGATAAAGACGGCTCTATTAAACTAACGGTTCACGACGGAGAGGTCAAAATAAGTTCAGCTGATGGCACAAAAAACGTCAAAGCTGGTGATTCTGCTCTAGTAGATGAGGAAGAGATAACTGTAATAAAAAACATGATACGAATAGACTCGCCTACTTCAAACAGATACTATATTTCAAACATTAACGATGCCAATATCAGTTTCAGTTGGACCGATCCCGCGAATGACGGACCTTATGTACTTTTAATATCGAATAACAGCTCTTTTGACAAATACAACACATATAACTCAAAATCAAAATCTATTGACCTTAAACTTGAAACCGGAAAATATTACTGTATGGTAAAAAATGATTCCGGCGACAAACAGAGTTCAGTAATCAAGTTTTCAATTATTTATGATTCTAAGCCCTACCTTATTCTTCCTGAAAATAATGGAACAATTGATAGTTATTCTACAAATCCAGTAATATCTTTCAGTTGGGGAGCATCCACAATGCCCTCAAAGTACACTGTGGAAATCTATTCAGATTCCGAATTAAAAAACATTGTAATTAAAAAGGATACCGAAACCAAATCAATTGACGCAGACACCCTTACCTATGGAACTTATTACTGGCTAGTCAAGGCTCATTACAGTATTTCTCCCGATGATACAATTGTCAGTGATATAGGATCATTTCAAATCAATAAATCTTCAACAATATCACAACCAGTACTACTTCAACCTTTAAACAATGAAACTTTTAGCAGTGATTTCTTTAAAAAGAACCGCATAATGTTCAGTTGGAACCGAAATGCTGATATAGCCCAATACGAGATTCAAATCTCAACTGATATGGATTTCAATTCCATTTATTATGAGTCTAATACAATCAATTCATCAATAAAAGCAGAAAAACATATGCCTCCCGGAACATATTACTGGCGACTAAAATATTTCGATGAAGCCAAGAAAAAAGAGGTGTATACAGATATTCGTTCTTTTATAGTGATCTCAGAAACCAATATTGAGCCTTTGTCGCCTGGCAATCGTGCCGTAATCTCCAGTGATCGCACGATACGTATTCACTGGAAAGATCCATCCATGTGGAATAATTATAAGGTTGAGCTTTCTACAGATCACGAGTTCAGAGATATACGTGAATCAATCGTTACAAGAAATAATTATGCAGATGTGCATGTAGCGGAAGGAACCTATTTTTGGCGTGTTTCACGCCTTGACGACAAGGGTCGACCAATTTCGACATATTCTGGTGGAACTTTTGCTGTAAGCAGTAGTGTGACTGAAGAAACGTCACGTATAACCATAATTGAACCCAAAAACGGATCAATTATTGATATGACCAATAAATCTGTAATTCGCATATCATGGAGAGATGAAGATAAACCAGACAAATACAAGGTGGAACTTATTCAAAACGGAATTGTAAAGTTTTTAACTGAAACCACCAAAACCAGTCTTAATTTTGCAGAGCTGCATAAACTAGATAGAGGAAATTTTTCCATTAGAATCACATCTGTTGTCAGTAAAAAATCTGGCGCATACACAGAAACTGATTTTGAAATAGTCTTAAAACCGTTAAAAAAACCGGAGTTAATTACTGATGAAATTATTATTACAGAATAAACGAAAAACCATCCTTTTTGTAATAGCTTTCCTGTTTTTTATTACTATTACTGCTGATGACTCTGCAAAAACCTCTACAATAAGATGGGAATCTTCACCCGGTGCTATTGGTTATATGGTAACGTTAAAAGACAGCAAAGGCAAAATTATCATCAACAAAAGAGTAGACACAAATGCGGCCAATATACCCGTTACTGGTGGATCATACTTTATAAGAATACAACCAATCAACAAATTTAACAAAATCGATTCAGAAGACAGTTCATGGCAAAAAATATCAGTCAAAACAATAGGACGGCCCTTCATCAACTCGATTACCCCCGACTACCTTACCCCTGATTCCCGTGAAAACAGAATTACAGCTAACGGAAAAAATTTTACAGAAGGCATGAGTGTAACACTTGTTAACGATAAGACAAGACATAATGTTTCATCAATGGCAATATTATCTGATAAACGATTTACATTTTCCTTTAACCCTTCGTTGTCTGGTTCTGGTCTTTTTAAGATAGAGATTACAACTGCTGATGGCACCAAATTCATTACCGATTCATCAATTGCGATTGGTCTTGAAGCTGCTGCTTTGCGGCACTCTTCAGAGAAAAGTCCGTCTTCAGTCGCATCGGGCGATAACCTGATCTATTATATTATAAAAGGTAATAATTCCAAAGTCGAAGAGCTATTAAAAGCAGGCGTAAATCCTGATACAACTGACAAAAACGGTTTTTATGCAGTTCACTATGCGGCTTTTTTTGGTAGAGCCTTGATTCTTGCCAAGTTGAAAAATTACGGTGCAAACCTTAACGTCAGTGACAAGGGAGGCGCTTATCCAATACATCATGCCGCATACAAAGACAGATTGGACACTGTCAATTATATAGTTATAAATGGTCTTAATGATGTTAACAGCAGAGCACGAAACGGCTATGCTCCGCTTGACAGGGCGGCAATAAAGGGAAATAGCCGCATTATTGATATACTAATAAAAAGTGGAGCCAAACCAGACTACACTTTTAACAGCGGAGAAAATGCTCTTCATATGGCTGTCTATTCAGGCGATATGGACTCGGTAAAATATTTACTTGCCACAGGTAAAATTGATGTCAATTATCAGGAGAAAAGAGGTTATACTGTTTTACACTATGCCGCCTGGTTTGGGCATCCCGAGATATGCGACTACCTTATTCGTCATGGAGCCGATAAAAATGTAAAATCGAAAAAGGGAGAAACAGCCTTAATGCTGGCTGAAAACACTAGAAAGAAGTCTAATCGAGATAAAATAATTGAGTTGTTAAAAGAATAATTTACTTATTATTTTCGTGAACTTGTTATTACAAGCAAAACAGTTGACTTGAAAACAGTATACTTTATCAATAGGTGATGGACTATACAAACGATAATATCATCAGAGTAATAATTGCAGCATCTTGGGTTATCCCACTACTATTTTCTGTCATTCCTCATGAAGTGGCTCATGGCTATATTGCTTTACGTCTTGGAGACAACACAGCAAAAGAGATGGGCAGAATTTCTCTTAATCCGCTTAGACATATAGATTTTTATGGCACTATTGTTATACCCGCGTTTTTAATTCTTTCCAATACCGGATTTGTTTTCGGATATGCCCGACCTGTTCCTGTAAATTTTGCAAATTTCAAGAATTATCGCAAAGGCATGATTCTTGTTTCGTTGGCAGGTCCATTAACTAACTTTATTTTGGCAGCAATATTCTTAGCAATTATCATTATGCTAAAATCTATGTCTATCCCCAAAAATATCATTTCAGTTTTTTTATATACAAGTTTTGTAAACACTGCCCTTTTAAATACAGTTCTGGGTATTTTCAATCTTATACCGTTGCCTCCTCTGGATGGAGGTAAAATTGTAATTGGTTTGCTTCCTCAAAAAGCTGCTGCGAAATATGCCAAGCTTGATAGTAAAGCTGGATTTATTATTTTGATTATTCTCTTGATACTTCCCCGTATATTTGGAGACGAATATAACCTGATTGGCAGGTTTATCAGTTTTTTTACAGACTCTTTATTTAACCTCGTTTTTTAAGACATATTGTACTCTCTATTTTTTTTACTTCATCTCTTCATTAAGTACCTTTGTGATATTTTTAAGTTCCTGTGTAATTGTATTTAAATCTTCTGCATTAATCGCATATGACTGTGTAATCTCACTTGCACTTTCAAGTGATCTTGATAGTGTAAGAGAAGTTTGTGTCTGCTCTTTTGTTGCGTCTGCTATTTTGGAGACAACAGAGTTTATCATATTCATGGAACTCTTAACATTATTACTAAAACCCAGCTGGTTATGTGCTGCTTCGTTCATCTGTTTGCTAAGATTAGCAGTATTTCTCAATGTGTCCCGCATATCATGAATCTGTTTTTCAAATCCTGAGAAAAAATCGTAGTTTTGTGCTATAACAGATGATGTTTCGTTTATCAAATCTGATATTTCTCGTGCCGACGATGTACTGTTTTCAGCTAATTTTGAGATCTCATCGGCAACAACAGCAAACCCGTAACCCGCGTCCCCTGCTCTTGCCGATTCTATCGCAGCGTTAAGGGCAAGCAAATTTGTCTGGTCTGCCAATTTTGAAATAAGAAGTATAATATCACGTATTTTTTCAGAACTTTGCTGAATTCTTTTTATACCATCCATTGCCAATGAAGAGTTAGACGCCGCATTATCCCCTTCCCTGATAGATCTGTTTGACTCCTTCATGATATGTTCGGCATGCGAGGCTACCTGAGCTATTAGTTCTGACAGATTATTAACAGATTTATCTACATCGTCTATTGTCTTTGCCTGTTTAGTAATATCATCACTGATCATTGATATTGTAGCTGTCATCTCTTCCATGGCTGCCGATGACTCTTCGAGAACAGCCGACTGTTCACGTGCACCACTGGAGATGGATTGTGAAGTAACAGAAAACTTCTCGGACGCATCTTTAAGCCTTTGCGTTGAATTTTTAATTGAAGAGAATAGATATTTTATCTTTTCAAGCTGTGTTTTGTTAAGGTTTGATTCATCTTTCAGATTTTCCATAAATGCCTGTGATAAATTGATCTGAATATAACATACCAGAGCAATAACGATCATTGCCGCAGAGCTGTGAATAATTCCATCAGTAGAAATCTGTAACAGAACATCTTTAAGTCCCTTACTTACAACCAGATAAAAGATTATATTGGATACAAAAAATAGCACTGAAATAAGCGGCACGGAAATTTTTTTACTGAATGTTGCGGCAAAAGCTATAACAAACAAAAAATAGTAGATATAAGAGGTGAACCCTGATGCTGGAAAGTTAAAACCTATATAGAACCTGATCATAATAACCTGTATAACAGTAGGAATAAGGAAAAAATTTACGGCTTGTCTAAAATTTCCAGCTTTTAACCTGCTTATGCCAAGGATAATAAAACCTGCGATTGTGCTTACTCCCGAGATTACTCTTACTGCGCTTGAGGGATTTAAAACAGCAGTAAATAGCCCCGCACAAAAAAGCAGACCTATTACTATAATGTAAAAATAAAGCAGAGCCGCGGCTCTACGTTGCTCCATTATATGACTGTTTTCAAATTTTTTTAGTATTAATCTTTTAAGCATATCCACACCTTAATATTTATACATTATAATTTCGAATACTCACTTCTAATTCCAAAGTAAATTAAGTTAATGACGGTTTTTATATGATTATGTCTGATTATGGTAGTAAAACAATTACTCTGTACCACGTAGAAATGTATAGATCAATATACAGCTGATGTCAATAAATATAAATTAATACAAGCACAACCATGCTATATTTTTATCAAGCATCATGTTTGTGATGTTTTGGGAATTTGTCTAATACAAAAAAGTATGTATTACAGTATCCGGACACAAATTAGAAAAATCTGTATCCGGATAATCAATTATTGAAAGCTTACAGGATTTTAATTCTCTTCTACTATTACCTTTATTTGTGTAACCATATCATTTAAGGGTTCAAGATAATTTAACGAATTCATAAATACATAAGGTCCATAACCCGGAACATTTTGCCCCACATTCACATGTTGGCCAAATGTTCCACTCTGCGTGCCATTGCCCATATAACCGTATAGCGATAATGTGTATTCTGTAGCAATATTATCAAGATCAATAATTGACGAGCGATATATAAACGATGGTCTATCATTGAAATATGTATTGCCATTACGCGACCTGTCTATCTCGAAATAGACTCTGAAACGCCTTGTTGTTCCAATATCCAGCGTACGAGTTACGGTTTTACTTACCTGAGTAGAAGCTCCGGTCATACCATCTACCATATTAACATCGTACTTGTTTTGTTTCCAGAAAGGCAATGCAACTCCCGTTAAACCATCTTTCCCTGTAAGATTGGGTAATATCCGATCGCAAATAAAGATATTTTGAAGTACGTTTTCACTCTCATCCTCTATCCAGCTTACGTAAACAACTCTGGGACTAACATTTGGCCCATCATAAGTTAATGTTATGGTATGACCAGAATTTGTTTCAGGACTCCACTTCGCGTATAAAGTTATATCCGAGGTTATCTCATCCGAGAAATCAAAAGCGGTTGTAAGTAATCTGTCAGAATACCAGCCCTCAAAGGTAAATCCACCTTTTACAGGGTCAGCCGGACGGGATGCATTACCCCCACTAGAAACAGTTTGCGGTAACACCGAACTTCCGTCGTTTGATTCAAAAGTAACAATATGATTTATAACTACGGGACTCCACTTCGCGTATAATGTAACATCTGAAGTTATAGTTTCTGAAAAATCAAAGACTGTTGTAAGCGAATTATCGGAGTACCATCCATCAAAAACGTATCCACTCTTTAACGGATCAATTGGGCTAATTGCTGTAGCACCAAATATTACCATTTGCTGTGACACAGCACTTCCACCGTTTGAAACAAAAGTTACAGCAAATTTTTCGGGCAATACGTCTGTCCACTTCGCGTATAACGTAAGATCAGAATCAACTTTTGTGTTAAAATCCCACATTTCGGTTAATTCAATATCAGAACACCAACCAGAAAAGAAGTATCCTTCTTTAATTGGAGTATCAGGTTCCTTAACCGTTTTGCCCTTTTCTACGTTCTGCTCTTTAACTTCTAAACCATTGTTTGATTCAAATATAACTTTGAAATATTGCGGCTTTGTTTTGTCCTTATTGTCAGTACCCTCTCCACTTTCTTCACAGCTAAAAAAAACAGCGGACATTAAAAAAAGTGTAAAAACAAGTAGTTTGAAAATAATTCTCATGATTGTGTGGCCCCCATTAATTAGACTCAAGGTCAGGGGTGTCGGAATAATTAGGCAAGATAATTAACTAACCCTGTATTGACTCGCCTTATATTGTTTCCTGAAAATATAATCAACTCTTTTTTTTTGAATATACAATCCGTATGGATTGTCGGTTTTTTATTGTATACAACTCAATATGTTTAAGAAATATTCTTAATGTTTTGCAATAAATTGTGACTAAGTATTTACAAAATGATAGGAATGAACATACACATCGATCTGTAATAACAGAGCATAACTTGACGGATTTAGTTAATCATGCCTCGTTTTTCAATTACTATACCATAGTTGTGTATTTTGTTGTGAAGCGTCTTGCGGGCTAATTTAAGATGGTGCGCAGTTTTGGAAATATTATATTGATTAAATTCAAGTGACTTCAAAATAATTTCACGTTCCATATCTTCAAACGAACGCTGCTGTCCGTCACGATTTACTATCTGTAACGAATAAGATGGTTGTTGATCCGATGTCACCTGTACTAAATCAGTAGTGTCACTGTTTGCAACAAGTATTCTTTCGACATCATTTTTTGATAGTTTATCATGATCAGCAAGTAGAACAAATCTGCGTATTGTATTTTCAAGCTGACGCACATTTCCAGGCCAAGAATGGTCTGACATATAAACACGAGCCTCCATATCAATTGAAACAGAACGTCCATATTCATTATTATATTTTTTAAGAAAGTATTCTATAAATTCGGGTATATCATCCCTTCGGTTTTCGAGTGGTGGCAAAAATATTGGAACTACATTAAGGCGATAATAGAGATCCTCTCTGAAAAGTCCCTCCTTAACCATGTCTGGAAGGTTACGGTTTGTTGCCGCAATAATACGGGCTGTTACCGGAATAACCGTATTGCTTCCAATTCTTTCGAACTCTCTCTCCTGTATCACCATCAACAACTTGGCCTGCATATCAAAACTTAAGTTTCCAATTTCGTCCAGAAAAAGAGTGCCACTACCTACAGCTTCAAATTTTCCAATTTTTCGGGATATGGCACCGGTAAAACTTCCCTTTTCGTGGCCAAATAGTTCTGACCCTATAAGGTCAGCAGGAATAGTACTACAATCAAGCGTCTTGAAGGGTAAATCACTTCTCTCACTATTATAGTGAATAGCACGAGCCAGAACCCCTTTACCCGTACCACTTGCTCCAGAGATCAGAATTGTGGAATTTGTATTTAAAACCTTCTCGATTGTAGCATAAACTGATTTTATTTCACGGGATCTACCCACAAGAGTATCAAATTTAAGATTTTTGCTTATCTCCCCTCTAAGATCTTCGACCTCGTTTTCAAGTTGCAACTTATCTGTAATGTTTTTAAGGATGATTAACAGCTTATCATTGTCAAAAGGTTTAACAATATAATCATAGGCCCCAAGTCGCATTGCAGTAGTAGCCATTGAAACGCTGTTTGACGCGGTGAGCATTACAACAGTAACGCGGGAGGAGTACTCTTTTATCTGCTTTAAAACTTCAATTCCGTCAAGACCGGGCAGGTTAATATCCAGAATTACTATTCGAGCTCCTTCAGTTTTCAGCTTGTCTAGGACGTGATCACCCCTGTTCACTGTGATTACATCATATCTATCAGACAAAAGATCAACTAGCAGAGAGCAAATTGATGGTTCATCGTCGGCAACAACTATTTTTTGAAAATCATTCATCAGAATTTAATTATAAAGGAGAGCGATGGAAACTTTTCTATTGTTATATCAAAATTTTCTGTCATACAAATATAGTAAAGTTCATAAAAAGCAGTACCCTGTTTAAATAGAGTTTTACTACTATATGGGAGAAAAAGCATCTCCATCTCTTCTTCAGGAATCGAAACATTATTATAGATTATTTTTAAATTATCATTACCACAACATACTTTAATGCTTATATCATTAAAATATTCAAAATTAATTCCGGTAAAAAAGATATCAAGCATTCTTACAAGCATTTCCTGATCACATGTAATTCTATTTTCAAAGACTTCACTGGCAAATTCTATATCAAGATTAGCAGATACACCTTCTACAGAAGCCGACACCAGGGATACCAGGTCAAACTCGGTATCTGTTCCATGTTTTTTTTGGAAAACAGAGTAAATCTCGTTAAACTGATTCTCAATTGCTTCTATCTGTTCATTCATAATGCTTACAGCTTTTAAGGCAAATTCGTCATTTGATTTTAACTCTATAAGTTGAGCATAACCCTTTATTGTAGTCAGCGGATTTTTTACTTCGTGTGACAGATTACGAGTCAATGATTCGATAATCTTATTTGTATTTTTATCAAACATAAATGTCCTTCTTTGGATTAAAACAAATCACTTCAATTGTATATATCAAGAGACTATCTTAACAATGATAGCCATTGAAATTGTCTACGCTGCATAATATTATACGGTTTGACCACCAATACTTGCAACTTCGGGCAAAATAGCATCTGCCCACAAATATTCCAGATTATAATAGTCTCTTTCCTCTTCTAAGAAAATATGCACAACTATATCGAAAGCATCAACTATAGTCCATCCACTAGGCTCATTCGGAGTAACACGGGTATTAAATCCAGCCTCTACCAATTTTCTTGAAACTTCAGCAGACAGAGTTCGACTATGAATTCTTGAATTAGCTGTTACAATTACAAAATAATGCAAATAGGAGTGAATTCCACTTAAATCCATGAAAGTTATATCAACACCCTTTTTTTCTTCCAGAATATCTTTTATTTCGATCAGTGTTTCTTTATTATCATTTTTCATCATTCAAGACTCCCAAATCATTTCCAATGATTACAAGAATATCGTGAAGCTGCGTGCTGTCAATTACATGATGCCGGTTTTCAATTTCAAGTTTCGAACTGATTAAATCCAGACGTTCCGAATCCCCTTTTTGATCAATAATAAGTGTTTTTTGCAAATTTTGATCATGATATGTCCCAAACTGTACCACATTTATGCCATCACGCATCAAGGTCTTTCTTGTCCTCATTGCCAATCCCGACACCGTTGTTCCATTAAGAATTGTAACCTTGATATTTTTCTCTGTTTCAGAATCGACAACAAGTTTACGTAAAAACGTATCGCGATACATTTTTCGGGCTATCTCGTCCATACTATAGACCCCATCAGGTTCAAGCTGGCCAGGTAAAAGGGTCCAATGTACAGCTGTATTATCTACCAAAAGTTGCAAAAGACTTTCAAGCTCGGGTATAGTAAGGTTTGTGCGTAAAGTTTCGGAGGCTCGCTCTATAAATGGTCTGTTTATAAACTTTCTGTAAAGCTCCCGATTTTTAGAAAGAGAAAGAACAATATCCATCACTCGGTCGTATTTATAGTATATCGAATTATTTTCGACATTGTTTATGTATTCAAGACTCTTTTTACCATCAAGGTAATTGACACCAGAAGAAAGACCTTTTAGTAATTTTGTAGATTCGAAAATAAAAAGACTTATGCCCTCAACAAGGTCGGTAATGCGTTGCGCATCTACCGAATATAGCGAAACATAAAAAGGAACCTTTAAGCCAATATCTCGTTCTATTGCTTTTGATACAATTGAAAAATCGTTAAAATCAACACTGTTAAGTTTTACCCCGGATCCGTCATCGTTTGCGTCTACACTGTATGTAGGCGGAATAAAAGTTAAACCTACGCTATTTTTATCAGGGTTTATGCTAACTAGCATAAAAAACGAAAACCTGTTATCATTAAAATTGTTCGCCCCAGCAACAAGTACATTTATCATACTGCTCTCTGACTGTAACTGAGAAATAATATTACGTCGGTTAAGATTCATTTTTACAACAGCATTTGTAATAAACAGTGCAAGGGATAGAGCAATAAAGAGAGCAATTATAATTTTTTTCAAAGCAGGTAAAACTCCTTTTCATTAATATATGATAATACTTTATCAGGTAGCAGCTTCGCGCAATCCTTTTTTTCTTTGATAAATTCCCTAATTTTGGTTGAGCTGACATCAATTTCTACATTTTTCGCAATTGAAACAGATGGTATTATATCTAGAACTTCTTCTCGAATGCTGTCACCCGGTCTTTTCATCACAATAAAATGAACAAGTGAAATCAACTCTCCATAGTTTTTCCATCCGGTAATTGTATTAAAACTGTCACTTCCTACTATAAAGAATATTTTGGAATCAGGATAGTTTTTAATAACCGATCTTACTGTATATATTGAATATGATTCACTATTTCTTTCAATCTCGAGAGTAGACAGCTCGAAACGACTGTCTGCCCGAATAGCAAGGCTTAACATGTAAGAACGTTCCTCTGGACCGGGGTCATTATTTATTCTTTTGTGAACAGGAATTTTAGCCGGAACGAAGAGAATTCTGTCAAGTTGGAACTCATCTGCGATATGGCTCGCATTTTGCAGATGGCCGTTATGAACAGGATTAAATGTTCCGCCGAAAATGGCAATTCTGTTTTGTAACATGATTAAAACCTTATTGATAGATCATAAATCTTGGAATTATGATCATTAACAAGACATTCGGAATATTGTTTTAGCTCTTCGTCTTCGAAATTTAGGCTCTTGAATATTTCGGGAGCATTATCTTTTTCCATGAAATATATCACAAACAGTATGGTTTTGCGCACCGAAACATTATTTTCGGAATGGTATCTTTCAATAAGGGCATTACGGTTATAAAGTCCTGTATC
>DAOTGZ010000012.1:0-25468 GCA_035447445.1 Spirochaetota bacterium | reverse complement strand
AGTTAAAAAAAGCCGTAATATCTGGACCCAAAAAAAGTGGAATTGCTCTTGTTTGCGGAGAAAAAATAATAACCGATAATTTTGCTTATTTTAAAAACAGTATTGTCTGTGCCGTAATCTATGATGGGTTCAGCGAAAAAAACAGCGGTGTAAACCAAATTATAGATCAACTTGACAAAGACTCAAAACTCTTATTACTAAAGAAATCGCTTTATAACGACTTAGACATATCAGGTAGCAAAAAACTTCTTCTTTTTGTTGAATGCCCCAAAAACAGATATCTGGAAACTATCGATCTGACGCGCCCCTCCTTGATTATTCCTTTTCAGGATCCGGCTAACACGGGAAGCGTTATGCGCTCGGCCGCAGCATTCGGCATTACTCAAATTGTTGTCACAGCTGAGGCGGCAAATCCTTACAATTATAAATCCATTAGAACTTCGGGTGGAGCCGTTTTTAACCTGGATATTTTTGATGCTCCCTCTCTTATAGAGACCGCAGATTATTTTTTAAGAAACGGTGTCAAAATAATCTCTCTTGATAGCTCTGGTAAACCGGTATCTGATTTTAGTTTTCCAGAAACTTTTACTGTTATTCCCGGCATAGAGGGTCCGGGGCTTCCTGACAAACTGCTCTCTCACGCTGTATCGATTCCGATGACCGACAAGGTGGAGTCTCTCAATGCTTCAACAACAGTTTCAATTCTTCTTTACGAATATTTCAAATCTATCCAGTAAAGGTTTTACAGACTCAAAGGGAATTTTTCTCCCATTTCCATAGCATCCCAGCGTTTCTCCCTTATCTCCATGGAAATCACTTCCACCACTTACTACAAGCCCACAATCATCCGCCATTTTTCTATACTGTTCGACCTGCAAATCGCTATGCATTTGAGAAAACAGCTCTATCCCGTATAAACCTCTTTTTTTATCATCCTCAATTATCTGTTTTAACTGCTCTACATTTCGGTTTAACGATGCCGGGTGTGCCAAAACTGCTGTACCGCCACTTTTATTAATCAAATAGTATGCTTTTTCACGGCTTATCTTGGACTTTGGAACATTACCCATGCCATTTTTACCAAGATAATGATCAAACGCGTCATTTATATTTGTAGCATACCCCTTCATGATGAGTGCCCTAGCTATATGTGGTTTTCCCGGGCTTTCAGCAGCCCCGCATTTTATCACATCATCCTTGCTGATTTTTATTCCGTTATCATTAAGTTTTGATATTATTTTATCTATGCGATTGCGCCTTTCCTGTGAGTAATAATTGATCTCTTTAATCAGTTCTGAATTTTCATGATCAATACCATATCCAAGAAGATGATAATCCCCATCTTCAAAATCACAACTAAATTCTATACCCGAAATAAAGGATAAACTATATTTGTTGGCGTAATATTTCATCTCGCTTATTCCAATAACAGTATCATGATCCGTTAATGATAAAACAGATATTTTTTCTTGATATGCTTTTTTAGCAAGTTCCTTTACGGAGTATATTCCGTCTGAACAGCTGCTATGTAAATGCAAATCTATAACTTTCATAGTATTCTCCTAATTTGATCGATTTCCATAAATTAATCTTCAATCCCTACATTGTCATTCAAATTAATCATTATTCATAAAGCCATTTAATATTATCAGCCCTCTTGATTTTGTATTATTACAATATTTTTTGTGTTTTCACAAGAATCATTAACAAGTTGTTTGACAATTTTAAACTGTTTACACACTATAAATCAACTTTAACACCATTTTAGTGCCTATCAAGGGAGAATCTTATATTATCAGCTTTTCCATGTCAGTCATAATATATTTAGATATCTCAAATAACTATTTTTAAACTGTATACTTTTATTTTTTCATAAAGTATGCTGATCTTTAATAATAAGCTATAGGGACTACAAAACTGCTGGAATTTAGCTATTTTGCAATAATTAGCTTATTTTCAATGCAATATTCAGACAAAAATAAACGGAGTATACGATGCATATAGGATTTGATATCGGCGGCACCAACATCAAAGCCGTTATAACCGACAAAGAAGGAAAAGTAGCAGCTTCTTTAAAACATCCGACCGGATCTAACCGTGAAGAGATCCTTAACAATATTAAACTTGTTGTAGATGGTCTTTTAGATCAGACAAATTCCTCTCTTGAAGAACTTGGTCCTGTTGGCATAGGAATTCCAGGGTCAGTAGACTCGGAAAAAGGGATAATACTGATAAGCCCGAACATTCCATCGATCAATGATTGCAATTTTGCCTCTCTGGTTGAGGAAAAAATTGGGAAAAAAACCTATATTCTTAATGATGCTACCGCGGCTCTGCTTGGGGAGTGGTGGCAAGGAAACGGTAAAAACTACTCGAACTGGATCATGGTAACGCTGGGAACAGGTATTGGCGGTGGCGCCATTGTGGACGGCCGACTTCTTGAAGGACGAGACGGTTTTGCTGCCGAGTTTGGTCATATTAGTATAGACTTAAACGGCATCCCTTGCTCATGTGGCAACCGTGGATGCTTCGAAAGATACGCATCGGCCTCATCAATAGCAAAACTTGCAACAGAACAGATATCGGACTACCCCGATTCCAGGCTTAATGGCGAAACAATAACAGCAGAATTATTATATAGTTTTGCTAAGAAAGGGGATATTTTTGCAAAACATATGATGTCCCAGTGCGCCCGTTATCTGGCATTTGGAGTCAATTCGCTTCTTAATATTTTTAATCCCGAAGCTGTAATTTTTGCTGGAGGACTATCTCACGCTTCAGATCTTCTTTTTCCACTTATGCAAAAAGAGCTTGATAATATCGGATTTAAAGGAATAATTGAAGATATACATTTTCATACTGTACTCCACGAAGACCAGGGGCCCTCGCTTGGAGCAATTAAGTATGTAATCGAAAAAACGGCTGACAATTAAATGTTTTTTTTCAAAAGAAAAAGAAAACCACAAAAATTATTTGTTTCTATTGCGGCAGGTGCCAATCAAATACCTTTGATTAAAGCCGCAAGGGAAATGGGCTACAGGGTGATCTCGGTCGACCAAGATACTGCGGCTCCTGGTTTTATTTTTTCTGATATTCGTATTCAGGAATCAATAAAAAACACAAACGAAATTTATCAAAAATTACGCGAACTACTTCTAGATGGGAAAATCAGTGCCATACTCACTCGTTCTTTTGCCGAGGCAGTTTTCTCTACTGCCGAGTTGTGCGATAAACTATCGATTCCCTTTATCAAGCCAGAAAACGTCGAGAACTTTATTGACAAGCAAAAGATGAAGACTCTTTTCATTGATAATAATATCCTAACGCCTGATTATTCAATTTACAATCCTCGTCGAAAAAAAGGATACAATTTTCCCGCAATCGTTAAGCCAGTTGTTGGGCATGCCAAGTCTGGAGTAAAACTTGTTAATTCTTTAGATGATCTGATTAAATTTACTAACCCTTACATAAAAGATAAAAAACAGCTCATAATCGAAGAGTACATCGACGGCGATGAAATAATTGTATTCGGAATAGTAAAAAAAGGTACATTTTATCTTTATGAAATAACTGATAAAACAACTACACCTCCACCGTACTTTGTAGACATAATGCACTCCTCGCCTTCTAAACATTCCAGTCTTTATCAGGAAATTACAGAAATAGCTCAAAAAACTGCAACAGCTTTTGACATCAACTGTTCACCGCTTGTGTTAGAATGCAAGATAAGAGATAATAATATTTATGTTCTTGAAGCCGTTGCCGAATTTGGGGGAGAATATATTCCTGAAGTTATAATTTCTCATACAACTGGACATAATTTTTTTAAGGCCGCAATAGCTGCTATGACTGACGACAACTTCACTCCACCATCTTACAAAAAGAACCAAAACTCATCGATAGTACGTTATATAACAGGTAAAAAAGGCCGTTTCGATACTTATACACCACTTGATACTGCATTTGCAAAGATATCACTCTTTAAAATATTTAAAAACAGCAATGATCCCGTCAACTCACCCAAGACAAATCATGATAGAATTGGCGTTGTTGCAGCATGTGCAAAGACAAAAGAGATTGCCACAGAAAGATGTGAAAAAGCAATCAACAAATTAAATATTCAATATAAATAGGCAACTGGTTATATGATTATTCTGTCTGATTCTTCATGGAACACACACTATAGCAGAGAACGATCCCTGCTAGGGTATCCCGATGAGAATCTTGTACGACTAATTACATCCTATAAAAATTCAAATGATATTGATCATAAACTTGCAATCGACATTGGGGCTGGAAGCGGACGTCACGTTAAACTCTTGAAAGATTTTGGTTTTAAAAACATATTTGCCACAGATATTACTGAAAAAGCAGCATTGATAAACTCTAATATTGCCGTACCAGCTATTCGCTGTGATACTTCCAAATCTCCATTTAAAGACAACAGTTTTGACCTAGCAATATGTTGGGGCTCTCTTCATTACGATACACAGGAAGGAGTCACTATGCAGATTTCCGAAATAGAAAGAATTCTCAAACCGGGTGGACAATTATTTGGCACATTCAGAAAAGCTGATGACAATTATCTTGTGCGTGAAAAAAAACTCTCTGATAACTGCTGGCTTATATCCGTTAACGATCTTGAAAGTTGCCCAGTAACCTTTGCTGACGAGAATTATTTGAAAATTCTTTTCAAAAATTTTAGCTTTTTTGAATTCGGTTATATGCAACGAACCCGTCTAAACGATTTAAAAATCATTTCGCACTATTTTTATAAAGCCATATTATAAATTATATGTATTATTATAAACAGATTATTTGATTTTTTTTAGGTTAAAATGAAATTTGATCCGCTTCTAAAAAAATGCCCACTTTGCGACTCTACATCAATTTCTCTAAAGTACAATATCATCCAATCACACAGCTTTAATGTTTACGAATGCCAAAGCTGCTTATTTATTTTTATGAATCCAGCCTTTTCAGATACATTTATTGCTTCCCTTTACTCAGATGACTACTATTCAGGAAAAGCAGATTATTCTTATATCGACGAACGTGATAATCATAAATTCAATTCATATGTATGGAAAGCCCGTATAAAAAAAATACATAAATATAAAAAATCCGGTACCTTTCTTGATATAGGCTGCTCATTTGGAGGTCTGCTATCGTCGGCACAAAAATATTATGACGTTTACGGAGTTGAAATTTCAGACTTCGCATCTAAGTATTGCGAATCAATCAATATGAAAGTACACAAAGGAACGCTGAACGACGCCCCATTTAAAGAAAATTCATTTGATGTTATCACCATGATTGAGCTTATTGAGCATATAAAGGATCCTGTGAATTTTATTAAAAAAACCGCATCCATTCTCAAGCCAGGTGGGCTATGTGTTATACAGACTGCCGATATGGGTGCTTTCCAAGCTGTCAGCCAAGCTCAAAATTACCACTACTTTCTACCTGGACATCTTTCCTATTTTACAGCATGCAATCTGTCTTCCCTTCTGACCAAAAGCGGATTTACAAATATCAAGATATACCGTCCAGTTGACTTCGGCTTAATACCGAAACTTAGAAAATCGCGTGGGCAATTTAAAAACTTCAAGGACTACAAACGTTGGCTAACTATTGCCAAATATCATTTTTTAGGGTATTTCAAAAAAAAAGGCCGGCCAATGACATCATCAATGGTCATCTATGCTTTCAAGAAGTGATTTTAAAGCAGGTCGGATCATATTGATAGTATCCGAAGCTTTGTAAGATGTGATTCTATATTTGCCGTAATAATAATCCGCACAATAACCATGAAGAAAAACAGCAGAAGAGACAGAATCAATAATTGATTCGTCATCACGAATAAATGAAGCAATAATTCCTGTAAGCACGTCTCCTGATCCTCCAGTAGCCAAAAGTGGATTACCAGAGGTATTGATAATTACTTCATCATTATATGCTGTCACCGTAGCAGGTCCCTTTAGAACTACATACGCATCATATTTTTTACTGATTTCAATTGCACTCCCAACACTGTCACCGTCAATCTCGTCTACATCTACATTAGAAAGTCTTGCTGCTTCCATGCTGTGTGGAGTCAGGAAGAGACGGCAAGCCTTGCCCGCTTTTCTTACCAAATTAATATCAGTATCAGCAACAATAGTAAGAGCATCACCATCCAAAATTAAATTTTCAATTTTACCTTCGGCTGCCCTTAAAAGAATATGTGACAAAAGAGACTTGGCTTTAACTTGCAAACCTAATCCCGGACCACAAACGACAGTTTTTGACCTTTCTAAAAGGTAATCACAAAGTATTTTATAATCTGCATCAAGCCGGTGCAACATGACTTCGGGAGGAATTTCACGACCAGACAAATCAGAATCACTATCTATAGCGAGATAAGTCATTCCGTTACCGCATTCACTCAAGGCTTTTACTGATAAAATCGCCGCGCCTTCGTAACCTCGAAATCCGCCAAAAACGGTGACGCAACCGGCTCTTGTCTTATACAGGGCATCATTTTGATACAACAGAGAGCTATCACTAAAATTTTTTTTCTCATAAATATAGCAAGCTGGTTTATTATTAAAAATTTCATGTGAAGGCAAGCCAATGTCCGCGGTTATAACTGTTCCACAATACTCTCTACCACGTCGGCTAAACATTGATACTTTCGGAAAACCAAAGGTCACTGTATAATCTGCTTTTATTGCAACACAATTGCTTGGGATATAACCTTCTGTCGGTAAACCGGAGGGGATATCGAGCGATATTACTGTAGCTCCTGATCTGTTTACGGCCTCAACCAAAGTTTTTGCGTTTTCGCGAAGTTTACCTTTAATGCCAATACCAAGATAGGCGTCAATAATTACAGAAAAGGAGTCAAAATTATCAGGAAAAAATTCAGGCTTCACTAGTTCACTTACAAGATCATGATTCAAGCCAGATTCATCTGATAAAGATTTGCGCTTGTCATTATCAAAAAAAACTGAAACCCGATAATTAGCGTTGTTCAAAAGACGGGCAACGGCAAACCCATCTCCTCCATTATTTCCATTACCACAAATAACAGCACATCGTGAATTATCTGGAATAATACTTTTTACTACATCTACCGCCCTTAACGCTGCACAATTCATCAGATCCCGTGCAGGAGTGTTGTACTTAATTATTGCAGTTTGATCCAGACCACGCATTTGAGCAGCATCAAGAAGACGCATATTCTATTTCCATTCTTTGATTTCTATACTATTGTCAAAAACGATCATGGTATACAAACGCCCCATTTCATCTACAAGAACTTTTTCATAAAAAGGCCTTGGCCCCTGCATCTGGATGAGAAGATTATTTATAATATTTTCTTGAAGGCTCCATATAGTAAAACGAATATCCCTCTTTTCTACATCCCATAGAATAATATATTTGTCCTCAAGAAGAGAAAAAAGTTCGTTTCGAGGGTCAGGTAGTTCAATAACAGCACCTCCCAGCCGGTTTTCGATAATTTTGTATTCATATATCTTTCGATACTTAAAGCGTACATTATCGTAATAAGCGACAGAGATAAGCAGTTTCTCACCATTTTTGAAAATAATAATGTTTTCAACACGACCGGCAAGATTTTCATTTTTTTCTTTTTCTTTAAAATAATTTTTATCTAGATGAAGAGCGAAATCACGTTCCTTACCATCGTAGCGAAATACAGACCAGTTATCATACGACTTTGATATAACAAACAGGCGCGATCTCTCATCCGTAAACATATTATAGATGGAATAAAAAGGAACATCCGCTGTACCATTTTGCCCCAGGCTGTACATGATACGGCCGTCATTATTAAATACGAGAATATAAGATGGAGACATTCCAGTGGCAGAATCCACTTCTACTTTCTGACCATCTCTATCTCCAGGTAAAATGGTGTTTTGAACAAAAACATTTCCAGTTTGATCGGAGATCACATTGCCAATTACTCCAAATGAGAAATTACGCATAATGAGATTATTTACTTGGCCATCCTCCATATCACCAATAGCCATTAAGGGTTGCCCCTCCAGATTAAAAATCTGAAGTCGCTTCGCGATATTATCCGAGCAAAAAACCTTTCCGTTACTTACTCGCACATCAAAGGTAAGATCGACATAACCTTCATTATTAAATTTTAGATTTACCTCTCCAGGCTCTGTTCCAGCCGGTATTTCAAAAAGAATATTTTTCTTAAGTTCATTAACATTCCATCTTTGGCAAGAGATCATCAATAACAGTGAAACAGCTGTAAAACAGATATATCGCTTCAAAATTCTTTCTCCAAGGGGTATTACTTTATACATTTTGAATAAAAATAAGAGGTATTGTAACAATACCTCAGGAAACAAGATTCTTCACATTAACTTCTAACATGACCTAATTTCAAGATAAAAAAACTGTCAGAACACCTATGGCTACAAATATTCACGCTCTAACTGTTCACGAGTGGTTATTGTGAAAAAATTATCCAGACGTGCGGTTTTAAAAATATTCTGTATCGCCTTATTCAAATCAAAGAAAATCAGTTTAATTTTTTTACTCATCGCATTATTCAAAAACTTGACTAGCGTTCCAATTGCTGATGAGTCAATATACTCAAGATTTGAACAATCAATGGCTATCACTGGAGGTTTTTTTTCAATAAGAGTATGCCACAACTCTTCAAATTTATTCACATTTCCGATATGAAATTCACCAGAAACCTTGACGATTGTAAGTTTATCATACTCTTCAGTACTAAGATCCATTTCATAATCTCCCGTAAAACATAATCAATTATTAGTCATTCAGATTATTCATCAAAAATAACCACAAAAACAGCAATAATCGGTAAATAATTCAGCAAATTCTTTTGAAGAACAGTTTTTGATACGTAAAAACTTTTTTGTACAACTACATCAAATATAAATTTTCTCTCACTATAATCAACAATTTTTTAATTTGATATCAAAAAACCAATAAAGAAGCAATTATTATATTTATGACTTGAAAATCGCTAACAAATAGCGCTTTTTAATGATTACTTTTTTCACGATATCAAAAAAAAAGATCTTACACAAAATAGTGAGATGAAAAATTAGTGACAAAGCTAGCTATTTTTTTTAATTTAACTTAAATAAGTGTAAGAATACATGATGTTAGCCGTTGCAGATACGAGATCTGCCTTCAAATCATTAATACTATTACCTTGCTACACGGAGGCTCTATGAGCAATAAAATTTTTTCTTTTTCTGCAGTCAAAAGCGGCATCAAATATAGCGATAAATATGATTTCGCTCTTATTTACAGCAATGCCCCTTGCAACTGTGCTGCAACCTTTACAACCAACAAAGTTTGTGCCGCACCCGTGATTATTTCAAAGGAGCGTATGGCCAACCCAATACAGGCTATAGTCGTCAATTCATCAAACGCAAATGCATGTACAGGAGAGATGGGGCTTGAGAACGCAAGAAGTATCACGTCGACAATCGGATCGACCTTAAATATTGCCCCGGAATCCATTTTAGCTGCATCGACTGGTGTAATCGGGGTACAACTTCCCGCGCAGAAAATGATTGATTCAATACCTGATCTAACCTCAAACCTTTCAGAAAACAATCAAAATCTGTTTGCTCAAGCAATCATGACAACCGATACTGTACCAAAATATGTTAAGAAAACATTTATTGCCAACACTAAAACCTACACAATAGAAGGATTTGCGAAAGGCTCTGGCATGATTGCCCCAAACATGGCTACTCTATTGTCATTTATTGTAACGGATGCCCCTGTTGAAAAAAATTTATTACGTGACATTTTTCATGATACGATAAGAAAAACCTATAACTGCATTACAATTGATGGTGACATGTCCACCAACGATAGTGCATTTATTCTTTCTCCTTTAAACGACAATTATCTGGACGAGAACGGCTCAAATATTTTCAAAGACACGCTTTACCAATTACTTGAAGAGCTTGCCCTGATACTAGTTAAAGATGGAGAAGGTGCAACAAGATGTGTAAAAATTAATGTCAAAAATGCCTTGAATAACGACGAAGCCCGTATCTGTGCCTGCTCAGTTGCCGAATCACTCCTTGTAAAAACAGCAATTTTTGGCAAGGATCCGAATTGGGGAAGAATAGCTTGCGCAGCAGGTTATTCCGGAGCCCAATTGGATCAGAATATTCTCTCCATATATTTCAATGATATTCCTCTCTTGTTGAGTGGTACTCCTGTTGGGTATGACAAAGACAAATTAATGGAAATTATGAACAGTGAATCATACGAGATAAATATTGATATTGGCTCCGGTAATGGATCCTGGAGCTATTGGACATCTGACATATCGTATGATTATGTAAAAATAAATAGTGAGTATACAACCTAAGGTAGAGGATATGCAATACTTAAAACACACAAATCGAAGATTCAGATTATCCAATTATCTAAAAGCTATAATAATTTTACTTTTTATTATACATAATCCTGTTCTGCTTGCACAAAAAATGAGTGTAGGCTTTGTAAAGTATGTAGATATCAGTTCAAAAAGTAGAGGTTCTTACTCAAACTACCTGGCAAACCTGCTATCCGCACGATTATCCGAAGACCCCACTTTTTCTGTAAAATTTATAAAACAAGAGCTGACTCTTGAAGATATTCAAAGCCGCAATCTGGCAGCATTTACCACTTTGTCTAGAAATAACGATTGTATGTATATAGTTGCAGGCACATATTCGGTAAATCATCTTAACGGTGAATTGATCTACAACTCACTTATTTTTAACTCACAAACTAAAAAATTTACCCTCTTTGAAACTTTACAATCTGAACCAGGCGCCCGCCTTGTAAGCGATACCCAGAAAGCTTCATTGAAAATACACTCAAATATTCTTTCAGATTATAAAGTTTCTTCGGGCTTTAAAGATAACACCGATTACAGCAAGTTTTGCGGACTAATTCTGGGTTTAAATATTGGCTATACCGGTTTTTTAACCGAATGGAAAGATAATTACGACAATACAACTGTATTAATGCCCTATCTGGGGTATGAATTCCAGACATCTTCCGGAAAAACTTTTCTTTCGGTCAAAGCCGATGCAATTTTCTTTGACTCAGTTGACGACATATATGACTCAGATGAAGATCATTATAAAAACTTTTCACTTGTTCAAGCATACGGCTCTTCATTAGACATTTTTTATACATATGGATCATATTTCAGAGCCGGAGTTAATGCCGGTGGCGGTTATTGTATACAGACGAATTATTCAGAATCTGACGGTGGAAGTGAAGAAGAGGAAATCAATGAAAATAGCAGTTCTGACAATAAAAGTGGATATTTGAAAGGCGGATTATTTATTGAAGCCGTTCCCTCTGCTTTGAAAATTACACTCGGGGTATCATTTTTTCACTCTTTTCATGATGAAAGTATAGACAGTTTTATCTATTATATAGGAGCCGGAATAAGGTTTTAACTGATTATTTTTTGTAATGGTTCGGAAATAATTTCGTTTAATGAATCACTCTCCGAGCGCATTTCCAGATTTTCGTCTATATAAGTTCTTTTAAAATCATTCGAAATTGCGGAATTTTCATTCAGGCTTATTACCCCATAATCCTCAAGCTTTCTTAGATAAGTTCTTATAACCCCAAAACTCATTCTGCAAATATCCTCATCACTACCATGAATGTGGTCATAATTACCGAGATTAACATCGGCCATTTTAATTTTTTGCATAACAGCGTCGATTAGCAATGCCGTTTCGACTCCATAACGCTGAGCAAAACCAGCAGATGCAAAAAACTCAAAACTACCCGCAACCTCACCAGACAAAGGGTACGCGAATTGTGATAAACCATTTAACATAGGATGATTAATCACCGAAAAAAGTGGCTGTGCTGTGAACTTCTTTACACGACCAGACTTTCTAAAAAAAGAGGCTTTGCAAAACTGAGCTTCTGCATTAATTATTGGCCCAGCTAAAGCATAAAAATATTCACTGCGAAATAATTCAGTGTCTACATCAGCATCAAGAAAAACAATACAATCATGACTATTTGCTTTAAGAACCTTATAACAAAAATAGAGAGCGCGTCGCATATCGGCCCCCTTACCCGCCTCGTCTCTCATATCCGGAACAGAATAACTGTTACAATTTAAGAGGCAAACATCATCAAATTCATCCTTTAACTTAATCTCAGTTTTATCTTCATTATTACCAATACGTCGGTGAGATACGATAATCTTATCGACCAAGGCATTACATTCATTCTTGATTAAGCTTATTTTTGAGCACAACAAATCGGCCTCCCTTTCACCGAAAGCCGAAAATATAACAAAACATCTGATTTTTTTTGCGTTAATAAGACTGTCTATGGTAAAATCGGAAGATTTATAATAGATCATTTGTGATCCGGAGAAGATTACAGGCGGATATCCCACCTGTAATCTTGTTGATTTATTCAGCTATTTTTGATTTAATCATGGAGATTAATGCAGCATTTTTTGTTCTCTCTGCAAGTTGCAAAGCAGTAATTCCGTCAGCACTTGCTATTGTAGCATCGGCGCCATTTTCCAATAAAACTGCAACAACATCTTGCCTGTTTTTAAAAGCCGCATAATGCAAAGCCGTATATCCTCTAGTTTCGACTACATTCACGTCAAATTTATCACGAGTTGCGAAAAACTTAACGATCTCTACATGTCCGGCAAAAGCGGCCATATGCAAAGGTGTATCTCCCGAAACAGTAGCGATACTCTCATCTGCACCTTTAGCAACAAGATATTTCACTACGTCGATATGACCTCGATAAGAAGCTCTTTCAACAGGTGTAAATCCTTTCTCGGTCATTGAATTAACATCAGAACCTGATTCAACCAGTTGACGTACTATATCTATATGCCCCATATACGCGGCATGATGTAGTGGATGCGCTTTACCGCTATCCTCTGTCTTTACATTAACCGATTTTTCGTTTAGATAATTGACAATATCAAGATATCCTTTGTTGGAAGCATGATGAAGAGTACTGTATCCCTTTCGGTCTATCGAGTTAACATCCGCTCCATCTTCTTCTACCATCTTTTTGATCTTATCAAGATCTCCGGTATTAGCGGCATTGGTAAGTTCCATGTTAACAGGACGTTTATCGCCGGAAGCACAGGACACAACAAACAATGAGACCAGAACAACAACAAGAACCTGCATCATTTTGTACATAACAATCTCCTTTTAAAATACATTTATTATTTCCAGAGGTAATTCCCCCATTGTTTTTATTAAGAAAGACCCCCATGATAGAGCTATTACTGCTCCGGATCCAGCTTTCTTAAAAAAACTTTCCAAACTCTCAAGGATGGCGTAAAACCGATTATCCTTGAGACATTTTGACATTATACCAGAGTTATTATCATCAATGCAAGCCCTTTTTATATCAATTTGAGTCCTTTTCAGCTTTGTACCAACACTTTTTTATAAATAGTACTATTTCTTTTTAGCTTTTTCAGATAAAAAAACATTGATATAATTACACATAAATAGTATATTAAACGAGGTTTATATTGTTATATGTACTAATCAATTACACAATATCAACGAAATCGACAAACTTCTGGAGTGTGATGTCATGGCAAAAGCAATGTCCCTATTAAAGGCTTACAAAACTAATCAGATACCTATGGAGGGCGGATTTATTATCTCCTCTTTCTTTACGGGATCTACAATATACACTATTTACGAGTTAACAGCGTTTAAAAATGTTAAGGATATTTTTCAAGGACCTGACGGGCTTACTTTTAAAACCGATGGTAACAGATGTCATATTCTAGTAGAACCTCCAACATACTCTAAAAATTATGTTGAGCCTGTACACCGTGAAGACGGAGCCTCTATCCCTTATAGATTTGATGAGTGCCACTACCACGCTGGCAAACGGCAGGAAAAGATTTATATATCCAAAGAACCTCATATGCTCTATTCATCTTTCACCATTCTAAACGCAATGGGAGATAACTACTGTTTTATCTTCTTTCCAACCAAAGACGTTTATATGGCCATCAGAAAGTTTATGGCAGATTCATTATATAACGATTGTGGGCTTCGTAAGGAAGATTGCAGAATAGTAACAGAAAAATTTCTTGAAACTCTACACAAGTTTACCGTATGGTCTTCATAATTGTTGCTTAAAACTGATTATTAAGGGAGTTTTTTTAAACCGATATGGAATCTGACACGGAACCTGGGAGTACCATTTCTCCATTTTTGTCTTTTTTCAAACGTTCACCCCGGAAACAGCGTGGGAAAGAGAGGGAAATACTCGATTTTGTTAATAACGGGCTAGAAGAATCTAAAAAACAGATGATTCAAGGTATCATGAAGCTGTCGGAGCTTTGTGCACGGGAAATTATGATACCTCGTGTGGATATAGTTTCGATAAGATGTAATACCTCTCTAAAGGAAATTATTACCATAGCCTCAGACGCTGGGCATTCCCGAATACCTGTTTATGACTCAACTATTGATGAAATAACAGGTATTCTTTACGTAAAAAATCTTTTGACCTATATTATTGACAAACGACGCAAATTTGATTTAAAAAGGGAACTTCATAAGCCTTTTTTCATACCCGAAACAATGCCCCTAGATGAGTTACTTGTCGATTTCAAGAAAAAAAGACAGCATTTAGCCATTGTAGTTGATGAATATGGCGGAGTTGCTGGGCTTGTAACGATGGAAGACATTCTTGAAGAGATTGTTGGTGATATAAATGACGAATTTGACGAACACGAGGCGCCTGAATTTGTAAAGCTGACCAAAAATTCTTTTGATGTTGATTCGCGAATGTCAATTACCGACCTTAATGGCGAAATGGGTGTTTCTCTACCAACAGATGAATTTGATACAATCGGCGGTCTTGTTTTTGATCTTTTCGGTAAAATCCCCGAAAAAAACGATTCTATTGAATATGGCTCACTGAGATTCGAAGTCAAAGAGATCGAAGGTACACGAATTAACAGGTTAACAATAAGAAAAACAAAATCCCGTAAAAATGACTAGATAAATGACAATAACTTCAACCGAAGGAGTAGTACTTTCTTCCAAGATTTCAAGCGAAGCAGATATTATCGCCTCTGTTTTTACTGAAACAGAGGGGCTAACTCGGTTTATCATCAAAGGTCTTAAAAAATCAAAAAAAAGAGATATAAGCGCATCAGACCCAGGAACGCTGCTAAATATATCTTTTTACAAAAAAACAGGATCATCTATCTATTATGCTAATAATTTTTCTGTAATAAGGCATAATATTGGTAATTCAATCACCTATGAAAACTCAATGAACGCCTTTCTTATACTTGAACTAATAATGAAAAGTTCAGCACCACATATGCCTCATCTTTACACGTACCTTATGTTAAAGAAAGCAATAGAATCTGTTTGTGTAACCCAGTTTCCGTTTCACCTGTCTTTGGCTTTTTTTTGTCATTTAATAAAACAACAAGGTATTCTTCCTGACCCCTTATCATTTCCGGTTATAAAAGATCGCAATCGTAGTTTTAAAATGAATATTAATGATAATGGTTTTGTTTTTTTAAAAACAGCTTTAACAAATAAATTTGACAATATTGCTTGTTCGCTTTTCAATGAAAAAGATATCAAACAAACGCTCTATACTCTTATTATCTATTTTGAAAATTATTACCATATAGAAATTTTATCCAAATCCACTCTCTTTAACGAAAAAGTATAATAATGAAAGACAATATTCTGTTAGTTACCCCCCCACTACTTCAACTTAATACCCCTTATCCGGCTCTCTTGTATCTCATGGGCTATCTACGTCAAAAAGGTTATACTTGTACTCATTATGATTTAAATATCGAATGTGCTCACTCTATCTTCAATTCCGAATTCATTTCCAAAATGTACGAAGTTGCCATTAGTAAGAAACTCGAACAACCATTTCATGATTTTTATGAAAACCGAGAGCGTTACATCTCAACAATTGATCCCGTAATTAAATTTCTTACCGGAGCCAACAGAACCTACGCTCATAGAATAATTTCAAGAGACCTTTTACCCGAAGGCCCGCACTTTGATAAAGTTGAAAATTCTGAAATTTTTTCCATTTTTGATACTCTAGACAAAGGACGATATCTGGCAACTCTGTATATAGAGGATATCGCCCTTGCAATAAGATGTTGTCTGGATAAAGGTTTTGAAATTGTGAAATATAAGGAATCTACCGCTTTAGGAATTCCATTTTTCAAAACCATTCAAAATGAGTTAATAAAGAAACCTTCACAAATTGAAAAAACATATCTGGATCTTTTAAGAAAAAAAATAGTGAAGAGTAAGCCAACTATAATTGGTTTCACAATTCCTTTTCCTGGTACTCTTTTTTCAGTTTTACGGTGCAGCCAGATGATCAAAAATGAATTTCCGGACATAATCATATGTGCTGGAGGCGGATTTGTAAATACCGAACTAAGATACATAACTTCAACAGACTTCTTTAAATATATTGATTATCTTTTTTTCGATGACGGGGAGATTCCATTTGAAAAACTGCTTGAATATCGCACAGGTAAGATTGATAAAACTGAGATTCACAACTGTCTTAGTTTACAGGGCAATTCTATAGCAAATACTGTTTTTAAAAAAAGTCCCATTTCAAAGAATATCATGTTTCCCGATTATACGGACACAGACCCATCAAAATATATTTCAATGTTTGATTCAGAGAACCCCATGATGCGTCTCTGGAACGACGGATTTTGGAACAAGCTTACAATTGCCCACGGATGTTACTGGTCAAGATGCACCTTTTGCGATACTTCACTCGACTATATCAACAATTTTCATCCATTGCACATTGAAGATATTATCGCACGAATCGAAAAATGTATCGCCGACACCGGAGAAACAGGTTTCCATTTTACGGATGAAGCAGCTCCCCCAGCACTTCTTAAAAAAATTGCCATCGAACTTTTAAAACGCAATATTAGCATAACATACTGGACAAATGTCCGCTTTGATACCTGTTACACTGCTGATCTTGCGAAGCTACTTGCCATGTCAGGATGTATTGCCCTTGCAGGTGGCCTTGAAGTAGCTTCACCTAGAATATTGTCACTTATTGATAAAGGAGTAACTGTTAACCAGATTGCAAAAGCTACATACAACTTGTCATCAGCAGGGATACTTGTTCACGCTTACTTGATGTATGGTTATCCGGGGCAAACAGCACAAGAGACGGTGGATTCTCTTGAAACTGTCAGACAACTCTTTGCTAACGGATGTATAGATTCTGCGTACTGGCATAAATTCACGCTAACCTGTCACAGTCGGGTATTCTCGAATCCAGAGAAATATGGAATAAAAATAAAAAAACACGACCATGATTTTTGTATGAATGACATAGCATTTAACGAAATCAACAAAACAAACCATGATCATTTTACAATTCCACTTAATAGAGCCCTCTATAATTATATGAAAATGAGAGAACTGGACAAACCGGTACAATACTGGTTTGGGGAGAAAACTGCTCCATCATCCATTAAAAGCGACTTTATAGCAAAATCTCTGAACAACAGTGCTCAAACTGTATATAAATCAATTTTTATTGCACGCAAACCAGAGATTTGCTGTGATTCAGATTGCACCACAATCTCATTTTACACATATGGAGAAAGTTATGAGATTAATGTATCAAAGAAAATTGGATCAGACATAGAAAAATTCTATAACAGTCATGACCTTTATATGGAATTAGCATTTGATGAAGCGATACAAATCCTTGCACCCATTTTAAAAACTGATAAGAATAACATTTTTTTTGAAAAAACATTTATTTTTCTTAGAGAATTCTCTCTGTTTGTGCTATAAAGATTTTCCTAAATATGTTACTTGATTCCCTTTTTGTAACTCTATTTTCACTAACTTTTGCAGCTTAATTATTTTTACCGTTGCACGTTTAACAAAATCTTTTAACGTTATATATAATTCATCGTAAATAAAGCACAGGGTGTAACTTTTAAAACCTATAGTCTCAATTAAGATTGACAGCTATTACCTCATTTTTACAATGTATGTAATTGTAATCAATAAATGCATACAGGTTATATATGATTAAAGTGAGCGGATCTACAATTATAGTATTAAATGAAAAGGCTACGCTTGAAGATAAAATTGATCTTGAGAACACAATTGACGCGTTAATCGCTGAAGGATTTAACAAGATATATCTAGATCTGGGTCAAACCCTACATTTGCCTTCGGAATTAATGGGTTTATTAATGTGGAAAAAAAAGGTTCTTAACGAAGGTAATATCGATATTGTAATTAGTAGAATAAGTTCTACTTTAAAAACTGTATTTGAAACAGCGCATTTAATTGATTTTTTTGAAATCAATAACGAAACTTTAGTTGTTTAAATTCTAACTTATGGTCTTGGTTAGCAACTGAATAATTCCCTCAATATTTTCGACCTTATCAACACCACCTCTTTTTATGGCTTCGTTTGGCATACCAAAAATTACTGATGATTTTTCATCTTGAGCTATTGTATAACATCCTGAATCGTGCATTTTCTTCATACCATCGGCACCATCTGCTCCCATACCAGTCAGGATTATTCCGATTGTATCTTTCGCGTTACACTCAGCCACGGAATTGAACAATACATCTACCGATGGTTTATGTCTGTTCAAAGGTGGATCATCATTAACAATAATTCTGAAACAATCCTTGATATGTCGTACAGACATTTGTGTACCACCGGGGGCAATATAAGCTGTTGAATTTTTTAGCACGTCACCATCCTCGGCCTCTTTAACATTGATTTTTGCCATTGAATCAATTCTCTCCGCGAACGCCCTTGTAAACTTGGGTGGCATATGTTGAGTAATAACAATACCCGGGGTTTTTTCGGGAAGTGCGGTCAGTATTGTTGCGATAACTTCTGTGCCTCCCGTAGATGCACCAATCGCAATTATTCGCTTGGTTGCTTCACAGTCTCCAGTAATCTGAGTAACAGATTTTGCTTTAGCAATTCCGTTAAAACGCTGTTTACGAACTGATTCCTTCGCCGCACTCTTTATTTTTTGTGCTAATTCCATTATGAAACTTTCAACAGAATGCTCTTCTGATCCTGGTTGAGGTTTTAATACAAAATCGAAAGCACCAGATTTAATTGCTTTTATCGTCTGTTCTGCACCTTTGTCTGTAAGAGAACTGGCCATAATGACCGGTAAAGGCTTGATTTTCATCAGTTTTTCAAGGAAAGTCAGACCATCCATTCTTGGCATCTCAATGTCCAAAGTTACAACATCGGGATTAAGTGTTTTAATCTTTTCTGCGGCTATAAATGGATCAGGTGCTGTTGCAATAACATCAATTCCGTCAACAGAACCTAAACGCTCATTCATAAGTTTTCGAATAAGTGCTGAATCATCAACGCAAAGTACACGGATATCAGCCATCTTCAACCTCTTTCTTGGATTTATTTACATTCAACATTATACGAACACTAACTGACTGGTTTTATCAATTTTGTCTATTACGATATCTCCAGAATAAGTATCAAAAGATACCTTTCTGATACAGCTACCACCAGTATCTTCTCTTATAACTCTAATATCCATCTCTTCCAAAAGCAGCCTTGCCATATTTATATTATTGATAGACCTATCATTTAAATCGATGTTTGAACCGCCAATAATTGCTGCCTCATAATCACTAATTTTATCACCAACTCTTCTAAGATTATCAACTAGCTCTCTTACGGCATTTATTCCATATAAAGTATGGCCCTCTGGAAAATAATCACTTCTGTTCATTTTATAGGGCAACATATAATGGTTCATACCTCCATAAGAACCATTTGCGCACCATATACACACAGCAATACATCCACCGATAGTAGTCTTAATTATCTCGGAGTTACACCCTATATAATACTCACCTGCAAAAATTTTTACAACTGTTCGGTTTAGTTTGCTTTTATATTCGCTTAACATAATTGATCTTATTGACCTATTTACGGTATATTGTATGCCCGACACTTTTAAAATTACTGTTTACACCTGACAAATTTTCTGAATGCCCTATAAAGAGAAAACCATCATCAGCAATGTAATTGTACATTTTTTCAAAAAGTACCCTTTGAGTATCTTTGTCAAAATAGATAATAACATTTCTGCAAAAAATGATATCAAATTTTTTTCTCATGGGATAGGTATTATCCAGCAAATTTAGCCTTTTGAAAGTAATCATCTTTTTTACTTCAGGCACGATTTGATATTGTACGCCCTTTTCTGTGTTAATTGCATTGAAATAACGTTGCTGAATCGTCGGAGTAAAAACATCGATTGTGTTTTTTGGGTAAATTCCTGTATATCCCTGGATAAGAACCTGCGTGTCAATATCGGTTGCCAGAATTTTGACCGGAATTTTATTTTTATTAAAATATTCACAGCAAGTTACAGCTATTGAATAAGGCTCTTCACCGGTTGAACAACCAGCACTCCAAATGCGTATCTCTTCACGATTGCTTTTTTCAAAATTTGGCAAAGCTGTAGAAAGCATAAAATCGAAATGTTTGTTTTCACGTAAAAACTCGGTTTTATTTGTTGTTACTGCGTTTATAAAATCAACAATTTCATCCTGATAATAATCATTAAGATAATTTCGATAATCGCGAAAAGTGGAAATCTGTAAAGCCCTCATGCGTCGCATAATTCGTGATTGCAGTAGCGCAACTTTCATATCTGATAATTTTATACCAGCTTCACGGTAAACAATAGCTTTAAAAAACGCAAATTCATCATCAGTCAGCTTATCTAATATTGGCAATGGGCTCATGTTTTTTTCCTTAAAATTAAATCAGGGCAAGAATTATGATTATAAAAAAATTATACTGATAAGCTTGCTAAAACATGATAAATTCTGTCTCTGTTTGCAGGCCGTTAATTTCACGGTCAATATAATCCTTCTCTCTTTTGTATATCAACTGCATCTCTGGAACAGATAGTATTCTTTTTGAATATAATTCTCCCGTTACCGGAACAAAAAGAACACGTCTATAATATTCACGACCAAGATCTTCGGCAATAACCGGAATTTTTTCGTTTTCAAAATACTCATGTACAAACTGAATATTTGTCTTGCAAAAATCATGATCGCTTCTTTTGCAAGAAGCGCCAAATATTTTTGCCACTAGCTCATCACGCCGCCCACCGCTTTTAACTATATCAGCAAGCAAAAATTCAATATAACCAATTCCAGTTTCACAAACAGTACTTTCGGCAATTGAACCTGACTCAATATTACCGGGAACAATGAAATTTGCCAACCCGCCCATCTTCAGTTTTTCATGGTACAGCGCAACAACCAAAGTTTTCCCTGCTACAGACTCCAGCAGTGTTCTCTCACCTGACACCATGAACTCGCCGGGATCTATCGAGTAATGTGGCATTCTATAGTTTGAATCTATTAACTGCTTCATTATTCCGAAACATCTTCCTGATCAATTTTTTGAAACTCGTCACTAGTTAGAATTTTATCGACATCAAGAATAATTATCAACTGTTCTGCCAACTGACCAATTCCTTTTATAAAGTCGGTCTCTATTCTTGTTGTAAAATGAGGAGTATTCTGTATAGAATCGATCGGAATATCAGCGACATCTGATACAGCATCAACAATCATTCCAATAAGTCGCCTTTTTACCTCTACAATGATTATTACTGTAAATGCATCGTACTCTTTTTCGCTCATCCCAAATTTGATTCTCATATCAACAACTGGCACAACCTCTCCACGAAGATTTATAACTCCTTTCATAAAAGAAAGAGTATTAGGAACAGGAGTCACATCAGTCATTCCCAGAATCTCTTTAACACAAAGCACCTCAACTCCATAGGATTCACCGGATATCAGAAACGTTACATACTGATTTGCTTCATCATCTATCTGTTCGGCGACTGTTTTTTTTCTGTCTATTTTTTCCATTGTGCACCCCTTATCTAATTAGCTTCTGAACTACACCTATAAGATCATTAGGTTTAAACGGCTTAACCATCCACCCCGATGCTCCAGCAGCTTTACCCTCTTTCATTTTATCTTCTTCTGATTCGGTTGTAAGGACAAGAACCGGAGTAAACTTGTCCTTTTTCCTAAACTCCTTAACGAATGTAATACCATCCATTTCAGGCATATTTATATCTACAACACAAAGCGCCAAATCTTCCTTTTGATCCATCACTTCATCGACAACCTCCAGACCTTTTAAACCATTTTCGGCCTGACGTATATTATGTCCAAGTTGTTTAAGAGCAAATTGAACGCTTGTGCGTATAGTCGGTGAATCATCAATGACTATGATATTTTTCATAAATTACTCCTTGTTCCGTTTGATTAGACCAGTAAGCTGAAGTTGATTTCGTATTTCGTCCGATACATTTTTAAACTTAACGGCCACACTTTTTTTTCTGGCATATTTTACTGCTGATATTAACAACTGAGCAATAGCCAAATCTATACTGGTGATACTTTTAAAATCGATAACTAACTCCTTTTCAGAATCAATTATTTGTAAAAGCTGCTTTTTAATGTTTGAAACAGTTTTTACACTACTGTTTTGTTCCATAATAAGTTCGGACATATTAACCCCGCAAAGAACTGATCTCACTTAAAAGACCATGTATATCAATTATTAAAGAGACATTACCGTCTCCCAGTATTGCCGCTCCGGATATTGAACGATCTTTCGTTACTGTATTATCTAAACTCTTGATTACGATCTGTTGCTGACCAATTAAATCATCAATCATCAAAGCCAGCTTTTCTCCGTTTGACTCAACAATAACAACCAAAGCCTCCCATGGATTTTCAAAAGCAGGAACCTGGTCGAAATACTTATATAATCGTATCAAAGAAATATACTCGTTTCGAACCATTACAACTTCGCCCTGCCCCTTGATAGTTTTTACATCCTCCTTGCGAGGTCTTATCGATTCCAAGATGGAAAGTAGAGGCACTATATAAACACTCTTTCCGACCTTGATAAGCATTCCATCAATTATTGCTAAAGTAAGCGGAAGTTTTATACGAAAAGTTGTTCCTCGATTTTTTTCGGTAATGATCTGTACTGATCCACGCAAGGCATCAATATTGCTTTTTACAACATCCATACCCACTCCGCGTCCTGATAAATCACCCACCGCGTTAGCAGTTGAAAATCCTGGTTTAAAAATCAGTGCGTATGACTCATCTTCTGTGAGCTCTTTATCCTTTGCAATAATACCTTTTGAAACGGCAATTGACCTAAGCTCGTCAGCATCTAACCCTTTGCCATCATCAGATATTTCAATAAAGATACATCCTTCCTGATGATAGGCGTTAAGGGTTATAATACCTGTAGGGTCTTTCCCAAGCTTGATACGCTCTTCTGTTGACTCTATTCCATGATCAATGGAGTTTCTAATCATGTGCTTAAGAGGATCTGTAATCTCTTCGATAACAGTCTTGTCAAGTTCTGTCTCTTTTCCCATTATCTCCAAACGAATCTCTTTGCCGATTTGTCTCGAAGTATCACGAACAAATCTTTTGAATTGACTAAAAGTTGGACCTACCGGAATCATACGCATAGCCATTATCTGTTCTTGAAACTGTCTTGTAGATCGATTTAGACCATATAAAGAATTTTTTAACGCATAGGCCTTGTCTTCATCCAGTTCATCTGCAAACCTTACAATTGATGACTGACCAATAACAATCTCTCCTAGTAAATTCATGATTCCGTCAAGTTTCGCCCGCTCGACCCGTATCGTTGTAGACTCAATTTTTTTGCGGACTTCGACCTGTACACCAAGAGCTTTTTCGATATCTTTTTCGGTTACAAGTTTTAACCTTACAAGCGCTTTCCCGACCTTTTCCTCTTTTTTCATATTGGAAAGAGCAAATAGAAGTTCGTCTTCGGTGATTAAGCCCTTTTGAACGAGAATATTACCGATCTTTTTCTCTTCATTAACATCAGATGTGATATCCTCTCTGTAGTCTTCGGTTATATCAGTTATTTCAATATCGTTATCATCGAAAACGAAAAGGAATATCTCATTTATCTTCTTTTTTGTGTGCTTTGTTCCGATTATATACATCCATGATAAATAACATTTTTCGGGATTAATCTCATCAAGAGCAGGAACCCGTGATCGATATATCTTTTCTTCTATAACTGTACCTACAGTAACCAGGTCTTCAATAATCATTAGTGGATCAATACCGTATTCAAAAACGTTATCCTTGAAATTGATCTTTACCCGAAAATAATTGAGCTTTCTTTTTTGCGGTAATGGTCTGGAGCTATCTGTAACTTCGTCGCTATTTTTACCAATAAAAGTTAGAATCTTCTCTTTCTGAGAAGACAAACCGTCTGCTTGATCCTCATCAAATATCATTACCTTAACAAGATCAACACTAGCTAAAACTGTATCAATCAGCGAAGGAGTTACTTGAATCTCTTCCGAACGTACACGATCAAGAAGTGACTCTATCTCATGAGTAAACTCGGATACTTCCATTAAACCGGCTATTCCGGAACTTCCTTTTAGTGTATGAAAATAACGGAACAGGGTATTTACTTTTTCAGAATCGTACGACTCCTCCAGGGATACAAGCTCGGTTTCTATGTTTTCTATTATTTCACGAGCTTCATTATGGAAAACCTCTAAAATGGCCTGGTCAGACATCTTTACCCCCGCAAATACAATTTAAGGGAATCATATATTCCCTTCATTATGGAAAATAAAAAATAACTAATACAAAAGTATTAGTATAAGAAGAACGTTAACTGATACGTTTTCATATAGCCTTTGATAAACTTCTTATCAAAACAATATAATAAGAGTTCAAACAAAATCCATGTTTTTGCAGATTTTTTATTGTTAACATATAAAAAATATCAGATTAACGATTCAGGTATAAATAAATTGCAAAATGGTTAAGTTCCCTAAAAGGAATATTTGGGGTAATCACGGCAGGATGAGAAATTATAGATATTTATCGATACTCATGGTTAGAAATAAATTAAAACCTTAGGATTACTAATAAAATTTAAGAGATGTTGCCCTTGCAAAACAGGTTAAACCCTGAAAAATTTTTTTAGTTCTTTTATATGTGAGCCTACATAGATTATTGAAATGATTATTATACATATCGCAAAAAGCATAAAAAGTAGTATTGGGAAAACACGACCTGATTGAGCAACAATATTTGAATAATAGAGACTCTCTCCAATAATCATTGCTCCAATACTGAGAATTAAATCTGTTATAAACCAATAAAAATGGTATGACCTATAATCATCCTTGTATTTAGTTGAAAGAATAACGGCTCTCATTATTGTTTCAGAACGAAGCTCTGTTTTACATGGCGAAGAATCATGAATAAAACCTAAT
>DAOTGZ010000011.1:0-26035 GCA_035447445.1 Spirochaetota bacterium | reverse complement strand
CCCGAAACCGTCCAAACAATCGCGCTTGAAGATTGCGCAATTGTTTGGACTATGTAATAAAAAAAAAGTTGACATTACGCACATAGGTGCGTAACTTATATTTAGTAATGAACATAGGTGCAAAATGTCAAGACCAAGAAAAACTAGGACAATTGAAGGTCCGCCCTATTGCAAAAGTTTTAAGCCACAGGGTATTCCTACGCGGTATATAAATACAATAGTTATTACTGTCGAAGAGTACGAGTGCGTGCGCCTTGCCGATTATAATAATCTAGAGCATCAGGATGCCTCATCCAAACTGGGTATCTCCAGATCAGTATTTACTCGTATGCTTCAAAATGCCCGCAACAAAATAGCAAAAGCAATTATTGACGGTTGCGAGCTCTTAATCGAAGGTGGTGAGTTCGATTTCGAAAACAACAGAATCAGATGCCTCGCATGCTATAACACCTATCAGGCTCCAATAAATGAGGTATCGTTAACTGTTTGTCCAAACTGCAGCTCTGACAAATTGCAAAACTTGAACGGCCAATACGCGCAAAGAGTTGTCCGTGGCGGTCGAAGACACAGAGGCGGCCGAGGCTAAAAAGGGCGACCGAACTAACGATTATGCAAGTTTCAGTTTTTACAGCTTAGCTGTAAAAAATTATTATATAACAGGAGGTAAACAATTATGCCAGGATTTAATGGAACAGGCCCTTTTGGAAACGGTCCAATGACGGGACGCGGATTAGGTCCATGTGGTCAGGGGAGAGCCGCTGGTTACGGTTATGGACGCGGTATGGGATTTGGCCGTCGAGGTGCAGGATTCGGTTTCGGAGCAAGATTCTTTGGAGCATACGAACGACCATACGAACCAACACTTGAAGAGCTAAGACAGCAGAGAGATCTTCTTGAAAAACAGATCGAATCGATGCAACAGCAGGACAATAATAATCTCTGATTAGTTCTACTCTTATTTGCTACAACAAACATCCGGTTAAATATACCGGATGTCCCTTTAACAAGTTTATCTGATTAATTTTCAGAGTATAGGGTTGTGTTATAATAAAAAAATCCTTGACCTTCTTTTCCCAAACCTCAATTATCAAGAAATGAAAACTTTAAAAAGTTCAATAAATTACATAATGTCAATATCACAGCTTTCAAATCTTTTTAAAACATCTTATTTAAACCGTGACACACGTATGATCTTTTACGTGTCACTCTTCGAACCATAACTTCTAAATCTTACATAATGATTTCACTACACTGTTTGCGGTCAATTGTTTGGTTTTAAATATCACTTAAATGACTTTGCTAAACAAAATATCGCTTACATGGTTTACCAAGCATTATCACGGATAGCAATCTATACCTGGCACTGTCTTATTACAGATATTATATTTATATTTATACAGCGCAAGTATAACAAAGCAAAAGCAATTATAATTATGACCTTATAAATATAAGATAAAGGAGACTCTAATGAAACTTAAACTTTTAATACTAACTTTAATCATCGTATTAAGCGCATCATGCGCAAAAAAAGATGAAAACGTAATCCGTTTTGCGGGATCAGGCGGCTACCCTCCCTTTAACTTTATGAGTGAAGACAATGAAGTTATCGGTTTTGATGTGGACGTCGCTCACGAGATCGCGAAACGCATGGGCAAAGAGATGGTTTATGTTACAACATCATGGGATGGAATCATCGAAGGGCTGAGAGCTGGCCGCTACGAAGGCATACTCGGATCAATGGCAATTACCGAAGAGAGACTCAAAGTTGTAGACTTCTCGACTCCCTACTACTACTCAGGAGCGCAAATTATTGCAAAAAAAGATTCTTCAATAACCGGCCCCGACAAGCTTAACAAGAAACATACTGTGGGTCTTGTCACCGCGACAACTTTCGCGCAAGATGCCGAAAAACTGGGAGTAAAAATCAATCTTTACGAAGATGACAATCAGACACTTATGGAGCTTATAAATGGACGTGTGGACGCTGTTATCACAGACCGTGTTGTTGGCCTTAATGCAATAAAAAAAATCAAAGGCGGATCTGATCTGACACTCGCCGGTTCACTATTAAGAACAGAAGAGTGCGCAATAGCACTTCAAAAGGACAGTCCCCTTAAAGACGAAATTAACAAGATTCTTGATGACATGCGTAAAGACGGCACACTCAAGTCAATAAGCACTAAATGGTTTGATGGTGAAGATATCACTGTCAAGTAATCACATGCCACGAGCAGAAATCACCTGTAATCATTACAGATGATTTCTGCTAAAAACAACAGGATGATCGGAAAACATAATGGAATTTTTATCGACAAATATTTTATTATCGTCATCATTTATAGACTGGGTTGTTAATATCAATCCATCTCTATTTTCTATGGGCGAAAGTCTTAAAGCCATCATCACTCGTTTTCCTACCTTCTGGAAAGCTGGTCTGATAACCCTACAGCTAACATCGGCAGGAA
Organism: Spirochaetota bacterium; assembly: GCA_035447445.1. Taxonomy (GTDB): domain Bacteria; phylum Spirochaetota; class UBA4802; order UBA4802; family JAFGJZ01; genus JAFGRW01. The sequence continues at coordinate 23,570 of DAOTGZ010000011.1, read as the reverse complement.
TACTTTTTGGCTTACTTATTGGTCTTCTTTTTGGTTTAATGCGTGTTTCTGAAATCAAGTTTATGAGATATCCTGCGAAAGCATATATATTCCTTATTCGCGGAACCCCCTTGCTTTTGCAACTTTTTATAATCTATTACGGCATCACGTCAATTATCACTATACGTTCTTTTCCATCTGCCGTAATCGCGCTCGGTATTCATAACGGAGCCTATATTGCTGAAATCTTCAGAGGAGCAATCCAGTCAATCGACAAAGGGCAAATGGAAGCCGCCCGTTCACTAGGCATGAGCAAAACAAAAGCGATGGAAAGAATAATAATGCCCCAAGCATTCAAAAGGGCGATACCTTCTCTTGGTAACCAATTCATAATCGCACTTAAAGATTCATCTTTGGCAAGCACAATAACCATTTCAGAACTACTTTTAAGAGCAAGGCAAATTGGTAACACCCATTTTATTCTGATGGAAATGCTAATCGTTGTGGCGATTTGGTATCTGATTCTTACTTCACTTTTCACGTATCTGATACATCGACTGGAAGTCCACTTCAAAACAAGTTAAACGGAGCAACGGATGATTTTACTCGAAAATATCAAAAAAAATTTTGGCAAGCTTAAGGTTCTTAAGGGTGTCGATCTTAAGGTCGACGAAGGCGAGGTCGTTGTAATAATCGGACCAAGTGGTTCTGGCAAAAGTACTTTGCTACGCTGTATAAATTTTCTTGAAACAGCAGAAAAAGGAAGTCGCATCTCTATAGACGGCAAAGTGATACATCGTCAAAAAAATGACATCAATATGCTTCGACGAAACGTCGGCATGGTTTTTCAACACTTTAACCTTTTCCCCCATATGACAGTCCTACAAAACGTTATGGAAGGGCCAACCCAGGTGCTACATATGAAAAAAGATAAGGCTCGAAAGCAGGGCATCGAACTTCTTGAAAAAGTCGGGTTAGCCGACAAGCATAATGCCTACCCTCAAATGCTCTCTGGTGGGCAAAAACAGCGTGTCGCGATTGCCCGAGCCCTATCCATGAATCCGCAAATAATGCTGTTTGATGAACCCACATCGGCTCTTGATCCGGAGCTTGTTGGCGAAGTTATCGAAGTTATGGCCGATCTGGCAAGAGAAGGAATGACCATGATTGTTGTAACACACGAAATGTGGTTTGCAAAAGAGGCAGCCGATCGTGTATGCGTTATGGACGACGGTCTGATTATTGAAGAAGGCACACCCGAGCAAATATTTGATTCACCAACAACTGAGCGAGCTCAGCAATTTTTACAAAAAATTGTGGTTGGCTAACTCAAATAAATAACTTGAATGCAACTTACAAGATTTACTTAACAACGACTTGAAATCCAAAATGATTCTATGGTCGTTGTTAAGAGCTTTATAATCAGGAAATTTTTACTACGCGAACATTATTTACATAATCATTCGGCACCAAACACGCCCCAAACACAGATTTATTTTTTCACAAAACCAAATCGTTTCATCACAGTATCTTTAGTTAACCAAAGCATAATACCCGGATACATCTCTTGTTTATTCTCTTTGATTAATTTAACATTTATGTAACAATTAAAAAAAATATTTCTTCACATTGTGCTCATTGTTTGCATCATGCCCTATTATTGTTAATTGCATGTTAAATTGTTCCAATATGTTTCAATAATAAACGTTTTTTACTTATTCTTAACATTTATCACTCAAACAGAATCAATACCTAATCGTACTATTTCTGTTTATATTGCAGCACTACCTTTAAATTAGGAGAAAATAATGAAACTTTTAGCAAACGTTATGGATCAGGTTCAAAAAAGAAACCCAAGCGAACCTGAATTTCATCAGGCAGCAAAAGAAGTACTAGAGTCACTCGAAATGGTGGCCGAAAAGAATCCTCAGTGGATCAAGGAAGGAATTTTTGACCGAATCGTTGAACCGGAAAGACAAATCATGTTCCGTGTTCCTTGGATGGACGATAACGGTAAAGTTCATGTAAACAGAGGTTTTCGTGTTCAGTTTAACAGCGCCATTGGACCTTACAAGGGCGGTCTTCGTTTTCACCCTTCAGTTAATCTTGGCATTATCAAATTTTTAGGCTTCGAGCAAATTTTCAAAAACTCTTTAACTGGCCTTCCTATGGGCGGCGGCAAGGGCGGTAGCGATTTTGACCCAAAAGGTAAATCCGATGCCGAAATCATGCGTTTTTGTCAAAGCTTTATGAGTGAGCTTTTTCGCCATATAGGCGAAAACACAGATGTACCTGCCGGTGATATAGGTGTAGGCGGCCGAGAGATAGGTTATATGTATGGAATGTACCGTAAAATCAGAAACGATTTCACAGGCATACTAACAGGAAAAGGCCTTGCTTGGGGTGGAAGCCTTGCCCGAACACAGGCTACAGGTTACGGTCTCTGCTATTTCATGGACGTAGCCATGCAAGCTATCAAAGGTAAATCATTCAAAGGCTCTACGGTTGTTGTTTCAGGTTCAGGAAACGTTGCAATTTACGCCACTGAAAAGGTACAGGAACTTGGAGGCAAAGTCGTTGCTCTAAGTGATTCAGCCGGATACATCCATGATCCTGACGGAATCAAACTTGATACAGTAAAACAGATCAAAGAAGTCGAAAGAAAACGTATCAGTGAATATATCAAGCACCATCCAAACGCGAAATACACAGAAGGTTGCGCTGGCATCTGGAGCATAAAATGTGACATTGCCCTTCCGTGCGCAACACAAAACGAACTTGATGGCGAAGCAGCAAAAACACTTGTGAACAATGGCTGTTTTGCTGTAGGCGAAGGCGCAAACATGCCTTCTACTCCTGAAGCTGTTGATCTTTTTATCGAAAAGGGTATCGTATTTGGTCCTGGTAAAGCTGCTAACGCAGGTGGTGTAGCGACATCGGGTCTTGAAATGTGCCAGAATAGCATGCGCTACTCATGGTCTTTCGAAGAAGTAGATTCAAAACTGAAAGGCATCATGGAAGACATTTTTAAAAACGCAAGCGCGGCCGCAAAAGAGTATGGTCAGGAAAACAACCTTGTTATCGGAGCGAACATCGCGGGCTTTAAAAAGGTTGCCGAAGCTATGTCTGCGCAAGGATTCTAATCTGATTTCTGATTCAGACTTAAGCAATTAGTTAAATATCTCATAAAGGAGGATCAAAAGATCCTCCTTTTAATTTTTTACCCACATTTAAGCAGAATTTCTCTCAAATTTTGACAACCAGTCACCTCGTCACTATAATTTATTGATGTGTCCACAGAAAATTTCAAAGAAATAACCTGATTCAAAAGGGCTCATCTCTTAATTGATATTAAAGGTTATTTTTTTTTGCACCTGGTATAAATAAAGTTTTAAAATTATTGCGGGTATTACCTTGATTAAACCTTAAATATTACTTATATTATAGTAATAAGGGGAGGATAGACATGAAAATAAAATCATCAGATCAACCCGAACTGAATCTCGGTTTTGGAGATCATGTTTGTAACTGGGGAATACATATAGCCGGTCTTTACGAAAACGATACACAGCGTGACGATATAATTTACGGCTTTTTGAATCAGGGTCTTATTGAAAAGGATATCGACCTTTTTTGCCCTGTAGAGCGGTCAATAGATGGCTTTATGGATTCTTTTGCCAGCCACTGCGGCCGCAAAAAGAGTGAACTTCTAACAAACGACAATTTCCAGATACTGCCAGCCAAAGATATCTATTATCCGAACGGAACATTTTCTCCTTTCGAAATGGACAAAAATCTTAACAGTTTTTTCGAAGAGTCGCAAAAAAACGGTCCCAGGAATATAAGAGCTACAGCCGAAATGGTATGGGCACTTGAGGCAGTTCCAGGACGCGAGCACCTTTTCGCCTACGAATCAAGATTGAACTACTTTATTCCCGGAAAGCCTTGGGTCAGCATCTGCATGTACAACACCACAAAGTTCTCAGGCTCTACAATCATGGATGTGTTACGAACTCATCCTTACACCATATCTAACGGGATACTTATGCAAAACCCCTACTTTATTGACCCGGACATCTGGTTGGCCGAAAATGCTCCACAATTTCTGTACAGCAAAGACAGCTAAAATGCCGGTTTTCCACAAGTAATCACGGCTGTTTTATTATTAACGTAACCCGTGATTTACGTTTTTTTATAAAGATTATTTGCAGTATCAAAAAACAGGAGCCGGCGTAATCATGATAAACGGAAACGATCTCTTTCTGCTTATGTTCAGTCTCTCTCAATCAAAAGAGATCAATACTATAAAGAAACAGTTTATTGAAGCCATAAACTCATTATCAGACAACTTCAGCTGGAGTTACGGCGACAATCCGCAAGGTGAAATTTATTTTAAAATTGCCTCCGGAGCCGATTCATTTGGTTTCTTGAATCTTGATAAAGATTCCGGAAAACCGGACAACCTGACTCTGACAAATATTTCCAATGCCACTGCCTTACTTGCAATACTGCTGCAAAACGCGGTTCGTTCAAAATTGCTTGAGCAGCAAAATACTGAACTTCTAAGCGAAATCAACGACAAGAATATTTTTTTACAAAATCTTATCAACACGGTTCCCTCGGGGCTTTACCTTTATCATATTGATAAAAACTGGTTCGAAATCCTGAACCCCCGTTTCAAAGAGATAACAGGCTATACTTCCAAAGCGGCAGACGATGAATCTCTGATATACCTGGAAAAAATAATTCATCCCGACGATATTAAAAAACTGGTCGAAAAGCATGACATACTTTTAAAACAGAAAGACGATTCAATACGCATATCCACTTTCAGAATAAATACGGAATCATCAGGCTTAAAATGGATACGTACGCATGATATCCCGTTTAAACGTGATAAAGACGGCAAGCTTTTAACAATACTTGGAATTGCAGATGATATTACTGACGAAATAATGTTTACAAATCAGCTTGAAGCCTCCCTTAAAGAAAAGCAGGTACTAATTCGGGAAATTCACCATCGCGTAAAAAATAATCTTCAGATTGTTTCAAGCCTGCTTAACCTTCAGGCATCATCAATCAGGGATACACCCTACGCAACATTTTTTGACGAGTGCCGAAGCCGGGTTATGAGCATGGCGCACGTTCATGAACAGCTCTATCGCTATGATAACCTTTACAATATCAATTTTGATAAGTATATGTTTGATTTTGTGAAGGATATTCATAATAGTTTTGATTCTGATTTATTCCATGTAAAAATTGATATCGACTGCACAAATGTAATGCTTCCCATTGATCAGGCAATTCCTCTTGGTCTAATAATTAATGAGTTTCTGCTTAATTCGTACAAACACGCATTCACAGATATCAAAGATTCTCTCATAAGCATATCGATAACTCAGGTTGCTGATCAATACACACTAATATATAAAGATAATGGCAAAGGTTACGAAGACAAAGACAACACCCGCCCAGTTCCTGGGCTTGGTCTTGATCTAGTTAACAGCCTCATACTTCAAATTAGAGCCACATTTGAACATATAAACCACTCCGGCACACAATACAAAATAATCTTTTCACGGCACACCCGCTAATTTCTTCAAAAACAACTGCTCAAAGCCATAATCATAATACCGCCTCAAAAGAAGTTGACGCTGTACATTTGCGATGTTATTTTTACTTCCAAATATCGATTTTGTTTTCAAATCATACTTAATCGATTAAACTGTATCAATATATCGGCTAACACAAACATGAAAGTTTGCCCACATTATTAAAACATAAGGGAACTTCGAAAAATTACCATTTCCATAATGGCAATGCCGTTTAAAGCCCATATATAAAGGAAAATGAAAATGTATAATCTTGTTTATCTTGTACCTATCGGCGCAATACTCGCGATTGTTTTTGCTCTTTTTCAGACAATCAAAATCAAAAAATCTAATACTGGCAACGACAAAATGCGCGAAATCGCCGGCTACATACGAGAAGGCGCCATGGCTTTTCTAAAGACTGTATATACACGACTGTTTTTCTTCGTTATAATTATATCCATCTTACTCGTAATCGGCTATTATTCAAAAGGCAATCTAATGCTAACTGCCGTCTCTTTTGCAGTTGGTGCTTTTCTATCAGCTTTGTCCGGATTTCTTGGCATGCGTGTAGCTACACTTAGCAATGTACGTACAGCCGAGGCCGCAAGAAGCAATCTCAATAAAGCATTAACTGTAGCATTTACCGGCGGATCAGTAATGGGCATGAACGTTGTGGGGCTGGCTCTATTCGGCATATCCATTCTTTTTATAATATATTCCAATTTATTCGGATTCAATTCCATGTCTTTGCAAAACATTGTATTACCCATTCTATCGGGATTTTCACTTGGTGCCTCTTCCATAGCTCTTTTTGCTCGCGTAGGTGGTGGAATCTATACCAAGGCAGCCGATGTCGGTGCCGATCTTGCCGGCAAAATAGAAGCCGGTATTCCCGAAGATGATCCGCGAAATCCCGCAACTATTGCAGACAATGTAGGAGACAACGTGGGTGATGTTGCAGGCATGGGAGCCGACCTTTTTGAATCTTATGCTGGGTCTATTATCTCAGCAATGATACTGGGTCTTGCCACATTTGACGATAAAATAGAATATGTTCTAATACCTCTCTTTATTGCTACCGCTGGAATAATAATGTCACTTGCCTGCACTTTTCTTGTTCATACAAAGGAAAACGGTGACCCTCAACACGCCCTAAATAAAGGAACTTTTAGTGCTGCAATTCTTACTGCTGCGTCATCCATAGCCATAATCAAATATTTTTCAGTCGATGCCATAATCCGAGGCGAAACTATTTCGGCATCTCAGATGGCAATACGGCTAAGCGTTACAACAGCACTTGGTCTAATATCTGGTGTCGCAATAGGGCTCTTGACTGAATGGTTCACATCAAAAGGTCGCAGATGGGTAATGCAGATAGCAAAGGCCAGTGAAATGGGCGCTGCCACCAATATTATAAAAGGGCTATCCGTTGGAATGTACTCAACAGTTTTACCCATACTTATTCTTGCCGCAACCATTGTGATATCTTTCAATCTTGCCGGAGTATATGGCATAGCTATCGCTGCGCTGGGCATGCTTGCAACAACAGGGATTCAACTGGCAGTAGACGCATACGGCCCTATTGCCGACAACGCTGGTGGAATTGCAGAGATGAGTGAGCTTCCCAAAGAGGTTCGTGAACGTACAGACAAACTTGATGCCGTAGGTAATACAACCGCTGCAATAGGAAAAGGTTTTGCTATCGGTTCAGCCGCTCTTACGGCCCTTGCTTTCTTTTCATCTTTTATGAAAATCGCAGAAATTCAATCCATTGATATCTCCACGCCTCTTGTGATGGCCGGAGTCTTTATCGGTGGAATGCTACCTTTCCTTTTTACCGCTTTGGCCATGGACGCGGTTGGAGAAGCAGCTTCCGAAATGATTCAGGAAGTTCGTCGCCAATTTCATGAAATTAAAGGTCTTATGGAGGGGACTGCCAAAGCCGATTATGCACGATGTGTGACAATTTCAACACAGGCAGCCATAAAAAAAATGATGTTACCAACAGTAATTGCTCTTGTAACTCCTGTACTAACCGGTTTTTGGGGCGGAGCAGAGATGCTTGGTGGACTTCTGGCCGGAGCTACCGTCACTGGCGTCCTTATGGCTCTTTTTCAGTCAAACGCAGGTGGAGCCTGGGATAACGCGAAGAAGAGCATCGAAGAGGGCGCCCACGGAGGCAAAACTAGCACCGCCCATTCTGCGGCAGTGGTGGGTGATACAGTTGGTGACCCGTTTAAAGACGCATCAGGACCTTCGCTTAACATACTAATAAAACTGTTATCGGTTATAGCCCTGATAATAGCTCCAATGATTGTATAATCGTATAAAAAAGATTAAAGGGTGAAGCCGCTATCAAAAAACTCGTAATTATGAAAGATAGTAGCTTCGCACTTCATCGAGTATCTTTTGTTCCTGAGGATCTATATCTCCGTCTACAGCCGCGGCCTTGCACATGAGCTCAAATATTTTTTGTCGCTTCTTTGTGTTGTCCGGCATCATAATCGTCAAGTTGCCAGAGAATGCCTGATCGTATAATCCTTTAATTTTTTCCGGATTATATTTCCATTTTTTCACAAGATTATCGACAAACTGCTTTTCTGATTCATCAAGTCTTCCATCTGCCGCCGCAACAACAAGAACATTGTTTAAGGCATAATCCCTCACATCGTACATTGAGTCTATCGTCTTAATAGATACACTGTACTCAAAAAGAGAGCTGTTGTTATCCAGAAAATCTCTATACTTGTCAAGATGCATTATATCGTCAACAGTCCACTCGATATCGGAGCTGTTAAGAACTACGCTACAGTAAGGGCAATGTATATCCAGAGTATCACTTAATTTGCCTCCGCAGTTTGGACAATTATGTGAATAGAGAGAACCCTTCGCAGGAGAGACGCCTTTTTTGCGTTTCATTACAACTACTTTTGAATCACTAATCACAACAGGATCCACAATTCTAATCTTTTTATCAATTAGTTCGACTCGCTGAAACGAATACTTGATAATAACATACAGCCTGTTATAATCTTCTTCCTCAATTATTCCGACAAGAGATACATCGTTAAGGTAAATTCTGTTATAAACGATCTGTCTTCCGTCAAAATTACCCTTAACGCTTTCATAAAGATTATCAGAAACGAACCGTCTCATAATAGCAGGTTCTTTTAATGTCAGAGCAGTTATATATTGCAAAAATCCATTGCTTGCCTTATCTTCCACAAATTGTACCGAAAAATCACTATTCTCAAGTACCAGCCTTTTAACCTGTTGACGAAGTGACCGGCTTGAAAAGAATCCGGCTTTATTACCCGCATAATCGACAGCCTGCGTTATTTCAGAAAGCACCCAGTCATATTCACCACTGTTCAAAAGACTGCCACAGTAAGGGCAAACACAAACTTCTCCCAAACCCTCCTCAAGAGAAGCACCACAATTCGGGCAACTCTGTTTGTCAAACATACCTTTTTTTTGAACACCTTTACGCCTTATAAAAGACCAGTACTCAACGAAATTTTCATAGCCACCGCTATTCAATGAAGAATCAAGGCCGCAAATAAAGTTATCCTTTAGCGACGCCGAAATGGCAACGTGTAAAACATCATAATTACTATCAGATTCAACCTTATCAATAAAAGTATAATTCACAGTAATATCTGACAATCGGTTAGTCTGATCAAGAAGATCCATCATCTTGAACTGAGTAATAAATCGCTGATACACACCGTCAGATAAAAATTTTCTGACATTCTTCAAATCCTTGTTCATCCAGGCATCCTGAATCTGCAAAAATGCGTTTTTTACACTTTCAAGAAATTGCGTCTGGTCAAACCCCGGATTATCGGCCATGAAGCGACTGGGAATTTTTCCCTGCTTTGAAGGTCTTTTGTCAGTGGGTATATTGTTAAAGACGGACTTTTCTTCGACCTGTTTTTTGCCCTTGTTAAGTACAATAGCCGCGACTAAAAGAATTAATCCTATGCTAATAACGTTAAATGGAAAAGGCAGAGATATCAAAATTCTTATCAATAAATAGATCAGATAAAATATCAGTTCGCCGTCGCCACTTCCTCCCGAGGAGCCCCTGCTTCCTCCGGAAGACGCACCACCTGCTCCACCAGCCCTGGCATACAGATACAGAGCCGAAAAGATAATTATTAAAAAGAGTGACGCTCGAATAATTCTTTTAGCAGAAACTTTCATCTATTTTCCTTTTACCTTAAATGATACCGATGCCCCGTAGAATCCGTGTTCAGATGATTTAAAATCAGTTACATTAAATGTATCATTAGGCATTATTTTTATTCCGCGATCAAAGGCGGTGTAAACGGTCTCATCATTAAAATCTATTTTTACACTCGCACCTGTTCCCTTAACCGGCTTTGCGAAAGGTATAACAAAAGAGTAGGTAACTATTTTATCTTTGTCAATAAAGGCCGCGAATTGCAAAACCTCGTCTATTTTTACACTTTTGCCATCAACATAAATTGCAGTAAAGTAACCAAACGATTTCACAGCGCTAAAGAAATCCTCAAAAACAATCTTTGTCTCTTTAGCATCAAACACACCATTTTTATCCGAATCGCACTCGGCAACAACTTCGGCACTCCACCACTTATCCCATTCCCAGACAATTCGTATTCCCGAAACCGAACCGTCCTCAACAAAAAGCTCTAGTGATGGTTTAATAAAAAGATGCGGATGTGAAAAAGCAGTGATGCTTATGAACAGTACAATTCCGGTCAGAAACAAGCGCAAAAACAGAGTCAAACCACGATTCATATCAATATCCTCAAACTCATAATCAAACCTATACATATAATAGCGACAATGGAAAAATACTCAAAGAAGAGAGCCACATTCTCTGACTTTTTGAATCTGGCAGAAGAGATATCCATAATTCCTTTTCTGGACCTTATTATTAATGTGCCAATCACAGACAATAGAACAAACATGCCCAAAGAGATGAATATTACAGAATATAAACCTATAAGCGGAATGCCCGCAGTAAAGGCAAACATCATGATCATCAATGCAGCGGGGCAAGGCACAATGCCGGCGGAAAAACCTACCAAAAAGACATTTCCTTTTTTTTCAAACGACCTGACATGCTCATCCTTCTTTTTCATAAACTTACGTATCAGGAAAAAGAGGCCCACACACACAATCAGAATACCACTCACTGCAATAAAGTAACCCTGCAATTTTATTCTAAACATACCTCGCACGCTTGTCAGAACAAAATTAAAAAGATAAGCTATTACCAATGCTGATCCGGTATGTATAACCGAAATAACAGCTGCTAAAAAAAGCGAACGCCTCAATGGATGCTCCTCTTTCAAAAAAAACGAAGCAACCAGCGCCTTGCCGTGCCCCGGGCCCATCGAGTGTATTACACCGTAAGCAAACGAGACCAACATAAGTATCAGTATAACCGAAATGCTCTGCTGTTCAGACAGGTTTCTCAGCAATTCATTTAAACGGTTATCCATACTTCGCATTAGTTCTACAAATAATGTCATTACATTTCTCCTTTTACCAGAGATACCATCATAGGCAAAAACTCATATCATGCACCTTTCACCATTTAACAGACATTTATACCTTCAAATTCATCCTTTTCCGATCTGTTCATAAGTTTCAATACGGACTTCTTCAAATCGGCTCCCTCATAACAGACCTTGTACACGGCTTCTGAGATCGGCATCTCAATTCCATATTTTTCAGCCAATTGAACCACCGGCTTTGCGGTAACATAGCCTTCCGCAACAGCTGTTTGCGAAGAGACAATTTCCTCTGCGGTTTTTCCCTCGGCAAGTTTTTTGCCCAAAGTACGGTTTCGCGAAAGATCACCTGTACATGTCAAAATAAGATCACCCACACCGGATAACCCCTGAAACGTAAGCGGATTTGCCCCCATAGCTGTACCCAGCCTTGTTATCTCGGCTAACCCTCTTGTCATTAATGCGGCTCGAGCCGATAGCCCAAAACCAAGTTCGTCACTGACACCGCAAGCGATTGCCAACACATTTTTGACTGATCCTCCAAGTTCAACACCTATCACATCATCATTTGTATAAATTCTTATTATCGACGAATGAAGCATCTTCTGAATCTTCTTTGCGACTTCAATATCAAACGCCGCACACGACAAATCTGTCGGATACCCAGCCGCAACGTCTTTAGCAAACGACGGTCCAGATAAAAATGCCATATTGTCTCTAAATTCCGGATAAATATCTTCCATAACCTGAGACATCAGCATACAGCTTCCATGTTCAATTCCCTTTGTAGCGGTCAGAATCAGCTGTTTGTCGGTTATATGTCCCTTAAACAGTTCTGCTGTTTTTCTTAAATGTGCCGAAGGCGGGACAAAGAGTACAAGATCTGCTCCCTCAACGGCTTCAAGAGGGTCATTAACAAAGCGCACAGACTTTGAAAATGTATAACCGGGCAAATAAATGGTATTTTCGCCTTTTTCGGCAACAATTCCCGGTAAATCCTTTTCAAAACACCAGACTCTTACATCGAACCCAAGACTTTTACAATGCATGGCCAAAGAGGTCCCGAACGCGCCGGCACCAATAACAGAAATTTTTGACATATTTAACTCCGCTTTTTTTTTAATTAGTCTTAAAACCAAAACTAAAAACTACAACTTGCTTACGAAGGAATTTTCACAAAAAGCTGCCAATATTTGGTATTTATGATAATATAATAGTAATTTAAAGATAAAGACCTATTTGTTTTAAGAGCAGGTAATCAAGGAATCAAGTATAAAATTTCCAAAAAAATGAAGTTGGTAAATTATTCTTGTTTTTTACAAGTTTAATAATCTCATAAATAATGTTTCAAACAAAGCCACCGTCTGAATACAAAGATTAGAAATTCAGGATTCCCAGCATGATATTTAAAAGAAAAACTCTGATTTATTTATCTATTATATTAATATGCGCTGCAATAATAGTACCTGATTTTATAAACCGTGGAAAGAATCTTGTTCCTTCTCATTCTTTTTCTTTGACAACTATAACCGATCAGCCCGATCAAGGAAATTCAAACATCAGTTTATATGAAACGGATAAAGGGCAAATTTCGTTTAAATTCAAACTCAACAAGGGCTATACTTTCCCATATGCTGGTATTCGGCTTAAATCAGCTAAAGACTACCTATTCAAAACAACAAATCATGATTTTTTACGTATCGTCGCTAACTCTGATTCGGCATGCACTATAATGATAAACATCATAACAGATGTACCTATTTATGATTCAAAAAATGGCCTTTACCACAGACGTGCCGTTTATTTCAGCACCATGGCAAAAATTGAAGAGGGTTATAACACCATTAATACAGCATTATCCGACTTTCAGATTCCCGAATGGTGGTTTACAAAAAACCGTATTGAAAGAAGCAAGGCCAAAAATATCAGACTAAAGGCCTTTGGAAACATGGAAATACTGGTTAACTCAAACAACCAGTCACAACAGGGCAACATTGTAGTTAAATCGATATCCCTCGAAAAAAAAATTTCGAACCTGCTAATTACAAATTTTATAAAACTATTTTCAATTACATTTTTTATTGTTATACTGGTATATTTTGTTAAACTTAGAGCCACTTTCAAGAAAGCTAAACAAACAGTATTAACCCATAAAAAGATACATTTAGACAACGAAAAAGAGAGAATCAAAGCAAACATAGTTAATTTTCTTGACCAAAATTATTCAGATCCAGATCTAAATATAAGTTATATGTCTAAAAAAACAAATATATCAATATATCTGATTCCATCGCTTCTTAAAGAAATATCTGATTGTACTTTCAAGCAATACGTAAACAATCTGCGGGTTAACAAGGCAAAAGATATGCTTAAGAACGAAGATACAAAGATTATTGATGTTGCCTATTCGGTTGGATATAATACCGTAACTCATTTTAATAAGGTGTTTAAATCTCTTGAAGGTATTTCTCCAAAAGATTATCGTAAAAAATATCAATCCATTAAACCTGAGTATTCCGAACAACAGTAGAGCAGCTTAACTGCTCTACTGCTACAGAATTCAAGCAAGAGCTCTGACATCGGCCGAAGCCTTTAAATATAACGAAATTAGATGATCGCACCACCTGTCAAACTCGGGATCCTCGATCCGTAATTCTTTATTACTTAAAACATTCTCAATAGTCTGCTTGATACCTGTATCAAACCTCGTCTTGGCGCAAAATCCAGGAACCAGCCTTTTTATTTTACTATTGTCAAATACAACACTGTTTGCTTTATCGCCAATAAGCGATCCTGTTAAATCGTAATCACCTGATAGAGCCAAAAATTCTGATGCGACATGAACAGCCTTTAACTCTACACCAAGTGCAGCGGCAATTGATTCATAAACCTGGTTCCATGTTACTGTTTCATCTGAAGTTATATGAACTGCTTCACCTATTGCGTGTATATTTCCGAAAAGGCCATTAAATCCCATCGCAAAATCACTATTATGAGTCATGGTCCACAATGATGTTCCGTCACCATGAATAATGACCGGCTTTCCTTCAAACATTCGGTTTGCAACCTGCCAACTACCATTTTTACCATGAACCCCAAGTGGTATCGATCTTTCGTCGTAGGTGTGGCTAGGGCGAACAATGGTAACCGGAAACCCTTCGGCCCGATACTTGTTAATCAAATACTCCTCGCACAATATTTTGTTTCTAGAGTATTCCCAATATGGATTGCTTAGCGGCGTTCCTTCTGTTATAAGATAATGACCTAACGGTTTCTGATATGCTGAAGCTGAACTTATAAATATGTACTGCTTTGTACGTTTTTTAAACAAAAAGAAGTTACGTTCAAGATGCTCCGGCACAAATGAGATAAAGTCAGCCACCACATCAAATATGGTATCTCCCAGTAAAGAATTAACAGTATCAGTATCATTAATATCGCAATTAAAATGATTTATTCGCTTATCATTAAAAATTGAAATTCGGTTACCCCTGTTAAGCAGAAAAACCTCTTCCCCATCCTCAACAGCCTTTTTAACAACGGCACTACTTATGGTGCCAGTACCGCCAATTATCAATATTTTTCTCATTGCTATTCCTTAAGTTTGCTCATATTTCTACTTTTTAATATTTTTAAACGCTTGATCAGTTACTCTTTGCGAAGGAGGCTTAGAAAAGAAGGTAACAACAACAGCCGTAATTACAGATACCGGCAAAGCCATAATCAAAGGATCAAGGTTCTGCAAAACAGGTATAAGCGTATCAGTACCAAAGAGTAAATTACATAATCCAAGAGGTTTTGACTCCTTGATATGTATAAAAATCAACGCGAAAAGACTTACTCCAATACCTGCCCAGAAGCTGGCAAGGGCCGCAGTAGCGCTCATTCGTTTAAAATAGAGAGCTCCGACAAACATCGGTAAAAATGCTGAAGCACATAATCCAAAGAATATAGCGGTTCCAGTTGCAATAATTGCTGTTCCCTCTTGATAAAACAGAGGTAATCCAAAGGCTAAAAGAGTTGAAAAAAGAATCGCTGCAATCATTGCAAGTTTATTTACTGTTATTGAATCCTTAATTTTTACTTTAAGACCCTTTTCAAGAAAATCTCGACCAAAAGCCGATCCCATAGAATGAAACTGACTCGATAAAGTTGACATGGCTGCAGCAAGAAGTGTAATCATAAAAAGAGAAGTAAACCACCACGGCATTGCATCTTTGATAAACAATGGTATAATGGCATCAGTTTTCTTACCAGCCGCAAGAAGCGCAATATTTTCGGTTTGCTCAAAGAAATATACATTTGCTAACGCTCCCACTACAAAAGCAACACCAGTCATCATCATAATAAAGACTCCTCCAGCAAGAACAGCCCTATTTAGTTCATGACCGCTCTTTACCGTCATAAACCTAACGACAAGCTGTGGCTGAGCCAAAACCCCTATACCAACACCAAGCACTATTGTAGTTACCAGTTGCTGCCAAAGCGGGGACCAAAAAACCGGCATTGCCGTCCACCCCTGATGTCCTGCACCTCCCCAGATCTTTACTGCCTGCGGAGCCAAAGCGGTAAGTTTTGTGTGCGCGGCAACTATCCCTCCTGTGGAAGAGTATATAGTGACAAGAAGAATTGTCATGCTGACAAACATGACGGTACCCTGAAAAGCATCGGTATACATAACACCGCGCATACCACCCATAATGACATACATCGCTACAATACCCACAAAAACAACAAGCGAAACCTCATACGGAATTGCCAGGGTTGTGGACATAAACTGTGCTCCACCCAGAATAATTGCAGCGGCATATAAAGGCATCGCCAAAAATATCAGCAAGCCTCCGGCCGTCTGTAAAAACTGGGAATCGAATCTTCTTCCAAGCAGTTCCGGAAAGGTATGTGCGTCAAGATTGTGCCCCATTTTTCTTGTTCGCAAACCGAAAAATACAAAGGCTATAAATATACCAACAAAAATATTCAATACAGTTAACCATAAAACTCCCATACCAAAAACAGCTGCGGCACCGCCAAAACCAACTATTGCGGAGGTACTTATGAAAGTTGCTCCATAAGATATTGCCATTATCATTGGATGTATTTTACGACCCGCAAGCAAATAGTCAGATGTGCTTTTTGTGCGTTTGTATCCACGATAACCCAAAAAAGCGATTACAGAAAGATAAAGAATAACAACAAACCCCAAAAAAATCATATTCATTATATATTTCCTTCTTTGAGCTCCGGATCATTTTTTTCCCACTCAAGTTCTTCATTGATTTCTGACTCTTCATCTTCACGCGGTCTATTCCAATTCACTATACCGTACACTACACATATAACCGCGGAGACTATTGTGCCTACGTAAGCCAGGGTAACCCCCCAATCCTGAAAACCCAGCATGGCAATACCTCCTCTTTTAATATAGATCAGCCGTCCG
Source organism: Spirochaetota bacterium (assembly GCA_035447445.1). Classification (GTDB taxonomy): domain Bacteria; phylum Spirochaetota; class UBA4802; order UBA4802; family JAFGJZ01; genus JAFGRW01. The sequence continues at coordinate 7,050 of DAOTGZ010000011.1, read as the reverse complement.
ACCAGCCGGTCTTTAACTGGCATTTTTATACATAATTTGAATTATGTCAACTATTGAAAAATAATCTGTGTACTAACCTCTTTTTTTATTTTTTTACCAAGTTCAAAATACAGAGCAGACAAATAAACTTGACACCTGAAAACTAAAAAACAGATATTAATTATTCGGGGTGTAGCGCAGTCCGGTAGCGCACTTCGTTCGGGACGAAGGGGCCGCTGGTTCAAATCCAGTCACCCCGAATATAATTTTAAAGTTTCAGTCAGTTATCGGAACCTCTTATCTTATGATCTTCAAAAATTAACGGCAGAGTTACATCTCTTATTATGAAAAAACTGTATCCTTTCTCACTTCTGGCAATTATCATGTTTTTGCAACTCGCGATTTACGGCTCTTACCGTCCCATACTAAGCACCTATCTGACCAAAGTACTCAACTTCAGCGGAACACAGGCTTCGGTAATAATCTCAACCACTGTAATAGCTGGTATATTTTCTCCTCTTGCCGCAAGTTTTGTTGTCGACAGGCTAATTAAAGCAAGACATCTTTTATCCATACTTCATTTCACTGCCGCGTTCTTCAGTTTTTTTACGGCCATCAATACCTCTTTTAAATCTGTACTCTTCTCTTATCTGTTTTACATGTTACTCTTCGCACCTACGATGGGGCTTGTTAATGCAGTTACATTTAAAAATCTCAAGTCCAGACGTGAGCACTTCGGTTCTATCAGGGTTTTCGGAACTTTGGGTTGGATGGCGTCCGGACTGATTTTGGGACAGCTATATATTAAATTTTTCAATGGCCCAGTATCTCATATCTTTTTTGCAGCCTCCATTATGGGCATCATTATCAGCATAATCTGTTTCTTTTTACCGGATATTCCCCTGCCACCACGTAGCAGAAAGAGCATCAAGGATATAATTCCCGCAAGCGCATTTAAAACAATAGCCCGGCCAGAGCTATTATCGCTTACAGTAGTCTTTTTCCTTTCAAGCACAATGGATCAGTTTTACTTTTTCGGCACAGGGCCATATCTGGAACATCTGGGTTACTCGTACGGAAATAATCTTGCCATGCAAACACTCGGACAAGTTCTGGAAATAGTTTCTATTCCGGTTCTTGGGTTTATTTTGGGTGGTTTTTTGATTAACCATAAAGGAGGATCTTTTTATTTCAAGGGTATTGGCTTTAAAAAGAGTTTTCTTTTGGGTCTTGCTTTTCAGGTAACGCGCTACACCATATTTACACTTACAGGAAGCAAACTTGGGATAGTTACTGCACTTCTATGTAATGGGTTTATTTACACCTTCTTTTACGCAACAGCAACAATTTATGTCGATACGCAGTGCACCGAAGAGAACAGATCCGGAGTACATCAGATAATTAACATGATATTTTTTGGGTTCTCGGGGCTTACAGGCACAATAACAGCGGGTTTTCTGACTGACTACTATTCAAAAAATGGTACAACCGACTATACAATGTTCTGGATGGTGCCCACAGGTCTATCGATAATAGCTTTAATTTTAACAGTAATCTTTATAAAAGATGTCCCGGTTAAAGTTAGTACCGCCAAATCGATAAGCGGCACTGTAGACGACACAGCTTCAGGCCCTCACGAAACGGTCTAGGCTTTTTGAACAATATCCATCATCGTCTGCAAAGCCTTTTTGGCTCCATCCTTAAATTCTGGTTGCACTCTGAGCTCAGTAACCAGTTCACCCTCTCCATTTTTATAATCAACTATGGATTTTAAAGAAGCAGCAACCTTTTCAAGTGAAGTCTTTTCCATATTAAAACAGGGAGAGTCACGAAGGGCTACAATTGTCTTGTTATGAGTACTGTTTGGGCCAAAATCCGAAGCTATACGTCTTACAAAATTTACTTCGGTACCAACTCCCCAAACAGAACCGGGTTCTGAATCCCTTATGCTATCAAGAATAAATGCAGTCGAGCCATTCATATCTGATGCTTGAACAACCGCTCTGTCACTTTCGGGATGAACTATTATTTTGATTCCAGAATATTGTTCGCGTGCTTTTTTAACATCATCAACAGTAAATACCTTATGAACATGACAAAAACCATCCCAAAGATACATCTTCACATTCTTGTAATCGACACGTTCTTCGATGACAAGATCGCGTCCAATACGCACTACCTCATAATCTTCGAGACCAAGAGTATCAGCAGTATTTATACCAAGATTGTAATCCGGAAAAAAGAAAACAGCCTCACCCTTCTCAATGAAATGCGAACATATTTTCAGCGCATTCGAGCTGGTACATACAGCACCATCCTTTTCACCACAAAAAGATTTCACATCCGCATACGAATTCATATAAACTACAGGAGCGATTCTCCTGTTTGAGAGAGGACTAATTATATCATAAGCCTTTTGAGCCATCGATTTGTCTATCATATCCGCCATGGGGCACCCCGCCAAAAGCTCGGGCACGACTATCTTCTGGTTATCGGCAGCCAAAACACTGGCTCCCTCTGCCATAAAACGAACACCACAAAATAGAATAAAGTCCGAAGTATGTCTGGAGGCTTCAACAGCCAGTTTATACGAATCGCCCGCGAAATCGCTCAGCGCGACAACTTCAGGGCGTTGATAATGGTGAGCTGGCATAACAAGATCTTCTCCGAGAATCTTCTTGTATTGTTTAATCTGTTCAATTAGTTCTTTCAATTTTTTGATTCCCCTTTTCTTTTAAAATGCGGGGAGTCACCCCACTCGTTGTAGTGAACTTCCCTTCCAACACTTCCAACTCGCGCGGAAAGGCAGTTTTTGCACTCCTCTTTGGTATCTTCCTGACATGGTTTGTTATCATACAAAAGATAGCTCTTACGGTAATCAACAGGAGTAAGCTGTGGCATAACCACATTTGCCCCGAAACTGAGCCCCTTTTCTCGACCAGTCGGATCGATTGTCTGAAGAGCTGTTGTAGCAGCGATATTTATGTCCTTAAGCACAAGCCGGCAAGCCGCTATCATCAGAAGAGAAACACGCAAAAGATCATCTCCCTCGATAATAAACTGGTTTTCATTTTTTTTAAGGGGGGTGGAGCTATGTCTAATATATGGCCCCATGCCCAGCATGTCTATATCCATATCTTTAAAAAACAGAATATCATCAGCAAGCATCTGGTAAGTCTGACCAGGTAAACCGTACATAACCCCGGTTCCCACCTGAAAGCCGGTTCGCTTTAGCCGCCTCAGACATTCAACCCGGTTATCGAAAGACTGGGCTTCAGGATGAATAGTTTTAAACAACTCCCGGTTAGAAGTCTCGATTCGTAAAAGATAACGATGAGCCCCAGCAGCGAAGAGTCTCGCGTAATCTGCCTCTGACTGCTCACCTATACAGAGGGTTACACCCAAACCATTCGGAAGTTCTTCCGAAATAGACCTTTTCTTTATTGTTTCTACAGCACGGCAGACAAAATCAATAAAATCCCGACTGCTGTTTTCACCAGACTGTAAAACTATCGAGCCATAACCGTTTTTCGCGCACCATAATGCCGAATCAACAATCTCGTCCATGGTTAAATCGAATCTGTTCACATCGGCGTTAGAACGACGAATACCGCAATAATAGCAATCGCTGACACACCGGTTCGAAAACTCTATAAGTCCGCGATAGTAAACTCCACTGCCACAATTTTCAAGTAAAACATCGTGCGCCATCTTGCGTATCAGCTCAACTTGTTTCGGATTATTTTCAGAAAGAAGCGAAGCAATATTGTCGCGAGTATCATATTTTATTTCATAGTTCATTATGTTAACCACAATAGACCTAAACTAAAATTTTAGCCTTGACTTAAGCTAATTATAATTCTTTTTAAAGATTAAATCTCGGCCTATCAGGTCAACACTTTTTAACCGCTTTTTTTCCGATACTTTTAGAATCAGGCTCCTGCCCGTCCTGTCTTACGCTTATAATCTTCTACCTCTTTTTCATACTCCTGTTTTTCAGGTTTTTCACTCTTGTACAGCGATAAAAGATAAGGCTCTACTGCCCCATTGCCGTCATATTCATACATTTTTGCCAATTGTGCACGGTTTTCTTCAATAAATAGATCTGCCTTGTTGTATTCTGAAAATGAAAATTCAGCTCCGTATTTTTTAGCAAAGCTTTTATAACTTTCCAGTTCTACCGGTATATTAAAAACTTCATTTTGTATAAAAGAAAAATGTTTTAACCCTAAAACCGTATTTAAATCGGTTGGCAAATAGAAATCATTATGCATTGGCATTATTATATGGTATAAATCATCATAAATACCATCAATATCATCGTTATTAAGAACAATACCTCCAAGCACAAGCACTCCCTCAAAATCTATTGCCCTTTTAAACTCGTCAAAAACAGCTGCAGTATTTTGAAAATCAAGATAATCCATACAAACTATCATTCCAAAAGCGTAATAATCGACAGGCAGCGAATTCAAATCTCCATTAATAAACTGAATATTATCTATTAGAACATTATCTTTGTTCTTTTTTACAAAATTGTTAATTACCTCTATACTGGGCTCAACAACCGTTACTTTTATTCCAACCTCTGCCATTTTCAAAAGCAATTCACCATTACCAAGACCAGCCTTTAAAACGGATTCCGGACGGTATGTTTCAATGGCCTTTGACACAAAATCGTGCTGTTTTTTATTGCACATTTCCCGCTCAATAGTAAGATTTTCCTTAAGATTTAACTCAATGTACCTGGAAATCTTCTCTGTATAGTTCATCCTGATTCTCCAATCTGTTGATACCGCAAATCATTATTTGACGGCTTAATTTATTGTTGACACCAAACTTTTATAAAGCAAGTATAAAATTTCTAGATTAGAGTCCAGGCAACCTAATCTTCTAATGTGGGATATTTATTTACCTGGATAAACCCCGGCTGATATCCGTTTATTATAATTTTACTTAACAGTATTCAGGTTATGAGGTACCAATGAGCACAGAAGATGTCTACTACGATTCATGGAAAGAAAACCGTGATTTGATACTCGAATACAATCAGGTTGACCTTGAAGACGTAACTGTTTCCAATATAAAAGGTATTGGAGTCGACAATGTTTCCACAAAACAGGCTATTGTAAAAATTATGGAGATGATCGAACACGGTGGTGTTCATCATGTTATTTCACTTAACCCATATAAACTTATAAGATACAGAGCCAATATTGATCTTAACATAATCTATGGCAAAGCATCACTTAAATTTGCCACAGGTGCGGGCATACGCAAACTTTCACGAATAGTAAGGCAACCCCTCAAAGAGCGTATACATTTCATCAGCTTTTTAATGGAACTTATACGACTATCCGAAATTAAAGAGTATACAATCTTTATCGTTGGAGCAAAACCAGAAATAACCGAAAAAGCCTACTCCAACATACTCAAATCTTTTCCCAAAATACGTATTGTAGGCCGGCATGGCGGCTATTTTAATCCTCAGCGTGAACAATCTGTAATCGAAGCTATCCGGAAATCTGAAGCGAATATTGTACTGGTTGGAATGGGTTTCCCCAAAGAGGATCGTTGGATCTCGAAATTAAGAATGAACCTGCAAAATTCTGTAATTATCGGTATTGGTGGAAGTCTGGACATCATTTCAGGAGAAAACCGAAAAGCTCCTGCTTTTTTTATGCAGCGTGGTCTTGACTGGTTTTACCGCATCATCACTAAACCTTGGCGTTACGGCCGACTATTAAGAATAATGTTTTTCTTTTTTACAACCTTTGTGGGAAGCCTTTTTATTAGCAACAGAAGGTATTTGCGATGAGTGACTTTTCTTTTGACACTCTAAAGAAAGATTACAATAACCTTCGCAAATTAATCGAAATTACCAAGCTCATAAACGCGACCCTTGACATTGGTAAACTTTTAAAAGCTGTCATGAAGGCTATTAAAGATATTTTGCATACTGAAGCCAGCTCCCTTCTCTTTTACGATGAGCTTACAGACGAGCTGGTTTTCAAAGCAGTAACCGGTGAAAAATCGGATATGCTCTCCGAACAGTATCGATTCAAGACTTCACAGGGCATAGCAGGATGGTGCGCCGCTAACAGAGAAGCTCTTATTGCCAATGATGTTTACTCAGACCCCCGTTTTAATCCCAACTTTGACAAGATTACCGGTTTCAAAACAAATGCAATAATTTGTGCCCCTTTGCTTTTCAAGGGAAAACTGATAGGCGTAATAGAGGGAGTGAATCCTATCGGTAGAGTAATGTTTACAGAAAACGACATGAAGCTTTTTACCCTGTTTGCCGAACAGGCAGTTATGGCTGTACAAAACGCCATTATTTTTGAAAAATCCATTGAGCGCACAAAAATGCAGCACGAAATCAGCTCTGCTCAAAAACTTTTTGAACCTTTTTTAAAACCGATAACCATTGAACGTGACGAAATAAATACCACAATGATTTGCCGTCCTGCCGGAGAATTCTGCGGTGACATCTTCACAAGCCGTTCTGAAAAGGATCATGTCGCAATAATGCTTGCCGATGCGGGGGGTTATTCCCTACCAGGAGCAATAACCGCCTCATATATTGCCGGGAAAATTACAGCTTTCGGCAGAGTATGCCGCAACTGCTCGGAAGTAATTCGTTATTTTCAGTCAAGCCGCAAAGATATTACTGTTCCGAAAGAAGCTTCGATTTTTTACGCACATCTCTTCACCAACCGAAATTGCCTTGAATACACATTATCTGGCAACATTAGATTAATACTAGTGCAAGACCGGAAAATCAAACTGATCAAGGCAAATTCGGATATTAATACAGGCACTATTAAAAGATCTAAAATTGAATTTTCAAAAGGTGATACCGCAATAATCTTCACTGAAGGTGTGACACGCATTAAAAATAAACACGGTGAGCAGTTCGGCATTAAGCGACTTGCAAGTCTTGTTCAAGCCGATTTATCAAGCAATGAGATACTTGATACAATAATCCAACAGACTTCTCTTTTCTCACATAAACTCAGAACTTTCGAGGACATATCCATGATTTGCATAAAACGCAACCAAGACTAG
>DAOTGZ010000010.1:0-26365 GCA_035447445.1 Spirochaetota bacterium | reverse complement strand
ACAGAAGAAAAGCAATGATGGAAGATATCGCTATACTAACCGGTGGACAGGTTATTTCTGAAGAGATCGGACGCAAACTGGACAGCGCTACTATTGAAGATCTTGGTCAGGCCAAAAAGATTATCGTTGAAAAAGAGAATACAACAATTATCGAAGGTATCGGAAAAGATACTCAGGTTAAAGATCGTATTGCTCAAATTAAAAAACAGATTGAAGATTCGAGTTCTGAATATGACACTGAAAAACTGAAAGAGCGTCTTGCTAAACTTGCGGGTGGTGTGGCTGTAATCAATGTTGGAGCAGCAACTGAAGTTGAGCTTAAAGAGAAGAAAGCTCGTGTCGAGGATGCTCTATCAGCTACTCGTTCTGCTGTTGAAGAGGGAATCATCCCTGGTGGCGGATTAACTCTGCTTTCTACACAAAAAGCTGTTGAGGAAGCTGCAAAGTCACTTGATGGAGATGAAAAACTTGGAGCAATGATAATCTTTAAAGCTGTGGAAGCTCCAATGCGACAGATCGCGGTTAATGCTGGTCTTGAAGGTTCTGTGATAGTTGAAAAAGCTAAGAGTGAAAAAGCAGGTATTGGCTTTAATGCTGCAGATCTTAAATGGGAAAACATGATTGAGGCAGGAGTTATTGACCCAGCAAAAGTTGTGCGTTCGGCACTTCAAAATGCTGCTTCTGTTTCAGGAATGCTTTCGACTACCGAAGTTTTAATAACAGATGCAAAAGAAGAGAATGATAATATGCCAATGGGTGGCGGAATGCCTGGAATGGGCGGCGGAATGCCTGGTATGATGTAATTTAGATATTGCCCCTTGTTTTATATATGGCGCTCCTTCTGGGGCGCCATTTTCATTTTGCCCGGATTGCTATCCAGCCGGTATTGAAATTGTATGTTCAGCTGGTGGGATTCCCCAATAATGAGCGTAGACAGGTAAAGAATCAAAAAAAGTGAGAATTGAGCAATGACATACGGGAGGAAACTTGTCGTTTATATTGTTTTTGAACTCGTTTAGGTAAGTGTCGAAGTATTGCATGGCAAGAAATAACATATAAGAGAGAGTGATTCGGAATAAAAACATAATATCTCTCAATCTTCTGTATTGTATATAGCTTATTTTTAGATGCACTGGCTTATATTGTAGTCCGCGATCCTGGTATTTCATGGCTCCCTCGCGGTTTTGCGGATTGCTAGCCAGCTTTTCTACTTGTTTTTGCAAGAGTACATTGATTATGTCGGATACTGGTATATTGTTGGTGTCTGAAAAATCAATAATCTTGTCTAACAGATCAACTTGAACGCTTACACAAGTTCTAATATTTGGGTTATCTTCTTTCATTTATAGCCTCCATTATATTTTATATATATAGAGACTGTTTTTTTTGATTTTTTTTAAAATTATTTTTACTATTATGTCGCTTTAGAAGAAAATTTTTAATTTTTGTGGATTGCTAGCCACGTTTTCAGTTATCAGCACCGTTAAAACGATATTCGTAGTAGTGAACGCGGCCACTCTTGACAGCCGATTTGACGGCACGTTCATTACGGTTAAGAGAAGACGAACCGGTCTTAACCTCGACAAGAATAATTGAGCACTTATCCGGATCTTCGAGTTCGTTAAAAACAATAAAATCAACCGGCTTGCCAATGAATCTGCATCCAGAAGGGCTAAATGGAAAACCGGGTAGAAAAGGGGCTATCTGCTCCGACACCTGTCCTCTAATTACAGACCTGGAAGAATCGGCAATATCCTTTTTAATAAATTTCAATTGGTGCTGCCACCGTTTTTCGTTGGATGAACTGCCATTTTTACGTCCAGCGATAAAGATTAATACAAGAAGAGCAGTGATCAAAACGATAATAGCAATTATTTCAGGTTGTGAAAAGAACATGGTCTATCTAATATCCCGATCCAAGAAGATCTATTACGCCATCTGGAAATTCGGCTGAACCAGGATAAATCATGACTTCTTTATCCCACCAGGGATTAGATTGAGGATCTTCGTTATTAAGAGAATTAATAAATCTGTTTTTTACGGTTCGAGCTCCAAGTTTTTTGTAAAAAGAGGGAACTCCAGTTTGAAAAAGAGATAAGTTCAAATTTTTTGTATCTAGGCTACTAAAAGCGTCCAGAACAATTTTTTTGCCAAAGTTTTTATCTCTATATTCAGGTTTTACAGCTATACCTTTAATTGCTAAAATCTTCATCAAACCATAATCAGTTTTTATCTCCCTGATAAATGACATTGCGTGTGCGAATATTTTACCGCTATCAAGATATAATATCAGATCGTTATTTTCATTTTTTGCAATATAGCGTTCAGAATACTGTATTTCCGATAATATATCTTTGGGAGGCCAGATACTGTTAATCATTGTAATTATTTCTATGGCTCTTTTTTGGCTAAGTTCGCGACATTTTAGATATCTTCTTTCCATCAGTAATTTCCAATATGTTTTAATTATTATACTGTATTATACATTTTAACCATTGTTCTCAAAAAAGCATCATTATAAATTTGTAGAAGTTAATTGATTATCAGGATGACAAGTGACACAACTTTTGTAAACAAAAAGATTATGGGCTTCTATAAAAATTTAACGTTATCTGCAATAATTGTTGGGTTACGTTATAAATAAAGTTATTGAAAAAAACAGACTAGTAAATAAATGTAATCTAAAAGCTTGCTAAATAATGTCTGTTTAGCAGCCTATCTTTACAAACAACTTATTTATATTCAGTAAAAATAAAACAAAGGAGAACACAGCATGTATTTTGATGACTATCAATCCCTGCCACAGATCTTTTTCCTTAACGCGGAAAAAAATCCGGATAAACCCTTGTTGTCTGTTAAGGTAAAGGGACAGTATAAAGATATAAAATGGGATACGGTGAAAGAAGAAGTCTATGTCATCGCATCATATTTGGCTTCTCGTGGTGTGTCAAAAGGAACCAAGGTTGCTGTTTATTCCGAAAATCGCCCTGAATGGTGGGTATACGATCTTGCTGTATTATCACTCGGAGCTATTACTGTTCCTTTGCATGCTGTAAGTGCAGTTGGTACGGTTGAACTGATTTTGCATAAAAGTGGTGCACAAGTATGTTTTGTGGATACTGAAGAACGTTTGAATACACTTCAACTTATGTCAAGAAAGCTGCCCCTGTTAAAAGAATATATTATGTTCGATAAAATCGAAACAAAAAAGAAAAATATTAAGTATTATGGAGACCTGATAGAGAAAAAGCTTAAACCGGCTGATTATAAACGTGTCGATGCAGCTGTTAAAAAAGTAAAGCGTGAGTTTACCGCCACTCTTATTTTCACTTCCGGAACAACCGGAGAGCCTAAGGGGGTCGAGTTAACTCAACATAATTTTTTATCAAATACCGGTCAGATAGAAGAAGCTATGGGCAAATATTTGGATGAAACAGATGCCTTCTTATCTTTCTTGCCACTTTCGCATGTTCTTGAAAGAACGGCTGGTTACTATTATCCCATGACCACTTGTAAAAAGGTCTATTTTGCAGAGAGTATTACTACCATACAGCAAGATCTTGTTGCAACTCGTCCGACTATTCTTGTGAGCGTTCCCAGAATATACGAAAAAATGCATTCAGCAATTGTTGGCAAGGTTACAAAAGCCTCTCCTGTTAAAAAGGCTGTTTTCAAGTTTTCCGTTGCGATGGGGCAAAAGGCAGTACCTTATCACTGCAAAAAGAAACCGTTGCCATTTTATCTTAAAAAACCTCATGCGATTGCAGAGAAACTGGTATTGTCAAAACTTAGAGTAGCTTTGGGTATGGATAATCTGAAATTTGCAATTTCTGGAGGAGGCCCCATAGCGTATAGTGATATGACATTTTTTGTTGGAATGGGGGTGACTGTGCTTGAGGGCTTTGGTCTTACCGAAACTTCTCCTGTTACTAACCTTGTTCTGCCTGATGACATGAAGTTGGGGTCGGTAGGTAAACCTTTTAAAAATACAAAAATCAAGATCAGTGATGAAGGGGAAATTCTCATCAAGGGGCCTCAAGTAATGAAGGGTTACTACCGAAATGCTAAGGCAACAAAAGAGGTTATGACAAAAGATGGTTATTTTAAAACTGGAGACATAGGCATTGTTGACGAAGAGGGTTTTCTGTATATTACTGGTCGAATTAAGGATATTATTGTAACTGCAGGTGGAAAAAATATTTCACCTCAGCCAATTGAACAGATACTTAGAACCTCGCGGCTTATTGAACAGATCGCTATTATCGGAGATAATAAAAAATTTCTTAGTGCTCTGATTCTACCTGATTTTGAGGAATTATCGGCTCGTTTGGCTGCGAGAGGTGTTGGTTCTGGAATGAATAAAAAGGATATTGTTAAACAGCCTGAGGCAATCGCTTTGATGAGAGAAGAGATAGATTCTCTTACTGCTTCAATGTCACGTGTGGAACTGATTAGAAGGTTTACATTAATGTCAGGCGAGTGGACGATTGACGGAGGCGAGTTGACCGCATCATTAAAAATAAAGCGGAATGTTATTCAGGAAAAATACAAAGAGGTGATAGATAAAATGTATCTGGATGATGAAGAATAGGAGCATTATATAAAAGCCCGAGTTTATGCTTGGGCTTTTGAATAATTGATCTACTTTTCTACTTTTTGTTAAGCATTTCTCTCAAAGTGGTTTCTCCTAACTGCATAAAATCCAGTCTATTTTTTACTGTGTCTTTTATTTTTCTTTTCCCCATGATTTTTGTAACCATATTGGATTTTCTTCGCATGTGTTGTATTGATGGAATAGATGTTCTAAAAAATTCAGCAAGTTCCCTATCTTTTGCGTTGTAAACCCCTTTTGAATTTTTTTTGTCTTTTTTGATATATTCTCGCAAATTGGCAAAATTATTTTTAGTCCAATAGTCAGACTCAAGTGACTCTTTTGACGTAAAGTTATATGCATTCCATCTTTTTTCATTTCTTTCACGCCAACCGGCCATCTTTTTCTCTTTCCAGTAGGGGTGCCTATTTCTTGCATATTCGATGTCTTCCATTGTAAAACCTGTCTTTTCGCGCCATTTTCGGCCCAAAACTATTTTTTTACCCCTTGAAACATTCGAATTTACACATCTGTCAATAAATTGCGCGGGATCTTTCGCGTTTAAAATTTGTTTTTCACTATATTCCTTCACGGTATCCCCCTGATAAATACTTTCAGTAGTTGTTAATGTGATAAATGTACTATATCCAAAATAAATATCAAATTTTTTTGAATGCTCTTTTATTAAAAATTTGTAGACTATAAAAAGAGTTATTTGTAGAAAAGAGGGGGCTTTTTGGTTTTATTGTAAAAGAGTCAATTTGTTAATATAATAAACAGGATAAATTATGTCGTATAAGCGTGCTGTAATAGTGGTTCACGGTAGTGGTCTTCTTTTCCATGAAACTCTGGACAAATTGATTGATTTGCCCCAAATTGAGGTGTGTTATTCAGGTGGTATCTATTATTTTAAATCGTCAGATCGTCTCATAATTCGTCGACTTCTCTCCTTTCCCAGGGAGTCGAAGCTCATTACTTCGTATCAAAAGCTTTTAATTGCAAAGATGTTAAAAGCCAGCCTTTCGCCTGTTACTGCACCAAAAGGTGCATTTTATGAATATAATGAAGAAGAGCTGCACTATTTTTTTGGAGATTTTGGCCTGCCATTTAGTTACTTTGAACGCAAATATCGGACAAAACTGCTTGAGCAAAGATCATTACGAGAACTTGATCGGACTCTTTTAAAAATGGAAATAATGAAACTTTCCCTATTAGACACTGAAGGAGTTATGCTTCATGAAGATGAAATACGAAAAAAATATTCAACAGATATAGAATTCAGTAGTATTTATGAGCTTGTAAATTCGATACAGGTTCGTTATGAATCAGGATGCAGTGCTGATTCAGCTTTTGCAGCTGCACTAACAGCGTATAAACTAAAACACAAAAAAAACAACTGTAAGTATGGCAAAGATTATGTTTATGGATTTGTTCAGTATTACGAAGGTTTGCGATCACTTGAAAAATTTTCACCTGCATCTCTTTACATCAACGATATTCCGCCGCACGTTATACCCTCCTTTGAGGATGATCTGGCTTATTTGAAAGAGAAGAATGTAGTATTGCAAGAATACAATGTTCAAGAGTGTCGACAGGGTGAAGATGAATTGATAAAAAATCTTTACCATAAAGGACTAATAAAAAAAACTAATGTATTTAACCATAAACGCGGCTTACTGAGTACCGAGTCAGTTATGGAATCATTTGCTAAAGAGACAATTCCTTTAAAAAAAGGCACACAAACACTGTTAAAAATTTTGCGCTCAGATGGCGATCGAACGTCTAAAGAATTTGATATGATAGAGGAGTTGCTGGGTAGTCCAATTTCTATAATCGAAATTATTGAAACAGTAGCAAAGTCCGTTTCTTCGGATTCCCTTATTCGTTCAATAAGAGGAAAAAAATGGTTTACCGATATTCAGAAATTAAACGATTATCATGCCTCAATTGAGGATAAACTTCTTGAGTCCGTTTTCGAACTTCGATGTTCTGTCCCATATGATAATGAAAACTATCTGTTTGAAAAAGATTTTTCGATATTAATAGCGAAATCGGTAAAACCTGGACGGAAAAGGCCGGCTTTAACTGTTGGTGAAGCCGCTTTCTATTATAGGCGTAAATTTCCACAAGCGTCATATTTGCTCTATTGTTTTGGATCCGGGCTTATATTTTTCAGATGGTTAAAATACAGGTCTGTTGCCTTAAATCCTTTCTTGTTAATGAGCCGTATAGGTATAGATGGTGACGGATCTGAAACAGCTTCACCAACGTGCCGGGCTCGTGATAACTCTCTTTATCCTCGACAGCTTCTGGGTAATGTTAGTTCTCATAATTTTAAGCGTTTTGTATCGTACTTAACGCTGCTCATTAGAGATAAAATGGGTTGCAAGGTGATCTTAAAAGATGTATCAGAACAGATAGATGTCCTGCATAAACAAAGAATTATGAAAGTAGCTCTTTTTTTTATTATATGTTTAATATTAGGCTTGAGCGTGCTTGTAACAAATGAGCAATACCGCTTTGAAGAAATTGAAGAGACAAATAGAGATTTTTATAATACAGCCCCTATACCCGGAGATCAATAATGCTTTATAAAAACTTTTTTTTAACAGCAGGAGGACTTCTTGCGGGTATTGCTCTTTATACGTTTACTTCCGTTCCAATAATATATGCTCTTTTAGCTTTTTGTATCTCTTTACCTATTTGTATGTTTATACTTTATTGTGAACTTAAGTGGAAAGAATTTTCTTTAATTTTTTCAATACTGGGTTTTGTTGTTTTTGGTATGGCCTCGGGTTATATGCGAATGCATATAGCAATGCAGCCAGTAAATATTGATCTTGATGCTTATATTAGTAACCCAGAAGGCACAATAAGGATTTATGGAACTGTTACTGGGGAACCTATTCTTCGCAATAATGTAGAAACCGAGCTTTTGCTTTCAGTAAAAAAAGTTTATGATTTTACCTCTAATAAATGGGTCGATACAGACAATATAAAAGTTCTTGTGAAAATTCTTAAGAACGATACAACCAAGGCCTCGTTTTTTGAAACTCTATCAGATAATGAAATTGCTGGAACATATCTGGATATAAATGCGCAAAAAATTAGTCCTGCCGCGCCCCTTAACCTGAGCGAGTTCGATTATATTAATTATATGCAAAAAAACAATATCGGAGTACTTCTGTCATGTGGCAGTCGTGATGTGGGTTTTGCCAAAAGAGCGGACTTTTTTTCCCTAAAAGATATTGCTTTGAAACTCAAAGAATATTTCATACAAACATACAGGCGTACAGTACCTTCGCCCGAGAGTCGCATTGTAACATCTGTAATTCTTGGGACACGTCGCTCACTTGATATGATCGAATATGAAGAAGAAAAAATTACAGATATATTTAAAAAATCGGGAGTTACAGTATTTATTGAAAATTCGGGTCTTCACGTAGTTATTCTTTCATTAATGCTTTACACCCTTTTTTGGGGAATTGGATTCAAGACTCGTCATTTGGCACCAGCAATTATTGGGTTAATACTGCTTTTTACACTATTAAGTGGAGCGCGGCCAGCAGCTGTTCAGGCTTTGACCGTAACAGCAATAGCAATAGCTGTTTTTTCATATCTCCATTACAATATTCGAAAGTCCGCAATTATTGGACTATCGATGACAGTTATCGTGATATGTCTTTATAACCCTTTTTCACTCTTTACTTTTCAGTTTATGCTGACATTTGGTTCCATTTTGGTTCTTATCGGGTTAACTCCTCCGGTTTTACGCTGGTTGAACATGTTGCATGGGTTTACATTAATAATATTTTTTATTTATTATCTGCTTTTGGTTTATTTAATCAATATTGGTGCACAATACTTTTTCCGCCCTGAATACTTGATAGTAATTGCTGGTCTAGCATGGGGAATTGTACGTATTGGCCGTTTGTTAAATAACCGCTTTCCTCTATTCTGGAACTTGTCGTTTATCTCTTTTCCAGTACCGATAAAGGCTATCGTCGCATTTTTATTATCATATCAGGCTGGTGTTTTGATACCTCTATCGGTATGGGACACAGGGCTTTTCCCTACAAGTTCACTGGTTTTGCTTTGGGCTGCAGTACCCGTAATAGGGATGATACTTTTTTTAGGTACCATAACCGGTTTGACAGGTCTTATTCCATTTTTTGGTGAGTGGATAGCTTTGCCTTTAGGTGGTGCTAGCTGGCTACTTTCCAGATTTCTATTGATAATCACTCATGCAGGGAGTGATTTTTTAAAATCACCAACTTTACCAAAGCCAGATTTTTCTTGGATAATATATTATTTTATTATTCTATTGTTATGTCTTTATCTGTTTAAACTGTTACCATATTTTAAAGCCGTTTTTTATAAGATCGATAACCATTTAAACTCCTTTTTATTAAGAGCATTGCCATTTTTAGCAGCTTTAGTGATTCTTTTGACTCCTTTGGTAATCAGTATTACTGCTGTTGAGCGTGAAATGCAAATGATTGTCTATCACACCCAAGAAAGTCCGGTGGTGTCTCTTATAACCTATACCGGTGATTCAGCATTGATTATCTCACCAGCCGAGTCAATAAATACAGATTCGGTTAGCTCGGGTGTTCGTTCAATGCAATCTACAAGTATATCGACCCTGTTTACTTCTCAGGTTAACTCGCAAATAATTTCTGATATCGCTACGTTAAAAAAGCAAGGTTTTAAGCCTTCTACGCTGCTTTTACCTAAAAGTCTCGCGAATGAGACAAACAGTTTTGCAGGGCTGCCTAAGGAAATAGAAAAAGCATTTGTATCTTTTTACAACCTTACACCTTCATCACGAATAATTTTTGGGTCTGAAGGTTTCGAAGAAGAGTATATGATTCTGTCGATATTCGGACAAAGAGTCCTTTTGTTGAATTCGTTAAAGGGTTTTGATATCAATTTAATAGATGACGGTTCCGGTTTTTCACTGATAGTTATTCCCGAAATTAATTCTGAACAGGAGCATGATTTTGCCATTGATATTATTAATGGTACTAAAACTGATCAAGTGGCTTTAATAAATGGTATGTCAAAATTTAGTAAGATGTTTATGCAAAATCTCTCTGTTCGGGAAATTGATTTATATCGTACTGGTAGTAATGGTGCACTGTTTTTTAATATTTCACAAAACCATTTCACTGTAGATACTCTGTCTGAAAAAAGGAAAAGAGAGCAGATAGTAATTCCTGCACTTTTCGATTAGAATATAAAAAAATGGAGAGCCAAATGAACTCTAAAGCAATACCAAATAGAAGTCAAATAGAGGAATCGGATAAATGGAACATAAAAAAAGTTTATGAGTCTATTGAACAATGGCAAAAGGATTATTCTGAAATTGAGAAGATGATCGAAAAATATGATTCATTAAAGGGAACGGCCGGAAATTCTGTGAATAAATGTCTTGAATTGATAGAGTTTGACCTTGAAGTCAGCCGTAAAATCGACAAGGTGTATCTTTATGCGCATCTTTTAAATGATCAGGATAAAACCAATGATTCCGGAGAAACACTTTATCAGCGTGCTGTAACGCTATTTACAAAAATATCCGAAAAATCCAGTTTTATTGTGCCGGAAATTCAGTCACTCGATGATGAGATTCTTGAAAAATATCTTGAATCCCAGGAATTGACTCAGTACCGTTTTTATCTCGAAAAAATTATAAGATTTAAACCTCATACATTGCCAAAAGAGTCTGAAGAGATTCTGGCCATGTCAGGCGAGGTTTTTAGTACTGCAGGTAAAATATTCTCTCAGCTGGACAATGCCGACCTTCGCTTTGGAGATATTGTAAACGGCAAGGGTGAAAATATCGAGCTGTCTCATGGTAATTTTATTAGCCTATTACATGACTGCGATGCTGCTGTACGTAAGAACGCTTTTCATCAGTATTATGATGCTTATGATAATCATAAATATACATTGGCGTCTTCATTGTCGTTTTCTGTTAAAAAAGACTGGCTTAAAGCGCGTTTGCGAAAGTATTCATCATGTCGAGAAGCCGCTCTATTCACGGATAATGTACCAATAGCAGTGTATGATAATCTTATTGAATCTGTAAAAAAGTCAGGTGATGTAATAAAACGTTATATGTCTTTGCGAAAAAAAGCTCTAAATGTTAAAGAACTGCATTTTTATGATACTTATGTACCAATAATAAATGATGTCGATTTTTGTATGGGCTATAAAGAAGCAGTCGAGACATGTGTCGCAGCCGTTTCTCCTTTAGGTGCCGATTATGCCTCAATAATGAAAGAAGGGCTTCTTGGAGGATGGGTCGATAGATATGAAAACCGTGGCAAAAGAAGTGGGGCTTATTCTTCTGGATGCTATGACTCTGATCCCTACATACTTATGAATTACGATAAAACCAATATCAATAGTCTATATACCTTGATGCATGAGGCCGGCCATTCAATGCACAGCTATTTTTCAAGGCAAAAACAGCCCTATGTTTACAGCGATTATACTATTTTCGTTGCCGAGGTTGCTTCTACATTCAATGAAACGCTTTTATCTGATTATCTTTTAAAAAAATACGCGGATAATAAAAAAATGAAGGCTTATATCTTAAATAGGGAAATTGATAATATTCGCGGAACGCTTTTCCGGCAAACAATGTTTGCTGAATTTGAACATCTTTCTCATGCTGAAGTTGAGAAGGGCAATCCTTTAACAATTGATAAATTTCGTGAGATCTATCGGGGGCTTCTAGAAGAATACTTCGGTGACTCCATAGTTATTGATGACACTCTAGAGCTGGAATGCCTACGTATTCCCCATTTTTACTCGGCATTTTATGTATATAAGTACGCTACGGGTATATCAGCTGCTGTTTCGCTTGCGTCGGGAGTATTGCAAGGAAAGCAAGGGGCTTGTGATAATTACCGTCAATTTTTAACTCTTGGGGGAAGCATGTATCCGATTGAAGAACTTAAAGTAGCCGGAGTAGATATGTCCAGACCAGATGCCGTAAACAGTACCTTGTCGCGTTTTAAGGAGCTTGTTCTTGAGATGGAGAGTCTTATATAGCCGACAAGGAGTCGGAATATTTTTATCTGAAAAAGGATAAAAATGATTGTTGTAATTCTTTTTTAGAAATAGACCTTTTTTACCGATATATTAGAGTGATGATTTAATAATTGAGAAAATTACATAATTCACCGTTATATACTCGGTTAAAACATCCCCGGAGGGAGTGCAGTGAAGAAAAAGCTATTGTCAGCTATTATTCTCTTTTATCTTGTTCCATGTTTCGGTTATACGGATCAGACAACAACAGAGCGCATTATAAAAGAAAATAAATTGTTTGTTGAATTTTTAAATATATGTTTAAGTAATTTTTCTGATAAGGATTCGGAAAAGCTGGATACATTTTATAATGTTTATCAGAGCCATTTTAATGGCGAAGTGGCTTTTCTGCAGTCTGATTATCATCGTGCGTTTAAGGACGTATATAAATCACAAGACGCGAATGTTCATTTGTACAACAAGGTTTTAAATGAATATTATCTTGATGAGTCCAAGATCGTACTGGATCGTCTTGCTCCGGGAATAATTAAATCCAAAAACAGTGCCGCTAGACAATATTTAACCCTTGGATATCGTGACCGTGCTCTAGCACGCAATGTGCAGATGGTTGGTAACGCTTCAAGGCCGCATTTAAGGTCCCATAAAATATATGCGTTTATAGAAGCTATAAAATACTCTCGTCGTTCCATGCGTTATGCCTTGTTGGCGCTGTTCGAAAGTCAGGATATCGAGACCAAAAAACTGATTTATAAACATCTTTTTGAAATTGAACGTGAAAACAATAATCCTTTTTACAACAGGTTCTTGTCCAAAGACGATAAAGCCCTTGTTGCCGAGATTAATCGTGATTATGAAGATTATGAAAATGAGTACGGTCCTAAGCTTGAAGCAGAATTAAAGCGTTATGAGGAGACTGGAAAAATTCCCGATAGAACCGGGGGATCTGCAAGTGGCACCGAACTGGACAGTGATCCGGCCGGAGGTGGTGTTTCGGTTGCTCCAGGCAATCCGGAAGCTGTAGATTATCTTTATGAAAACAAGATCGAACGCCGCTTGCGGTTTCGTCAGGAACAGAGAGTCGCCAATTATGTTCGAAACGGTGAATTTTATCTTGCGAATGAAGTTATCGTCAAGTATGTAAATGACTTCAATTTTAAGCTGATTGCCGCTACGATTGAGGTTATGCGTGCCCGCGAAGACAAGGTTAAATATAAACTGGATTATGATAAGCTTTATATCCAGCATCTAGATAATTATTCACGTTTAGCCCGAGAATCTGTCCTTGACAGTTTCGCTGACCGTGTTAGAGTAGTAGATGATATCACCAAAGAAGGTGGTGAAAAAAAAGACGCGAAAGATCCGGTGTTATCGGATGATCCTGATGCCTGATTGTTTTGCGGGGAGATTTAATGGACGATTTGCATAAACGAATGCTTAATAAGGCGCTAGGAAGAGACGCTTTTCAACAGCAAGCAGGTGGTGGTGGCCGTGGAGTAGGAGAGCTTGACCAGCTTGTTCGGCAGTCGGTTTCGGATCTTTATATGGCTTTGATAGAGTCACAGACTGATCCCGCGCAAGCTATAGATCTATTGGCACAACATGTTGCTATGATGGTAGAGATGATTAATGAGTTTAAAAAGGCAAAATAAAAAGCTTGTTTATAAGGCCGGTTGGTATGCCCTAGTTTTATTTTCCGTTTTAGTATGGATTGTAATACTGGGAGATGTAGCTTATTACATTATTAATGGTGGCAAATAATTCTATAGTATGGGTTTCTCTTTCAGGTTATATTGCCACAACTCTACAAGTTTTTCAAACTCTTTATTGGATCCATCTTCATCATTTTCGTGTTTAGATCTGTGCCTTTTTATAAGATACTCCACCGTGCTGTCTTCTAGTAAAAATTCTTCATTGTTTTGATTCAGTTTTCGTATCAGGTAATTGAGGTTATAGGTCGAAAAATCACCAATTAGTTTAAGAGAACATAGAGTGGGTTCGTATTTCATAAGAAGCTCGGTCATGTAGAGAGCCTGTCGTAATGAGTCAATGCTACCAGAGAGAGCTGAACGGAAATGCATACTGAGTTTTTCATACAAATCAATAAATCTGTAATAAGATTCAATAACGGGAAGTATCATTTCGGGGAAGCGGTTTTGTAACTCTATTAAATCAATAGGTTGGTCTTTTTCTCGAAAATAGTCAAATATTTTAATGGCATTTTCTGGCAAGGGGTCTTCGTCAACAAGTTCTATATAGAGATCCTTGATTATTGTTTTAACCGTACCGGCTTTCTTGAGATATATTTCAATCTCTACTGGTTCAATATAATAGTTGTTTTTATCTGTCGAGTCCATTGCCAACCATTGCTGGTAATCTAAATTCGCTTTAAAAATGGGTGTTTCAAAATTACTAAAATCAAAATAATTTGTACCTGCGGTTAAACGCAAACAGTTGTGGTAATTTTCAAAGCTGTTTTCTGATAAAATTATAAGTATTCATTACTTAAAGCGATCTTCCAATAGTTTAAGAATATTTTTCTGGGCATCACCAAAGCTATGTTTATTGGCTTTTTCAAAAAGTTCGTCAGGACGTTTCGTGCCGGTGAACGATTTAATGCTTTCCACAGCTTTGTGAAACTCTATCGACATCTTTGTAAGTTTTAGTTCGGCAATTTTCCACATGGAATCACCATCTCTAACGATAAAACGTTCACCATCAGGAAGTGTAAAGATAGAATTTGGAAAAATCCAATGAGGGTTTTTACCCTTAACTTCATCTGGTCCTAGAGGGCGATAACCATTAATAACTGCGATCTCATTAAGATAATAGAGTATCTCGGTATCCGTAATTTTTATTTTAAATTTTTCAATAATTTCTTCGTTGTCATTACCTTCAAGACGCTCCTCAAGATCACTTATTTCGGTTGGAGGAGTGACCGGTTTGATTTCAGTGTTGTCTTCTAAATTTGTGGCTTCTGTATTATGATCTGAATCTGTAATTAATGTGCCGTTTTTTTCCGGGTCATCGGTACTGTTGTTATTTGCCAATGCGTCAAAACTTTCATCGTTTTGGGATGACGTAATGTTCTCTGATGCTGTAGTTTTTGAACCACGACTAATAAGTTCGGCAATGGTATCAATAAATGGTTTTTTCTGATAAGCTTTCCAATATAGAGAAAAAAGAACAATAACAAGCACTATAATTAAAAATGCTGTTAATATCCTGTTTAGAGATCTGAAGAAAATTATGGGGGAACTGTACCAGAAGGGGTGTATAATCCGCTGAATTAGAGATGAGTGATGCCCTTTAAGTTCTTTGTGGGCGGCGTACTCATTCTTGTTTTGAACGTATTTATTATACCTTTGATTATTAAAAACAGCTGTTTTGATTCTTCGTATAATTTTTGTAAATAGAGGCTTAATTCCTTTAGTTTTAGAAACATCGGTTTGATTGTTGTCATCAAAAATCTGATTAATATGAAGTTTGTTAATATCTTCACGTGATAGAATATTCTGCTTATAAATCTCTTTTCTTTCGTTAATTGCTTTTTTAAGAGATCTTACTGGCTTGGTTTTGCCGTTTCCAAGGTAAAGTTGAACCAATGCATGAAGTCTTTTTCTGTCATTTTCTATTTTTGCCGCATAGTCCCTGTATTCGATGCTGTTCTTATAGCTCGATTCGTCAGTAGGAATCTGAACAGGTACCATTGGAATATAGTTTTTAGGGCGGTTTGAACGTGATATGGGGGTATATACTGTGAAAACTCCCTCGTCGGCTACGATTATTTTGGAAGAAAAAGCAATATCCATCGCTTTAAGGTTATGCACGCTGTTTTGAACTGCGTAGTTTTGAATAAGCTTTTTAAGATACGATGATATTTTACGGTTTGTTGAAATATGAATCAGGTATTTTATCAGCGATATACAGTTTGTACGATCAAACGGAGAAGATTCATTTTCAAAAAAATCGTTTATCATTTTGTTGTTATCCGGATTATCCGGATTCATTAAAGCATTAACGATATCGTTTGAAATTATGGAATTAAAAAAATCAAGACAATCGTTTGATGATTCATACTTGATTACTTGGTAATTAACATCTTTAAAAAGAGCGGAATGAGTCAAAGACGATAACTTGCTAAAATTGGGATTGCTATCTTCAAGTATAAAATAGGGGGTCTTTGTTGATTTAAGAACCAGGTTGCAGCATTCAAAAACAGAATAGGGAATAACAAAAAAATCTGCTGTCTGCTTTATTATTTTGTCTATATCCGTAGAGTTATTAAAATATAAAAAGTTTACAGTTTGACTTGTTTCCGAGTTAAAAGTAACTTCAAGATTGCCAGATCCGTTAATTTCGTTGACGATCATGCCGGGGGTTACTTCGGTCTTTGACATGCTAAAAGAACGGCATGTGAGATTTGCTCTGGAAAAAAGTTTTTTTATGATATTCATTTGAGGCTTGTCGTCAGATAAAATTGTGAGTTTCGAAGAACTATGATTAATCCAGCGCAAGAAGGCAGTCAGGTTCAAGTAATTGGCCGAAGGATGCGCAATAGCCGATATTTTGCGTGGGTTTATTCCATATTGGTCAAAAACCTGTTGATAGTTTTGGGGCAGCATATATAAAAAATAACTTCCCTGATCAAAAAAGAGGGGGAGTGAATCCGCGATTGTAAAACCAGAGCCGAAATGTGCTCGATTTGATTTTGTGTTTTCGTACAAATCATCATGAACACGATTTGTGTTGTATGTCTTTTCAAGCAGTTTTTGTAGGTCAAAAAGATCCTTTTTGTTGTGTGATATTTTGAAGTTTCCGTCACGATAAAAGATTCCAATAAAAGACTCGCGGTCAGATAAAGATCTGGAGCTTATTTCGGGAATATCCTTCTCGACGTCTACAATTGTCACGTTTTTAAGATCAAGACCGAATATCTTTTGGAAATCAAGAAATCTTTTGAGAGTATAGTGGCTACCTATGTAACGGTTAGATGATTGTGTGTTTATATCGATGTTGAACTGTTCCTGAGCCGGATTGCCAGGCATATCGTCTGTAATTATTATATTCTCGACAAGCGGTATCAGTTCGACAGGCATATCCATCCAGTTGCCTATACGGATAAAGGGCTGTGAATCATCAAGAGTGTTGCCGGTAAAGATGATAAAACATCCAAAATCGGTGACAAAAACCCTGTCGCTGTCTTTTTGTATAATATCAGAAATTTTCATAAATATCCGGTTAAGCCTTAGAGCCATTTTTTGGAATAATTATTTTTAGTGCTGTTAAATGCTAATTAATAATGAAAACCAATCGAATGTAACATAATACGCAGCAGTTTGTAAAGTAATTTATGTCTGGTGCGGAAAATTTGCTTATGTCGTATAATTGATTAGATTTAATTTTCACGTCCTATTATTTTAATCAGCATGGGTGGGTTTTTAGATTAAATTTATGATGTGTGTAAAAAATGATATCGTCGTTAACATCTCTTACAGTTATAGGTGTAGTAATTTTTCGAAGTTCCTTTTGCTAAATATGATCAAAAACTTGTTGATAGATATAGAGTTTGCGCTAATATTATACAGTAAGTGATATTTAGGAGGATTATTATGGCTTTTATTGATTGGAGTGATGAATATAGTGTTTCTGTTGATATCTTTGATAAGGAACATCAGTCTTTAATTGCAATTATTAACGAACTGCACCAAGGTCTAACCTCTGGGTTTGGTATTAAAGAGATGACATATATACTTGACAGGCTTTTAGAATACACGAGTAAGCATTTTTATCATGAAGAGAAGGAGATGCATGCCTATGCGTATCCGGACTTTGATGTCCATAAAAAAGCTCATGAACAGCTTGTTGCCGATGTAAAAAAGTATAAAGATAGGTTGGAATCAGGAGAACAGGCTTTTTCTTTGGAGCTTCTTGCGTTCCTGAAGAAATGGCTTGTTAACCATATTTTGGGAACAGATAAGAAGTATTCAAAATTTTTTGCCGGCAAGAATATATAACTTCCTATTTTACCGTATATCGTTCAACAATGCAGTTACGGATATTCAAGAAAACCTGTTCTTTGTTATTGGTCTGTATGTCCATAAAGAAGTCTTTTCTGTTATTGTTGATCCATACAAAAAGTTTTTTTGCCCCCTCTTCGGGGGTTTTTGATGAGTGGCATAACTTCACCATCCTTCTCATCTCGTCTAACATAAACATTTTTGGGAAGTTTCCAACGAATAGGCGAAAGCTCTTCCCGTCTTCGCTCTCTATTATTTTTACATCCAGGTTTTCTTCTTCGGTCGAGTTATCACGAGCAAGTTTTCGTGCGGCTTTGCGTTCTTGAAATTCGCGAACAACTTCGCGATTATGTATTAGTATCTCCATCTGGCGCACAATAGATTGAAGTTCATCAGTTTCCAGATTTTGTGATAGATTAGCTATACGTTCTTTTAGTTTTTCATCTGTTTTGGATTTATTGTTATCGGACATAATGCCTCCATTTTTCTGCCGTATTGTTTCGTTCAGAGGCTCTTGGCGCGGGAGATACGGTGTTTCTTTTAAGTGAACGCTGAAAGATTATTAAGCACTCTTTTCTATTTTCGGACATTATAATTGGTTACTTTAGGGCAAGAAATGATCAGTTAGAATCATTCTGGCGTATTTTTTTTAGTTTTAAAGAGCCATTAGAGGATGAATAGGAATAGATGACCGGTGAGTTTAATTGTAAGTTGTTATATATTTCGGTTTCGACGGTTAACATTGTTATCATATTGTTTGGCTGTTGTATAACAAGATAGCGTTTTGGAGAAATATCTTCTCCAAGTGTAAATTTGCTGATAATCTTGCCATTAATATCGTTAAATTCAGTTTTTATTGCTGATTTTGCTGCTCTGCTATTTGTGTACAGTATAAAAATGGCTGTTCCAAAAATGAAAAGCAGGGATAATGTATAAAACAGGCTCGTGAAGAGAGAGCGCTTTCGTTTTATTACAGGTGGCATGCTTGGATAAAGATTCATCTTAAGTGTGAACTCCATTGTTAAGATTAAATTTAGCCGTATGTTAAGAGACAAAAATAGCCATTTTGTTAAAAAAGAGTTATTGCAGATATCGCTGATAACATGATTACCGCTTCTTTTCCATGTATATAAGCACAAAAAACAGGTCTTTTCAATAAAACTTTACCATAATCTGATTATCACTATTTTGCTTTTTATGCTATTCTGAAAAGCATTTTTTATGTAAAATTTTTTAACTTTTCTCTTTATATACGTAAAAACACTTTATCTCAGAATAATTATTATAAATAATGATCACATAGCGTTATTGTTTAAAAATTTTTTCAAATTATTAGAGAGGGGTGTAATGGAAAAACTGTTCAAGCTTTCTGCAAATAATTCGTCTGTTAAAAACGAAATTATTGGCGGTGTCACAACATTTCTTGCTATGATGTATATCATAGTGGTTAACCCGGCAATTTTAAAAGAGGCCGGATTGCCTTTCGGTGCGGTTTTAACCGCTACAGTGCTGGTTTCTGCTTTCAGCAGTATTGCCATGGGTCTTTATGCGAAGTCACCAATTGCAATTGCTCCAGGCATGGGGCTAAACGCTTTTTTTACATACGGCGTTGTAATTGGCATGAAGGTGCCTTGGGAGACTGCATTGGGGGCGGTTTTCTGGTCGGGTATCGTATTTATTATCTTATCAGTTTTTAATGTAAGAACTCATATAGTTAAGGCAATTCCAAAACAGCTTCGTTTTGCTGTGGCCGCTGGTATTGGTCTGTTTATAACATTTATCGGTTTAATAAACGGTGGATTCATTGTTGACAATCCGGCTACCCTGATTTCGTTTAAAGGGCTTAATGCTGTTACAGTAACTTTTGCGGCTGGTCTGTTTTTGACAGCAGTTCTGGTTGTTAAAAGAATCAAGGGCGCACTTATAATCGGTATTGCGGCTACCACCCTTCTTTGCATACCTATAGGCCGTTTTTATGGCGATGGTTCATGGATCTCTCCGGTACAAAGTTCCATGCTGGTTCAATATAATGGATTTTTTGCTTCTCCTGATTTTTCACTGCTTTTTAAACTTGATTTTATAGGTTCAATTAAACTTGCAATGTGGCCTGTAATTTTCGCATTTTTATTCACCGATATGTTTGACAGTATTTCGACATTTATTGGAGTTGCCGAGGCAGCCGATCTTCTTGACAAGGAAGGAGAGCCTCTTCACGTTAAAGAGTGTCTTATTGTGGATGCTGCTTCTACTACCGTTTCGGGACTTTTGGGTACGTCGGCAGGAACAAGCTATATAGAATCGGCAACTGGTGTCGAGGAAGGCGGTCGAACCGGTTTAACCGCAGTTATTACTGGTCTTTTGTTTCTTCCGTTTATGTTTCTTTCTCCATTGCTCTCTGTAGTTCCGGGGGTTGCTACTGCCACAGCTCTTGTACTTGTCGGAGTTTTTATGATGAAGCCGGTTTCTCTTATTAACTGGACCAAATTTGATGATGCCATTCCGGCTTTTTTGGCGCTTGTTCTGATTCCTCTTACCTATTCAATTACCCAGGGTATAGTTTGGGGATTTTTAAGCTGGACTGTAATAAAGCTTTTAACCGGAAAACATAAAGAAGTTACGCCAACCTTGATAGTGATTGATATTCTGGCTGTGTTGGCGCTGGTTTTATAACTGGGAATTTCGAAAAATAAAAATTTCGCAAATTTCTTTTCTTACTTGCAAGATGTCTCTTTTTGGTGAGAATATGTGGTATATTTAAAAAGTCAATTATTAAGAGTTCATAATACTTTGAATTGACTTTAGAGTATTTATTTCGTATTATATCGGAGAAGCTGTACTAACGGCTTCTCCGTTTTATATGCGTGCCGGGGGAAGAGTTATGAGAAAAACATCTATGTTTTTAAGTATGACTTTAGCGGCCCTCATGATTACAGGCAGTCTATATTCCGAGACTTATTATACTCTTCGGGCTGGCGGAGGAATTGCGGGCGGCGGCGATAAAATAATGGGTCGTGATTATGATTATGTAAGTTCGGATGGAGGGGATGGTCCGGCTATAGCAGTGTCTCTTTCCGCGTCACTACTAAATGTACGGTCGGCTAAAAATTCCCTTTTTTTTGGAGCACAAATTACTGCAAATATGTCGGAGATTCCGGTGAGCAGCGATAGTGAGGCTCCTGTGAGTGGTAGTTATGATGTTTACTGGACTCAAAATGAGCTTGATGCAAAGTATCTGTATTCGATATCCCGTACGGTAGGTGTATTTGTAGGCCCAAGACTAGTGATGAATCTTTCGTATGGAGAATATCCTTTAACAAACACTGAATCGGAATACTCGGATGATTTTTTTTATAGGGATAACCTGGCTGGAATAACCGCCGGTTTAAATTTACGTAAACATCTTTTTGGTACATCTTTTATTGTATCAACTATCGGCTATGGAGCATTAATCGGTGTTAATAGCACCACTTATAAAAATGAGACAGTAGATGGTGATCAGACCAATATGATGAATAGTTTATCTTTAGGTTATGCTTACTACTCTGTAGATTCAAAAACTATGTTTGACGTTTCTGTAGTAGCTGTATTTTATTTAAGGGGTACTCCTATAATGACATCGTTTGATGATGAAATTGAAGCCGGACGTATAACACTTATGGTGGGCGTTACTCGTCCTTTTAAAAATTGATGCGAAAACTTGAGAGACATCTGTACAATAGTATAATTTTTTAAGTTCCTTGGAATAAATATTGGTCCTGGATAATAGTAACTTTATGAACACTGTTTCTGTAATATATCAGGATGAACATATCGTGGCGGTGAACAAGCCTTCAGGTATGTTTGTTCACCGCACAACCTTGGCGGACGAATCGGTATTTCTATTGCAGACCGTAAGAGATCTGATTGGTAAACATCTTTATCCTGTACACCGAATTGACCGACCAACTAACGGACTTGTGGTTTTTGCTTTAAGCTCCGAATCGGCGGCTTCGCTATGTGATAATTTCAGATATAATAGAATAGAAAAAAAATATCTGGCGGTTGTGCGTGGGTGGGTCGAAAACGGAACGATAGATTATTCCCTGCTTAACGAAAGGGGCAATAAAAGAAATGAAGCAGTAACGGATTATTTGCTTAAACAAAAAAAAGAGTATCCTTTTGCCGTTGGAAAACATCAGACCTCACGATACAGCCTTGTTGAAGTGTCGCCCAAGTCAGGTAGAATGCATCAGATACGAAGGCATTTTAAACATATATTTCATCCCGTTATTGGTGATACAACATACGGAGATGGGACGCATAACAGGATTTTTCGTGAACAATTTAGCAGGCATAATCTGCAATTACAGGCGGTTTCTCTGAGCCTGTCACATCCGGATACCAATAAATTCTTAACTATAAGTTTACCAACTGATATGCAATTGACTCTTCCTTAGTCTATTTTGAAATTTCAGCCTTTAATCTCTCTTTGTGAAGCTCTTCGAGCTCGGCTTTTAACCTTTTGTATGCTGGAAAAATTATAAATAATAGAATTAGTGGTACTATACTGATGCCGAAAGCGGATTGCGCCGGATAGGCTGTGTCAATCAAAGCGTGGGGGATTATCTGGAAAAAGAACTCTATTGTCTTTTCGGCACCCTGTCCCATGTTGAAAATTACACCAAACGATGGAATAAGGTTTATGTTAACCAATATGTTATTTGTAGCAAAAGAAAAAATTTGCAGGGCTGTAAGTGTTCCCAAAATGGTTATCCCGACAGGGTAACGATTAATTGAAAGGGTCATTATGCTTCCGGTGAAACAGGTGATAGCTACAGCCAGATTAAAGGCGATAAGAATAATATTTTGCGCAGCATAATCGCTTGAGCTGATCAAAAAAATAAAAATGGCGGCAACTATTAGCAGACCACCGAGAATATTATGTATATGTGCGAAGTATGTAAAAAATTTGATAGCTTTCATTGTCGCTTCCTTATTAACAAACAGTTTATTTGCCATTTTTATACAACCGAAAGAGTATTCAATTCTTTTTTGGCAAGTTCACTTTAAAAAGAGTTGAATCGAAAACTAAGGTCTTGTAGAGTAGAAAAAAAATATGGAGAACAGTTATGGTTTCTGATCTATCTGCAGAGCTAAAAAGAATAACATTTGTAACCCGGGCTATATATGTAGCGATGCTTTTTACATATCCGTTTTACTACTTTTTGCTGGCAACAACTGTGGGTTTGCATGATGTTTCTGATAATAAAGATATTTGGACATTACCTGTTATAGTGACAGCTGTGGGAGTTTTTGTTTTATCCGGTTTAGGGGCATATATCGCTCATTCTGTATATTCCGGAGCAGAGTTTTATGAAGGGCGGTTTGGCAAGTTTTTCAAGGTCAGAATAAAGCAGAATGGAGGAATTCAACCCTCATCAATATTCGCACTTTATGTTGTAGCCTTGACAATAATTCAGGCAAGCTCGGTATTGCTGTTTGCATTGAGTACCGTCTTGCAAAATGCCTGGTATTATCAGTTTTTTATAATGCCTGTAATCTTTTTCTTTGCGATATCTTATCCTAAAACCAGCAAGCTGGAAGAGCTGATCAAGGGTGCCGAAAGAACTGTCCAAAAACCGGGTCAGGAGTAGTGATTTGTAAAACTTTATTCTCTAAATATCGATACCCAGTAGATATTTGACCGAAAGACCAATAGCAAAAGATATCGCGGCAACAGTCAGACTTATGCCTGCCATCTCCGCGAATCTTTTGCCAAAAGGAAGATCCTTGGCGACGGATATGTAATAGGTGAAAAACAGTATTACAATAACAACAGTTGCAAGAAGTATTGCCAATGCCGGAATAAATGCGTTTTGCGGAAGAACAAGATAGGGTAACACCAGAAGAATTACCGTAATCAGATAAACAGAACCTGTATATAGTGATGATTTTAGTGGATTGTGATGCCCGTCCGAACGTGCGGAGAGATACTCACTTGATGTCATTGAAAGAGTTGCTGATATTCCAGTAATAAGTCCTGAAAGGGCAACAAGCCTGTTATTTTGAAGAGCGAAGGTTAATCCTGCAAGGGTGCCAGTTAATTCTACTAACGCGTCGCTAAGGCCAAGAACCATAGAGCCGACATATTGCAGTCTCTCTTCGTCAAGCATCTCCATGAGTTGTTGTTCGTGATGATCTTCATCTTTAGCTATCTGTTTTGCTTGCGGCACTTCGGTCGAAATTTTATTATATATTTCAGAAGCGTCATCTTCGCCATTTTCCATTAATTTAAGAGCAAAAGTGTACCCCATTATTCTAGCTATGAAAGTAAAAAAAAGTATTTTTATTTTTTTGGGCTTAACTTGTTTGCCTGTAATCTCGCTCCAAATTTCACTGTGCTTCAGTTCTTCATTGCCAATTGTTATGAGTATTTTCTGGTTTTTAACATCTTTAACAAATCCTGCGATTCGGGTATAGATGTGGTATTCGGTTAATTCGTTGATTTGCATTGATAGCACTATTTTTCTTGTTTCGTCGGATATTTTCATGTTGTCTCCATCAGGTTTCATGGTGTCATTGCCGAATTGCCGGTATTAGTTTTTTCCATTAAATTCGGGTCGTTTACTGGATAATCTTGGGATAATTTACACATGCTATTCTCTATTGTCACTAATTTAATAAGAGAGTCAACCTTGATATTGATATAATATGTAAATTTGTAAATTTTTGGAGACACCCTTGTTATATGAAAAAACTTGAAACATCATGGTTTTGATTATATCTTTCAACAATCAGGAGTATCAAAGATATCTTGACAATCAGGGGATATTCTAATCATTTGAAAAAGTCGGAGAATACGAAAATAATTTGAAAGGAGTTTTATATGAAATCAAGGGAACTAGCAACTCATATATATACGGCGGATCCGTCTGCTCATGAGTTTAATGGAAGACTGTATGTTTACCCTTCACATGACCGCGATATTGATGTAGCATATTCTGATGAGGGTGATGAGTACTTAATGGAAGATTATCATGTTCTTTCAATGGACGGCCCGGATGCCGAGGTAATCGATCATGGTATAGCTCTGCACGTTGATGATGTTCAGTGGGCCTCCAAACAGATGTGGGCGCCGGACGCGCACGAGAAAAACGGTAAATACTATTTGTATTTTCCTGCTCGGGACAAAGAGAATAATTTCCGTATTGGTGTGGCTGTAGGCGACAAACCGGAGGGGCCTTTTGTGCCTGAGAAGGATTACATAAAAGGAAGTTTTAGTATTGATCCATGTGTTTTCAAAGATGATGACGGATCTTATTATGTCGGATTTGGGGGATTATGGGGCGGCCAATTAGAGAAATGGCAAACTGGTTCGTTTGTTGCCGATGCGGAAGGCCCTAAGGGAGATGAGCCGGCTTTATGTGCCAAAATAGCGAAACTTACCGGCGATATGCTTCAGTTTGACGGTGGGGTGCATGATATACAGGTAGTTGATAAAGACGGTAAACCGTTAACTGCCGGTGATGAAGAACGCCGTTACTTTGAAGGACCGTGGATTCATAAATATAATGGCAAGTACTACTTTTCATATTCTACAGGAACAACGCATTGTATAGTGTACGCGACAGCAGATAATGTTATGGGGCCTTATACATATCAGGGGGTTATACTTACTCCTGTAGAGGGATGGACGACTCACCATTCTATTGTGGAGTTTAAAGGTAAATGGTATCTTTTTTATCATGACTGTGAGCGTTCAAAAGGAATCAATAACAAGCGCAGTGTAAAAATGGCCGAAATTACATACAATGAAGATGGAACCATTCAGACTCTGGTACCTGACGAATCTCTTATCGGAAAACGATAAACAGCGATTTATTATGTTAAGGAATTTTGAAAGCCGGACAGATAACTGTCCGGCTTTTTGTTTGCCCAGCGTGTCAGACCTGACTTCTGCCAGCAAATCTTAATCTATATGCCCCCAACCCAAAGGGGCTTAGTGTTAGACATTTGCAAGATAATAGATGTGGGTAAAAGTCAGGTATCGGATAAATCTTACCTCTTAATTAGGATCTGAAAAAACGTAAAAAAAATAAAAAAAATTTAACAAAATATAAAAAAATCCGTATTAATAGGCAAGCTATCCTAAGACTTGCCTGTAAAACATATCTCGTCAACAACAATCAGCTAATTGGCATGTGCAATAAAAAATATAATAAATATAAATAAATTAAAATTACTGGGAGGAGTTATGAAAAATCTATTTAAATTCTTGGCGCTGATTTTGTCAGCTATGATTATTTTATCTTTTGCAGGTTGCAGTTCCGATTCTGATTCGGCAACAAAACTGCAAACCGAAAACGTTGATGATGTGGACCCGGCTGCTGAAAAGCCGGAAAATGACAGTAATGAGAACACAGACACTGATGATGACGAGCTGGAAAAAGCTATAGAAGAAATTAATTCAAAAAACAGTGCTGCAACAGTTATTAATGAAACAGGAGTAGGGGACACCATTAATTATTCCGATATGTCGTCTCTTGATAACGACCCTACCGGCCTGCATATAACGGAAGACTATGACGGTGACGGCATACCAAACGCCAGCGAGATAGTGACCAACCCCTATGTCGCGGATTACCCCCGTATTGTTACCAGAATATCGCCGCCTATAATAATGGAACTGCAGCCTACAACCACAACCGAAGTTGAC
>DAOTGZ010000009.1:0-30454 GCA_035447445.1 Spirochaetota bacterium | reverse complement strand
TGGAAATTACAGATTTTAGGACATCAATCGATGTGGAAGTAAGCAGACTTGAAATAATTGAAGAGTATGCTGCAAAGCATGATATGGATATTTCCGATGTAATGAATACCGTTCTTGATATGTATTCGAAAAAACTGGCTAAGAATCCCGTATGTAATGACACTCTGAACAAGTATCACGAAAGAGGCACAATTTACAAATCGGTGCATATCCGGTTTTCAAGTATCACAAAGCGAAAACTAAAGGACATCGCCAATCTTTACTGTTACAGTTTGTCGTACATGCTATTTCTTGCAATGGATTTCTTCGATGAGTTTATGGTTGGTGTTAAGGAGTTCATCCGTCCCTGCTTCCATGCTTCTTTTGTTTATCACTTCTTTGGGTTTCCATACTTTATTAACAGCTGGGGAATGAATTTTTACGAGGGGCAAGGCCAACCTACTGGACAAGAATCCAAGAAAATATTGAATTTACCATATTTAAATAAATTATAAATGACCTATAACGTAAATATTTCATAAACTTGAAAGAAAACAATAATTAAAAATGAAATCAACGGGATTTTGGTTTATCCGGAATTACCGGGCGATCAACTATGGGTTCGTCTACAAAAGGAACTATCGGTTCAACTGGAGAAGTCACCGATGGTGTTTTAACACTTGGTTTTTTTGGCAAAACGTCTTTTGGTTTGGGTTTCGACACAGTTGGTTTTTTACTCGGGCTTTTGGGTTTAGTTTTCGATGATGGTTTACGTACAGCAGGCTTAGGTTTTACTGGTGTTTTTTTAGTTACAGTGGCAGGCTTTTCAATATCTTTTTTTGTTTTATCTACAACAATACGGCTATCATCACTACTTTCTTTCAAATCAGAGACTTTACCCTTATCACTCACAGAAGAATCCTCAGGCGAAACAGATGGAGCAGCACCTTTAAAATATGATCCATCAGGCAAGTCACCCGTTGCCAGAACCATATCCCATACTCCCCAATATCCATAATTCATGGCATACTCTTTAAAGGTAATAACCACATCACCATCATAAGTTAAATCAAGGGGTAAATCAATACGGTAAAGAGTGTCTGGAGGTAACTTTCCCCATACAAGCTCATCAATCTGACGCCCATCCGCGTAAACATGAAGCTTTGAGTAAATTCCCGGATTTTTTTCGGAACGAAACTTAACAAAATCTATCCAGAGAGTATATGTAGCATGAGCTTTTAGACCGGTAACCTGTAAAGAGGCCGATGAAGCGGCAATAAAGGAGGCGCGTCTGTTAGCAACAGGAGCCATATCCTCAACAAGATTCAGCCCCTTTGCTCGTCCCCATTCAAGCAGCTGTGTGGCATCAGCGTGGTTAACCCAACCTGAACCAGGCAACACAGAAGGATCTCCCAACTGGAAAAGAAGATAATCACTGCCGGATATAGAATGAGCTGCATATAAAGAGAAAGAGAGCAAAACTATTACTGTAAAAAATATATTCCTTACCATGCTTCCTCTAGTAATCCAGCTTTTACACAAAACAAAAAACATCAATCAGCGTGTTAATCTCATAACAACGTCAGCATTAAGACTGGAGATGCTTTCTCCGGAAACATTGTTTTGAAACATGTCGGTCATTCTTGATGATGGATCAGAAATAAGACTTGATGCAAAGATATTTTCTGACTCTACTTGCATACGCGAAAGATCAGCTATATCCTTATTGATTCTTATAACTGTGCCTTTCATTAACTCATCAAGAAATTTTTCATTAAGAGTATTATCACCGATCAACTCACTTAAAGGTTGTTCGCCATTATAAGTTACCTGTGAAATAATCTCTGCACTACGCCCGCCCCCCTTACGGAAATCTTCAGCAAGATCTTTCAATCCAGCATGGATTATCTGATTACGCGTAAGTGATGTCTGGGTCGCTTTCAGATCAGCCTGTAAAGTGTCAAGTCGGCCGTTAAGGCGAGTCTCAATCTGCACAGAATCCGACTTGCCCGCTGTACTCTTCGGACCTGAAGTTTCTGATAAAGAGGTTCGTTTTTGATTGATTTTTCTGGCAGAACCAAGAATGCCATCAGCTGTAATATTCATAGTCACACTCCTTTGTGAACAAACAAAATCCTTTTTGCCTAACACTACAATATACACAAACGAGTCTTTTACGTCAAGACTTTATTTTTTTGTATATCCATATTAATCAATTAATAGGCATAATTCCTAATGTCGGCCCGATTATTTAAATTGATCCAATATATGAGACATATTAATATATCGACCAAGATAAAAAAGAGTTAAGACTTTTTTGAGACATAACTCATGGAAGAGATATAAATATACACTTTAAACACGATTAAAACAAGTTATTCAAGGCAACATTAAGCAAGATTTGACGAATTATCACTGCCCAATCTCATAGATACAAGCTTCGAAACACCCGGCTCTTCCATAGTAACCCCGTAAATAGACGAACCGATTGTCATTGTCTTTTTATTATGCGTTACTATTATAAATTGAGTTTTTTGAGAAAACTGACGCATCATTTTCAAAAAGCGCCTTACGTTTTCCTCATCAAGAGCAGCGTCAATCTCATCAAGAAAACAAAACGGTGATGGTTTAACCATATATGTCGAAAAAAGCAACGCAATTGCAGTCATACTGCGCTCTCCACCCGAAAGAAGATTAATTGTTTTTGGTTTTTTACCTGGAGGGCGTACTGTAATATCAATTCCTGATTCTAAAACGTTTTCAGGATCAGCTAAAATTACTTCAGCATGTCCCCCCTCAAACAATTGTTTGAATATTTCTGTAAAATTTTTCTGAATCTGCTCAAAAGTCTCAACAAACATCCTTACCGATGTCTGGTTAATATCTTCTATAACAGATATAATATCTTCACGTGCTTTCATGATGTCATCACGTTGCTCACTATAATAGTCGAAACGTTTTTTTAGATCATTATACTCCTCAATGGCAAGGTTGTTAATTGGTCCGAGTCTTTCTATACTTTTTTTTAATTTTCCAATCTGCTCATTAATCTTTTCAAGTTCAAGCTCATCAACCTTGACCTTCTTGATAGATTCAGGCTTCAGTTCATACTCTGTCCAAATATACTCTTCAGCCGAATTTTTTTTAAACTCTATTTCAACCGATTTTTTTTCAAGATCAGAAATCTTGGTATTTACCTCATTAAGCTTTTCAGCGTCACGGGCAGAACTTTGCTTTCGACTAACGATTTTTTTATCTATCTCTTCACGCTTGTGTGAACTCTCTTCTATTCTTTTCTTGAGAGAAACACTCCTTTCACTAAATTCGACAAGCTTTTCTTCCCAATCTTTGATTTCGGCAAGTAACTGCTCTGTTTTTTCTTCAAAACGCTTTATTTCAGTGTGAACATTTTTTATATGTTTTTCAATATCTTCAATTTGCCGATCAAGTCCCTGAACATGTTTTTCAATCCATACCCGTTCATTGTCATTTCGGGATAAATCTTTTTCAATTCTTGTAATCATCTCATTAACGTCTTCAAGTTCACCTTGCAATGTTACATTCTGTTCTTCAAGAGAGATATTCTGCGCCCTTGCCTCTTCAATCCGGAGTGCACAATCAGCAATTTTTTTGTCTATCGACTCTTTTCTTGCGTGAATACCGGTTTTGTCAAAAAGTATGGATCTAAAACCATCCTCAAAACTTTCAAATCTTGAAATTGATTCGTTTAGTTTATCTATATCGATAGAGGAAAGAAGGTTACAGCAATCTCCACCCTCTTCAATTGCATTTATCGCCGCAGACAATTTTTCTCTTATATCTGCGACCTGTTCGTGAATGCTTGCTCTAACACTCTGGCGTTCCGTTTCCGAATCCAGCAATTCAGCCTTACGCTTATCTATTGCATCAATAAGCTGCTTAATAACCACTTCAAGCTCATCACGAAGGCTTTTTAATGTTTTTTCACTATCGGTAACAAAAAGTCTATTTTTATCAATTGTCTCGCGATTATTATGAATCTGTTCAATTTTTTGCTTTCGTCGCTCGAAAAATATCTTAAGCTGATTTCGATCTTCAGCTATTTTCTGTTCAATCTCTGATCCGTTTTTTTGATTACGAGCCTTCTCTTCTGTCAGATTTTTATAGCTTATACGACGTTCTTCAACTTCAGCTAACAGACGCTCGCGTTGTTCTCTATTTTCCTGTATTAGTTTATTATTTTTTTCACGCTTATCATCAATATCTTCAACCTTTATACGATAAGTATGCATTTTTTTATCCAGCTCAAATAGCTGCAACTGTATCTCGTTTTTACGTTTTTCGTCACGTTCATTTTCTTCAGAAATACCAGAAATCTTCTGTGAAATAGCCTTGCTCTCTTCGACAAGTTTATCACGGTTTTCAACAATCTTTGAAAGTCTCTTATGTAAATCACGGTATTTTAGGGCTTGAAGTTTTAAATCAAACTCTTTCAGCTCCGACTTAAACTTGATATACTCTTTCGTTTTTTCGGCCTGTTTGGCTTTATTCTGTTTTTCCCGGTCTATCTCATGAATAATATCATTTATTCGATCCAAATTTTCACTAGTATCCGAGAGTTTTTTTAGAGAATCACGCTTTTGAACTTTATATCGTGAAATCCCTGCTGCCTCTTCAAAAAGATATCTTCGGTCTTCAGCTCTTGAAGACAAAATCATATCGATACGCCCCTGTTCCATAACAGAATAGGACGTCTTACCAATACCAGTATCCATAAAGAGCTGTTCAATATCCTTTAATCTAACTGGTGACTTGTTTATCAGATATTCAGATTCACCATCACGAAAGATACGTCGGGTAACTGTAACAGATTCAGAGTCAAAATTGAGTAGACGGGTACTATTATCGAGGGTTAGCGAGACCTCCGCAAGAGACAGTGGTTTACGATGCTCCGTACCTGTAAAAATTATATCTTCCATCCGTGTTCCACGAATGTTTTTTGCCTGTTTTTCACCAAGTACCCATTTTGCCGAATCCACAATGTTGGACTTGCCACACCCATTTGGACCGACAACAACAGTTATACCAGGTTCAAAAGTGACGGGAGTTCTGTCTGCAAATGATTTAAACCCGAATATTTCCATAGATTTAAGATACATGTTTTCTCCATTTTCAAGCTGGCTGGTAAAAATACCACAAAATCAAAATCTTTACAGAGAGCTATTATTTACACTGGCTTTCATGCTACGACTATATTCTTCATAGCATTCAAATACATTTAATATTTGAAAAGTTAAACCAGCAGAGCCTACTAGTAATCAAAAGGAAGGTGCTGAAGGCAACAATTTTTTTTTGACAATCCCTGAGTAACTCTGGATATTGTAAAAAACGGGGGTCAAATGACAACTAAACTTTTAAATATTTTCATGCTGCTTTTAATAACAGGCTGTGCATTGATTCAAAGGGCCCCATTCGGGAAAAAAGCTGTTTATAATGCCACAAGTAGCAGCATTTCAGTCTCCTTGAACGAAATAGACTCACATCCAACCTATGAACTTTTTTTCATGCTTAATGAAAAAGAGTCCGAGATAAAGGCCAGTATAAATGGACAAATTATTAATGCTGCCGGTTCGTCGGTCGAAGGAAGGTTTTTTTTCATCATTGAAAAAAAATATGACACGTCTTCAAGCGATTCAATTTATACCTCTTATATCGAACTAGGTCGAAATTTCGATAATTCATGGAACAGTTCAGAATCTGTTCAGATTAGTAGCGGTTCCGACGGGCTAACTTCACTTGACCCAGGGATATACCGCATCAGAATAACAATTTTCAGTGATAATATTTTCGACTGCAAAATATCACTATTTACCTCTGCGAAAGAAGCCCATTTTTCAGATAAAGCTGTATTTGATTCAGACGTTTCGGAAAACAAGGACTAGTCATCCCTTGCGATTTCTTCTTGGCCACAACTGAGCAAGTCGCTCTTTTATTGATTTTTCACTTCCGTTTTCACTCGGGTTGTAGAAGACCTTATCCTTGAGTTCTTCCGGAAAATAATTTTCCTGTACAAAATTTCCGGGATAATCATGGGGATACTTATATCCTTTATGGTAACCGAATTCTTCCATAAGTTTTGTTGGAGCATTTCTAATATGCATAGGAATTTGTGACACATCACTTTTCACAAAATCAAGAGCCTCATCGATTGCCATACAACTCGCATTACTTTTAGGAGAAGAGGCTAAAAAAAGTGCGCATTGTGAGAGTACAATACGAGCTTCTGGCATTCCTATGTTTTTAACCGCGGTCATTGTAGAAACAGCAATTGTTAAAGCTGTTGGTGATGCGTTTCCTATATCTTCCGCCGCATGTACAACCATTCTTCTTGCTATATAAAGCGGGTCTTCCCCCCCATTAAGCATACGCGCAAGATAGTATATAGTCGCGTCAGGGTCCGAACCTCTTATTGACTTGATAAATGCTGAAATTGTATCGTAATGCCTTTCGCCCGAGCGATCATAATAATATGAAGATGCCGCAACAGCCTGCTCAACGGCATCAGCTGTTAAAGTCTGCCCCAAAGATAGAGCACAGGCCGACTCAAGTAAATTAAACATCTTTCTGGCATCGCCACCGCCCCCCTTTACAATTTCATCTCGCAGATTATCAGCGATATCATATATTTTAAGCAAAGAATCATTTTTAATAGCATTATCAAGTATGGAACGCAACTCCCCAGTTTTAAGCGGCTCCAGTTTGAAAACCCGAGCTCTAGAAAGAAGAGGAGGAATAATCGAAAATGAGGGGTTTTCGGTCGTTGCACCAATTAACACAATATCACCAGATTCGACAGCCTGCAAAATAGAGTCTTGCTGTGCCTTGTTAAACCGGTGAATCTCATCAAGAAACAACAAAGACGCAACACCATGCAATCTGTTCGTTCGTCCCTTTTCTATAATTTTTCGTACATCAGCAACACCTGCAGAAACTGCAGACAAATAGTGAGGATCCAAATTGAGCGTGTCCGAGATTATTCGGGCAAGAGTAGTCTTACCGCAACCTGGCGGACCCCAAAGTATCATGGAAAAAAGGCGTTTCTCCTCAATCATTCGAAAAAGAATCTTGTCATTATCCACAAGATGAAGTTGTCCAATATACTCTTTAAGTGTATGTGGACGACATCTTTCGGCAAGAGGCACCAATGAACTGTTATCGTTAAAGAGTGTCATAATTTTGCGGGGTAATTAAATAATCCGGAATATTACTTCCGGATTATAGTGATCGTCGAAACTACTTTCTCGAAGAGCGTCTGTTCTGAGCAGCCAAGCGTCTGATCTTTTTTAATCGTCTGCGCTCAGCTTCTTCACGTTTACGCTTCTTTTCCTGAGACGGCTTCTCGAAGTAGCGGCGTCTTTTCAGCTCTTTAAAAATACCTTCAAGAGCCATCTTCTTTTTGAGGTTCTTGAATGCTTTCTCAAGGTCACCGTTATCCACGTTTACAATTAGCGGACTCGCCATATAATCACATCCTTTCATTTTTTTGTCATTTAATGAAGGCTACTTAGGCATGTCAACTTAAAATAGCATATATTCTTAACGATTTTCAAATATCTTTGTCTGCAAAAAACACAACATGGTAATTTTTACCTTGACAATAAACCGGTTGCAAAAAATATGTTTCTTTATGAATAATTTTATATCAAAATACATTATTTTCAATACTTTATTTGTCTGTTTTGCCTTGATCTCTTCATGTGCGCAGTATCAGATAGGTTCCGAAAAATTCTTCAGCCAGTTTAGCCAGCGTGTAATTGTCGACTGTGATATGACACTAGATGAAGCTCTCGCAAATGTTCCTGAAGAGTGCCCTGAAAGTGTTGTTGATAATCTCGCATTGATAGAAGTGTTTTATTACAGTTTTGACAATCGAATTCACCGAGGACAGATTCTAGCCGATTATCGCCATGCTGAAGATATTCACGCAATCTTTACTGTTATACTCCGCGAGCGCTTCCCTATCTATGGATGCATCCCCATAGATCACTCCTCGTATGAATGGGTTCAATTTAATACAGTTCCCGAGGGGAACAGCTACAGTTTTCATTATCGCAATATAGTCTATAAGAACACTCTCTCTTATCATAGCTTTGGACACGCAATTGACATAAATCCCATCATTAATCCTTTTCGTAAATGGGGCACAACATTCCCTAAAGGCGGAACCTATGACCCTCAAAAACCTGGAACACTATACGAAGAGCACCCTGTAGTTCTGGCTTTTAAAAAACATGGCTGGTATTGGGGAGGCAATTGGAGACGAAGGGATTATCAACATTTTCAGAAACCAATTAAAGGCGAAAATGACATTCATATAGTCTCTAATCCTGGTATTATTAGATGGCCAAATAAACAATTTTCAGAATCCGATGGATCCGAGCGCTATTATACAACTAATCCATAAATTGTACTCTTACAATCATGGATATTTAATTACAAATAAATGTTTTTGCAATTTTTTCGCTTTTGTTTAATACCTTTTCAGCGAAAAGGCATCCTTCAAGAAGACTCTTATACAAGAAAAGTGATTTTCTGGCAATTTTTTCATGCCCAGAACCACTAAATTCATCCGTATCGTACCCTTCCGTTATTGTATGAATTGTTCGTTGTATGGACATCCCTATCATCGATTTGGCAGATGACTTTGAAGCTATAAACTCATCAATAGTGTCAAGTCTGGTAACGAGAGCCCCAACCTGCTTAGATCGTTTTTTTAATGCCTCAATTAGTTGTTCTGCTGTATTTACAGCATTTTCAAGGCGCTCCATAACCACATTGTTTTCGTTCCTAAGGAGTACTACTCTTCCACTTACTTTTTTAACAATTTCAATTTTTGTTTCATGCGGAATAGATGCTTCTAAATATATACTTTTTACCATTTCAGACACATTATTCTCACAGGCAGTAAATGCTGCATTAAGTTCAATATCTTTAATTCCATTCAATTTTATTCCGTTAACACTACTATTGAACAAATGAGCATCATTACGTTTTTCGAACCATTTCTGGAAAATAACCATTTTCTGATTAGTATGAACTTTTTCACCATCAATCGAAGGAACCATTATTTTAGGTGAAGCGGTCAACTGCCTCCTGTTAATCATCTCCTGATTGAAAAATCTATCAATTCTAACAAACATCATCTCATCCAAGTAAGATCCTCGGCAATGAGCTAAACGTTCGGTAAAAGAAAGATCTTGTCCAACAAGATAAATATTATTAACACCTAATCGTTTTGCGAAATCGTAAGCATTAGTAGAAACCGAGCCACCGTGAGCCACCTCACCTTTTTCACCTGTATACTCTTCGAGCCACTTCATTGTATCAAAAGGCATCGAACAAACAACCTGTGGACCCTTGAATAGTCTAAAAACTGAAGGATGAGCTGTCGGATCGGCCACCAATACAGTATCACGCTCAGGCACTCCTTCAAAATAACGTGCATTAATAAGCTGAGGATCAACACAAAGACAAAAATGAGGAGTGATCCCATTTTCTATTAGAATTTTATAAGATGTATCTAAAGCAACCATAACGACCGAGTTCTGATTTTGCCTTAACGCCTCCAGAGAATACCTTAAAGAAGGGCCAGCCCCAATAATTATCGCGTTTAACCCCTCAAATTTTTCATAAAATATTTTCGCTCCAGGCAACGATATGTGTTGCAACGCATTTTTTGCACAGTTTAAGGTCCAAAGTTTTTCAAATTTCGCAAGCGTTGCAATATTTACCTCTTTTGAACTAAGGTAAGATCGCATAAGACGATTAACATTGGAATAGTAATCCTGATCTATTTGAAACGAACCTCGATGAGTAACAAAAACAACGCTGCGCGAGGAACGTCCTTTTAAGGTTTGCGCAATAATATCTTCATCCGGATCAACCAGTAAAAGCAGTCTCTCATCTGACAAAGATTTCGTGAGATCTCTCTCGGTTAAAGCAGCTTTAAGCATTCCAAGTTCTTTCTCTACAGCTAAGACAAGAGAATCTCCATTTATGCGTTCCAAGAGATTCTGTACATGGTAACCAAATCCAAATCCTATTACTACAAAAAGATTATGCGTATTCAAATCCAGTCCGTCAATTAATCTTGCGGCCTCTCTGTCAGGATCAAATTTACTATGAACAGCGACAGGTCGTTTGCCCTCATTAAGAGTTACAAGAGGCACTTTGTCGCCTGTTTTAGTATCACATACTGAAATGAATTCTGTTTTTGCTTTTTTTAAACTTACAACCAAAGCCGGATCTTTTTTTTGTAATATCGTTATGTTTTTTTCAAAATATGACATGTTTACCGTAAGTGCAGTTCTATTTTTTGTTTATTTTGCAAAACAGTTCCCGCTTCAGGAGACTGTGAAGTTACAACACCAGATCCAGAAAATTCAAATTGAACAGCATATTTTTTTTGAATATGTTCAAACAATGGTGTCAACTCGGATAAACGATAACCATAAAGATCAGGCATATGTTCTCCATCAAAATGCGGAGACCTTGCCGATATTTCACGCGGATCAATATTAGTTACTAAGGCCGCACCCGCCCCCATTAAGGGTAATACTTCTGAAACCACCTTTGAAAAAACAGGAGCAGCAACCTCTCCACCATGTACTTGACCTTTTGGTCGGTCAAGAACTACGACCACCGCTATCAAAGGATCATCATAAGGCGCAAACCCACCGAAAGAGGCCGTATACTCTCCTTCAAGATATCCACCGGTTGAAGACGATATCTGCGCTGTCCCCGTTTTACCTGCAACTTCGTATCCAGGTACAGCAGCGTTTTTTCCAGTACCTGTCTCAACAACAGCCTTCATCATTTGACGCAAAATTTCACCATTTTGACGACTGATTATCCGCCCTTTTGACTTTGGATAAAATTGCTGAATTTTATGTCCATTATTTAGTTCAATAGAATCAATTAAAGAGGGCTGTATATAAACACCGCCATTTGCAACAGCGCCAAAAGCGGCAGCTAACTGCAACGAAGTAGCCGACATCTCCTGACCTATAGAAATTGAAGCCTTAGATATTCCGGACCACTCATTAACAGGCCTCAGTAACCCCGGAGACTCCCCGGGAAAATCACGACACACTTTGCTTCCAAATCCAAATTTTCGTAGCATGGCATCAAGTTCATCCTTGCGAATCTCCTGCATAGCTCTGATAACTGAAACGTTACAAGAAAGCCGTACCGCGTCAAACATTGTTATCCAACCATGCACAGAAGTACTTCTTATAGTAACATCATAAATATCGATCTCACCGCTTCCATGATAAAGTTTATTCATATCCGCCCTGCCACTCTCAAGCCATGCCGCAGCAGAAAAGATTTTCATGGTTGACCCAGGTTCAAATGATTGCACAACAGAATACGAAGCACGCTGTTTACCGGTATATCGGAAATAGTAATTTGAATTATAGGCAGGATTTACAGCACAGGCGAGTATACGGGCATTACGAACATCGGTAATAACTACCGCCCCCCTCTCGGCATTATGAATTGTCACAGCTTCATTTAAATATTTTTCAGCTATATACTGAATATTCTTGTCTATAGTCA
This sequence comes from Spirochaetota bacterium, assembly GCA_035447445.1. Taxonomy (GTDB): domain Bacteria; phylum Spirochaetota; class UBA4802; order UBA4802; family JAFGJZ01; genus JAFGRW01. The sequence goes on along the minus strand of DAOTGZ010000009.1, from coordinate 18,877 downwards.
AATTTATGTTAAAACCGTAATTCAGACTATTTATATCTGCGTTTTCTACATCAGCTGTGCCTGACAAATAATCATTTTGAGAAAATTCAATACCGGAAAGTCCATTATTATCAATATCAGTAAATCCGATTATATGCGATGCGAGTGTCTCATACGGATACATTCTCTTAAACTCTTTTTTGAAGCCAAGCCCGTTTATTTTAAGAGCTTCTATCCTAGAAGCTGTAGCCTCGGGTAATTTTCTTCGTAGCCAGATAAAGCGTCGTGGCAGAGTTAGTCTCGAATAAATATATTCAGGGCGTATCTGTAGTATCTCTGCCAACTGTAAGGCTGTTTTTTTCGGATCTTCAATCTTCTCGGGGTTAGCAAAAAGCGAGCGTGTTTCAATACTTATTGCTAATATATTTCCAGCCGAATCTTTTATATATCCTCTTCGGAGGTTTTCTATTTTCGGATCGCTCTTTAATACAATTCGGTCACTAAAATGCAGTACAGCGACCCTAACTATAAGCAATCCTGTGAAGATCAAAAGCATAATAGAAAAGACAAAAATTCTTATTTTAAATGTTTTACCGGTAATGGGGAGTCTCCTTGATTACAACCAATCCAATAATTAGCGTATAAAACCAAAACGGGAAAATCTATCCCGTGTACTCACTCCGGAACTAAAATCAGAGTTAAAATACAGAAAAAAAGCACGCGCCTTAATATTATTTATCGGCACATATCCAAAAATTCTGCTATCCTGTGAATCCGTACGATTATCACCCAATACCACAATCGAGTCCGATGGAACAACTCCATCAATAACCAAACCTTCATCACCAAGATATTCAGTTAAACCTATGGTATACGGTTCATAAAGTTTTTTACCATTGATATATACCGATCCATTCCGTATCGAAAAGTGTTCCCCCGGCAAGGCAATTATTCGTTTAATATACTCATTACCATGAAAATCGGAGCTTTTGCTTGGAGGTGTGAAAATAACGATATCGAATCGTTTTATGGCTCTTGTTCTGGTCCATGATAGTTTCATTGAACTTTCCATTCCAAGCATTTGAGGGATTGTAATGCCATAGCTGATTTTTTCAGCAAAGATATGATCATTTTCAATCAAGGTATTGCGCATGGATCCTGTAGGAATAAAATAGTTCTGTGCACAATACTGAATTATATGAACTGCCATAATCAATGCAAGTGTTATTGCGTGTACAACTTCAAAAAATCTGTCAATTATTCGCGTGCGAGCCGGAAAAAGATCAGTAAAACTGGTTACAAGGGTCTGTATTTGTGATTTATCAATTAGCATCAAAGGGAAAAGATAAGTTTTACGGCTTGTACGTATCAAAAGCAGATTGGTGAAAGTCCTGACAATCGCTTCTATATCGTCACGTTCGATCATTATGGAATGGTGATAATCATTAATAATTATTCGTTCGACTGTGGTTAAAAATGAGCGTGGACGATAGTATAAATGATAAATTGCATGAAATAATAGCCTAGATGTATAAAAAACAAGGATAAAAATGCCGATAATATATACGGTCATTGAGTTTTTTTCTAAAAAAGGGGTTGTAACTGCTAAAAAAATTGTAGAATATGCTACAAAAATCAGAACAAGAAGCTGTTTTATATAAAACAAGGGTATTGATCTTCCTCGTATAACCGAGAACCGACCGTAAAGACCTTCGTTTTTTCTAATTTTTAAATAACGGTACATTAAGAGAGCCTCTTGCGATAAAAACTTATTTGACTTGATCTATTCATACCATTCAGAATTATGATCATAAGTATAATTTAATTAATAAGGTTGTTCTTTTGTAATTTAACTGGTAGCAGCTTATCTGGGATCTCATCTTAACCGAACTTGTCTTTGTTATGAAAAACCGATATCACTGTCTACAATTTTTTATTTATGGAAAAATTAAAAAAAACTCTGGAAAAAATGGATCCGGCTAAGATTAAAGAGCTACAAAAAATAATCGGTGCCTCTGGATCTACATCAAAATCGGCCATCCCAGCTGCCCTGATGAAACTTGGCGGAATAAATTCCGTGCTTTCATCATTGCGGCCAGACGAGTTGCAGATTTTTTCATTTATCTCTACCGACGAAGAGGGACGCACATTCAGTGAAATTGAAAAAGCAACAGGTTTCGATATTGCGACAATTGAGTCTGTTTGCGATAATCTAAAAGATAAGCTTCTTATATACATATTCAAAAACCGGAAACACCTAAATAACCGTTTTGACAAGGTGTATCTTTATGAACCTATCTACAACATTGTTAATCATTTCACCTCTAAAGATATCAATGAGCAGCTAATAAGCAGCAAACCCCGGCAAGGATCTGACAGTTCCTCTATAAAAATTAAGGACAAAAAAGAGATATTAAAAACCATATATAATCACGGTGGAATAATCAGCCTTAATAATTTACAAAACGATTTAGATCTTACAAAATATGATCAGATTCTTACTGAATTTGAAGAAAAAGGTTATATAAAAATTAACCTTAAACTCACCTACCCTTTTGCTACCATTATCTTGCTTAGCAATGACACCATGGAGCACTATATAGAAACCGAAAACATTGAAGGACAGGATATTTTTGTCAAAAATGGCTATTCATTGCTGGTTAATACCCTGTACATATCTGATATTATAAGATCTAACGGTCTTTATCTTACTCAGCAGAACCACTTTAGAAAAACCGACTTAAAAAAACTGCATATGTCTGTTATCGAGATGCAAACAGCCGATGGTTTGATATATGACGTCGAGGAAAGCACTCAGCTATCACTTTACCTTTTGTATCTGCTTGAGACTCTTGAAATTACAAAAACAAATGTCTTTTTTTCCATTGAACCCATTAGCAAACTAATGCATATGCCTCACAAAATGCTTTCCGAAATAATTAAACGAATATCAGGAACTGTTGGCAATGATAACTTTAAGGCACCTTTACAGGTTCCTACCAAAAAAGATATTGAGTTTTGTGTTACAACCTTACGGAAGAAAAGTATTCCGGCCAACCTGCTTTTCGCATATTATCTTCATCGTTCAATTACTCCAATAATCGATACTGCCGATAATATAGACAACTCAGTCGATTCATTAAGAAAATCTTTTGACCAGACGATTAACTTTCTTGTTTTATGTGGAATTATTGATATAAAAAAAGGTTTATTGTCCATTTCAGACACGCTGGAAGCTCCGGCCACGAAGGAACCAAAGACTGTTTTTATTAATCCCGATTTTTCGATGATTATTCCCAAACTTGATACATCGGCTTATGCCCAGTACATACTCCTCTCCTTTAGTTCAATAACAAAAAATGATGTTATTATTAACGCTAAAATAACCAAAGAATCTGTTTTACATGCTTACAAACGAGGCTTTAAAACAGAAACAGTGATCACCATACTTGAAAAAGTATCAGCAAACACACTTCCACAAAATATGTCGTTTTTAATAAATGAGTGGATTCAGCAGACTCTTAAGATAGATATCAATTATGGTATATTGCTTGAAGTTAACCACGCCGCGTTTCTTGACGAATTAGATTTCAAACATAAGGATACAGTAATTAGGCGCGTATCAGACACTTGTGCCATAGTTAAAAAGGAGACCATAGACGAAATTATTCGCCTTGGTGAAAAGCACAAGGCTATTATCGAGCTTGAAAACATCACCTGATCTATTTTTTTTCAGGAATAACCCTGATTTTATTGCGAATATTCCACTTCACGAACTCACTTAGAGCTTCCATGGTTTTCGAAGTAACAAAAAAGATCCGATCCTGGTACATTACCAAAATTCCTTTATAATGGGTATACTTCATCGGAGTATCGATATAACCTATAGGCTCAATTTTATTCCAATTATCACAGTTTTTTAGTACCGGAATCTTACGCAAATATAACTCCCTTATAGTGCCGTCTTTTACAGAATTCCTTAGAAGTTTCTCCCATTCCATCTATTTGTTCCTTTTACGATTAAACACAATTTTTTAAACATATCATTACAAAGCTAGCATCATTTTGAAATAAGAAATATTTTTATTTTTATAAAATCCATATATGGACGCCAACTCATTAATAAATAACGGCTAGTTCATTTTTTTTGTAACAGATCTTTTAATTTCTGATTCTCTTCAATAAGGTACTTTTTCTCTTTTATCAAATTTTCTATTGTATGATGAAGAGAAATAGCCTCATCACGACTTAATTCTACAACCTTCTCCTGAGCTTCAACAAGTTTAAGATTATCTCCAAGTCTGCTACTAGAATATTCAAGAACCCTCTCCTGTGCGTGAATCAGCTCATTAGCATCCATAAGCTCCTTCTCTCTAAGACGGTCAAGCATAGTGTTTGCGAAAAGCAGGTTTTGTGTTTCAAGAAGATCTTTCTGCCTGAAAGATGAAAAATCATGAAGCTTTTCGTTTAATTCCTCTTGCTTCTTTATTAGATTTTTCTCAAAATCCAGTATTTTTTCAAAGGCTTTTTTATCTTGATCAGTAGCTATTACACCACTATTGCTTATGTGGAATATATTCTCGTACTGTTCAATTCTTTTTTCATACTCATTAGAAAGCTGTTTCATGATTTGACGATATTTCTCGACTATAATACTTTTTTCAATTAATAATGCAAATTCATAACGGTTATAAGGCTTTTCAATAAATTCTGTATGCATTGCAGAACCTCGGTAATCGCCGGCATGCACAATAAGTGATGAATCGAGAACGATGTATTTAACAATGTTATGGAGTTTAGGTAAACTATTAAACTTTTCTATAATATCGCTTACCGGCATTGAATCAATGTCGGCAACAATAAGAGTTACCTTATCGGGATCGGGACTTATGGAAGAAATTTTATCGATATCAGCCCGATTAACGTTAAGCCCCAGTTTTTTCAGTTGAATGGTTGCTGCTTCACCTGCCTGGTTATCCGTAAAGTAATTGATATCTACGCTTTTCATGATTTCTCCAGTTTAGTCCTTTTTAGACCATTTTTTTGTTAATTTCTTAAATAATGTTAAAATCGAATATTATTTTTGTATCTAGAGCCCACCTTATAAATAAATAATAATTGTTAACTCAATTCAATCATTTTAAAAGATTGAAAAAAACTCAACCCTTTTTTAGTTTGGGCATATTCTAATACAGTGAAGAAGCTTATGCCAAGAGAAGCTTAAGAGGTACAAATGAGCCCTTTTTTAATTGCTCCATCTATTTTAGCTGCAGATTTCGCAAGATTAGGCGAAGATACTGACCGCGTAATAAAAGCAGGCGCGGATATGATACATTTTGATGTTATGGACCACCATTATGTACCAAATTTGACATTTGGTTCAATGGTTTGCAAGGCTCTCCGTGAATATGGGATCACTGCCCCTATCGATACGCATCTAATGACAACTCCTGTTGATGATCTTATTATAAACTTTGCTAAAGCAGGGTCAACCTATATTAGCATTCACCCTGAAGCCACACATCATGTTGACCGGTCTCTGGAGCTAATACACAGTTGCGGCTGTCAAGCCGGGATAGTTCTTAATCCAGCGACTCCTGTTGAATGGTTAACATATACTATTGATAAAGTAGACATGATTCTTGTTATGTCTGTTAACCCAGGTTTTGGCGGTCAGAAATTAATCCCATCGACATTTGCAAAAATTAAAGCAATAAGAGAGATTATAGACTCATCCGGCAGGGATATAAGACTTGAAGTTGATGGAGGTATCACGGAAGAGAACATCGGATCCTTGGCTAAAGCCGGTGCAGACACCTTTGTTTCGGGATCGGCGGTTTTTCACTCCAAAGACTGCAGTGCTACAATTAATAAAATGCGCATGGAGATTGATAAAGCGATAAAAAGTTAATAAAACATATACTAAACAGATTGAATGTGATAAATGATTATATAAAAACAAAATGGCTAAAACATCAATTACAGTTTTAACGTCTTTGATCTGATAATTGAATAGTATATGCTATATATAGAACAGAAGGAATTTTATTTCTTACAATTGAAAAACGCATAGTTGACAGATCTTTCATAATCAAGGCATCAAGTTCCTTGATGTATGTTGACTTTATCAACCTGTACTGCTTCAAGGTCCCGGTAGAAGGAAATATAGAGATTAGTACGTGAGCGCTTCTTACTGAATCGGTTCTGTTATAACGCGCAGCAATACTTCTTAAACCACCCTCCCGATTGTCGTTTCGCACAAGAGAAAGCCGGTTAAAATACCTTAGCTGTTCAACTCTGTACGAAAAGGAGCTCAGATGAATTCTAAATGCTGCTCCAGGTAACGAAGTAACCTCAGGTCTTGGATCTCCGCTTTGCTCTTCTACATCATCAAATGTAAACTCCTCAATCTCGTCTATTATATAGTCATCTGAAGGAACAACATTCTCATTAGATTTTTCATCTCTATGTTCCGGCGCGACACCAGTGCATTCAATAAGCAATATTAATAATACTACTATGAACAAATTGGCTCGTTTCGAACTCATGCCGCACTTCACATTATACTGGAAATTTTTTTCTTAATGATTATATCAAGCAGCATAGATGCATCTTTCACGAATAATCCGGTGTTTTTAGCTTCCTTTTCAGAATAACTAGAAGCTGAATACTTTCTATGGACATCCACAAACTGTGGTTCGGTACTAATAAATGCGAATGGAACAGGATCCGAAGTATGAGTTCTTACAGACACTGGAGTGGGATGATCAGGCATTAGAAGAATTGTATAATCATTAAATTTTTTCATTCCCTCAAGCATTGGTCCGACTACCTTCAAATCAAAGTCTTCTACGGCCTGTCTTTTTTTCTCAAGACTCCCCTCATGACCCGTCTCATCAGGAGCTTCGATATGCAGATATACAAAATCATGTGTTTCAAACGCATTAAGCGCTGCATCAACTTTACCTTTATAGTTTGTATCAAGATAACCTGTTGCGCCATCAACAGTTACCGGATTCAAACCAGCAGCACGCCCTATCCCATGTATCAGATCAACTGCGGAAACGGTAACTCCACTTATGGAATATTTTTCTGAAAATCTTTTTAATGCTGGTTTCTTACCAGCTCCCCAGAGCCATATATCCGTAGGATTACCACCAAGCCCGTGATCTTCAGATACAACATCGGCTATAACCAGACGAGCCTCACACGCTATTTCGCGCAATAGATCGGCTCCTGAACCACTTGCAAGATAAGATGAAACATCCATAGTCTGAATATCGTGAGGCGGAACAGTAAGAGGCATTTCATCATAAGGATAATTTCGCCAAACCATTATATTACGATAAGAAACGCCTGCATAAAATTCAATATCTGGATGATTTAACTTTTTGAGTTGATCAACTATCAATTTACCATATTGGGAATCGATATGATCAGCAGTAAAATCATCCATACGATTCTGAACGATAGAGACAAAATTCATACGGAAAGCCATATCGTTTGGCCCAAGATCAATACCAAGATTTAAGGCCTCAAGGGGGGCTCGTCCTGTATAATATTGAGCAGGGTTATAACTGAAAATGGAAAGATTAGCAGTATCACTTCCGGGATTCATACCATCAGGTACAGTCGAAGTCAGGCCACAGACAAAAGAAGCAATTTTATCAGAATTAGGCATAAAAGATGCCTCTATAACGGTTTGACCGTTTAATTGCTCATGCGGAAGATCCGCCATGCCGTCACCGACTATTACAAGATATTTTGAGCTCATTTGAATCCTTACTTGCTGTTTTTCTTAGCTAGAAACAGAAAATGCTTCACATACGGTTGCAGACTTTCATGAAAAGAGTTTATTTCAACTTTTTGCGGTGTTTTTAGAATTTCATCCACCCTAGCCTTGCTAAGATCCTCATCAGATGTATCAATAAGTATTTTAAATCTTTTAACAATCTCTTTGTCATTTGCGTCAGACGCAAGTTTATTCATCGCAGTGTGAAGCCGTATAAGATTAACTTTACGTTTTGCTCGGCCTTTACGGTTTGATTTTGTAACAACAGCTTTAGATGACATTAGCACTACTCCTGAAAACTATTAGTAACCGATACTAAAAAAAGACTCCCTATTGTAAACTACATTTTTTTTATTCTTATCGTCAAAACGACCGAAATATAAATATACAACAAAATATAACAGAGACAGATAAAATAAGAAAATCAGCAAATTATCAACAGTAGTCCGTTAAAATTGCCCAATAATAAATATGACTATAATACATACAAAAGGTTCATTTTCAAGTTTTAATTGCTGGTTAAGCTCTCTCTAAATACCCTAAATAATTACCGTTAATATTACACACTTTATAATAATGAATTATCATCCGACAATAATATTAGATCAGAAAATGGAGGAGACCATGAAATGTAGCAGATGTGGAGTCGAAATAAACAGACTAAATCACTATTATATACCGCAACGCTCAAAAAAAGGGTACAGACTATGTATACAATGCGCTAAAAAAGAAAAAATTATAACTTTGGTGTAGATTTTTATCAATTTTTTTGATTAATTATTTTTTTTTGTTACTTTGATACAGAAGCCTGTCCTTATTAACCGTGCTTGAATTTTATTATACTATCAAACTTTAACAGGGTGGCCATGGAAATTTCTAACAGAACAAATAATCAGTATCAGATCTTTGACATCAAGGGCAATATAGCCTTTGAAGAAACTCAAGAGATGGAAGATTATATATACACAAATATATCGGTTGATAAAAATAAAACTATTATAAATCTTAAAGAGGTTCCCTATCTAAACAGTTCCGCTCTTGGAGCATTTGTAAGAATACTGCAAACGCTAAAAAACAAGAAAATGGATCTTTTTATAATGAACATAAACTCAGATATAGATAACCTCTTTAAAATAACTGGTGTTAACAAATATTTTAACTTTATAAAAGAGTCTGATATAAACTGATAATCATCTAAAAACTATCTTTCTAGGTATTTCTTCAAAGCTTCAGGCACGCCTATTGAACCATCCTTGTGCTGATAATTTTCCATTACTGCGGCTAGAGCTCTTCCGGCCGCTACTCCGGATCCATTTAAAGTATGAAGATATTCCGGCTTACCGCCATCCTTACTTTTGCATCGGATCATGGCTCTTCTAGCCTGATAATCAAGAAAATTTGAACATGAAGAAATCTCTACGTAACGGTTCAATCCCGGCATCCAGACTTCAAGGTCATAAGTTTTACATGACGAAGCACTTGTATCTCCTGAACATAGAAGCAATACTCGGTAATGCAAACCCAGTTTTTGTAAAATTGCTTCCGCATTAGCTACCAGTTTTTCAAGCTCATCAAATGAGCTCTCTGGATCGACAAACTTTACCATCTCAACTTTCTGAAACTGATGCACACGTATAAGACCGCGTGTGTCTCGCCCAGCCGATCCGGCTTCACGCCTAAAGCAAGAAGATTGACCCGCAACATACAATGGGAGATCCTCTTTAGTTAATATTTCATCCCGGTAAAGATTTGTCAGTGTAACTTCAGCCGTAGGGATTAGCGACAGATTATCACGATCAAGCCTGTAATATTCATCCTTGAATTTTGGATATTGACCTGTACCGATCATGGACTCATCGTTTACTAGAAATGGGGCAAAGACTTCTGTATATCCATGTTCGTTTGTATGAGTATCAAGCATTAGCGAAATAAGTGCACGCTCAAGCCGAGCAGCTAGTCCTCTATAAACGTAGAAACGTGCGCCGGCAAGTTTTACGCCACGCTCAAAATCCAATATTTTCAAATCGGCTCCAAGATCATAGTGTGGCTTGGGTTCAAAATCAAAAGCTGGCTTTTCTCCCCATTCCCGAACTACCTTGTTAAAACTTTCATCGGTACCCTCTGGGACACTCTCATGCAAACGGTTAGGTATTGAGAGCATTATATCGTTATAAGCAGTATCATATTTATTCAGAGAGTCTGTTATTGCTTCAATTTTATCATTAATGGTCTGTACATGCTCCATTAGGTCATCACAGGCTTCACCTTTCTGTTTTCGTATGCCAATAGACTTGGATACACTATTCCTCTCTTCGCGAAGAGAATTCATCTCAGATGAGAGATCCCTTCTTTTGTCATCCAATGATTTAAGTTCATTAATATCACAAACGCCTTCCATTTTACGCAACTTAAGCATTTTTTCGATGTAATCATAGTTTTCTCTTACAAATTTAGGATCAAGCATCGCCTTTTCCCCCTATAAACAGATATTTTACAATAAACAAATCCAAACGGAAATAGTGTTTTCGAAGTTCATTTCTGTAATACAAAACAGATCAATTGTTGCCGATACTATAAGAAAGAGTACATACCGGTAAACCATAAATGTTTTAAGTTCTATTTTATCCGGGCGAACCGCCAAATAAAAAAAACAGACAGAGCGGGTATTTATGAGCAGTTCAATAAAGAAGATAAAATTTCACAATAAAAAAAGCCGGATAAAATCCGGCTTTTGGTCAGGGACGGAATCGAACCGCCGACACGGGGATTTTCAGTCCCCTGCTCTACCGACTGAGCTACCTGACCTCGTTCGAAACTGTGACATTTATATTTTATCAATAGTTTATGTCAAGAATATTGCCTTTTTTTCGTTAATATTATTTATTTTATCATCACAGATGTTTGCTCAAAAATTTGAAAAATGGGAAATATTTGAACAAAAGGGAATAATTCAATATGAAGAACAGATGTACGATTTCGCTGATGAACATCTGAACCGGGCTCTGGAGATGAATCCTAAAGCCTACCGCAGCGCCAAGTATTTGGGTTTTCTTTATCATTATAAGGAGGATTACAACCGAGCGCTAACCTTTTTTTTGCTATCTTTGGATACCAACCCAAAACAGGATGATGCCCACTATATGGTTGGAGAAATATACGACCGCAAAATGAAAACAGCAGAGGCACTGAGCCATTTTAAAAAATCCATAGAAATTAACGATAACTATTATAAATCTCATTTAGGGTGTGCCCGAACCGAAAGCATTCTTGGGAACACAAAACAATCTGATTATCACTTTAACAGAGCATTCGAAATTAACCGTGAAAAAAGCATGAACCTTTTCAGTCAGGCCAGAGACAAAAGAACCAAAAAAGCTAATAAGTCGTCACTTGCACTGCTTGAAAAAGCTCTGACACTTAATCCTGCGCACAAAGAAATATATTTTGAGCTTTCAAGTGTTTATCGGGCAGAAAAAGAGTTTGAAAGTGCGATAAGAACCCTCGAAAGACTTAAATACTATTTACCTCATGAAACAAAAATCTATGTAATGATTGCCAATATCTATTATTCTGAGAGAGTACTGCACAGAAGAAACAATGATTACCAGGCAGCACTTTTTAACATAGAAAGAGCTCTTGAATTTGACCCCGACAATCTTCAATATCTCGAATTGGCTCAAGAGCTATACAAACTTAACGGAATGAACAAAGAGTATGAAGAAACTTCAAAAAAAGTACTAAGATTGACTCTAGAACAGTTTGAAGACACCAAATAATTAATATCAGCTAACTAAATTTAAAAACAGACCATAATATACAAGATTCGTAATAAACCTGGTTCAAGTCTAATAAATTAGATAAACGATTCTACACTGTAAACTAAAAAATTGTCAATTGATCTACTTTATAAGCCTTGCACGTCTTATTTTAAGTTCATAAACATCCATACCTGTAACAAGCATATCGGCCTCACTGCTCTTCGAAACGGCAGCCGTGGATAAAAAGGCATCGGTCTCCTTGACTTTTAGCATTATGCGCCTTCCCTTTGCAGTGTTTCCAGAAGAGCTGTACACAAAAAGATTAGCTCCTTTTTCAATTCCGTCGTAAAGCCCCAGGTTGACCAATGGTTCACCGTTTTGAACTTTTAATATTTTTCCACGTAACGGAACCGCATCGGCAATATCGCGTGCAGCACGAAAATTTATCCTGTTTAAAGCCGATTCACCTGATTCATGAAGCTCAAAAGTTTTATGAACAGCACCGGTATGATTACTGACAATATTATACTCGGAATCTATATATGTCTTCCCAGCATTAAAAGAACCGTGAACAATAAAATCTATATCTTCGTCTGAAATTTTCGCAAGTGCTTCGGAAATATTATCATAATTATTCATCTTCTGAATAATTATTTTTCGCTCGGCTGCGTCTAAAATCTGAATTCGCCCAAATTGAGATAGAGCAAAAACAAGATTATCCGAAAACACATCACCTTTATCAAACATGCTAAAATTACCTGAACGGTCATAAAACGGTAAAACCAGAACCTTAACGACATTACGTGGAGGCATATCGAGTGTGTACCCTGACCTGTTATAGAGTCTGTCTCTTCGACGTATAACAGCAAGGTTAAGAGCCTCCCTGTTACTGTTATCAGGGTGAAGACGTTGTATAACCTTTAACTCATTGATATAAAGCCTGTTAAAACCCGCAATATTATAAAATGCAGCCAACTCTTTACGAGCATCCTGATCCATTGGATTTAAAACAACACAATAGCGTAAATGCATTAACGCATAATCAGACATATTTCGCGATCTGTTTTTTTTATATTCACTGTAATTTAACCGAGCGTATTGAACCCTCTGAGGATTACCAAATGCAAAATTATTTTCAATCAAGAATGTTTGCATCTTGCTGTTCATAAATACATCATCTGGTGCAAGATTTGTTGCTCGTTGGTAAAAGTCAGCGGCCTTATCAGTATTTGCTAAAAGTTCATAACTGTATCCCAAATTATACAGAGTTGCGAAATCATTGCCATTTATATCAAGAGCCTTGCTAAAATAATCGCGTGCCGAAGAGGCATCATCATTGATAAGATCTATTATTCCTGCCATTCTAATTGACTCTGGATCAAAGGGGTTTATCGAAATTGCACGGTTAAATTCCTCACGCGAATCTGATAAAAATGCAGGATTTGACTCTTTTTTATATCGATTTAAAAGTAATTTTCCATATTGCACATAAGCATCAGGGAATTCCTGCCTAACATTAATAGCTTTTTGAATTATACCTTCCGCCTGATCAAGACGCTGCTCATCAAGATGTATTCTCGCATCAAGTATCAATGTATCATAATGATAAGGATTTACTCGAAGTGATTCATCAATGGTTCTCTTTGCTTGAACATTTTTACCCATTCGATAGTATATTAAGGCAGTTCCGTAAAGAGCTTCGCTGTTCTCGCCCCTGATTTCAGTGACCCGCGCATAATCATTTAAGGCCTCTTCATAACGCCCCATCTCTCCTAACGAAGCTGCTCGTCCAAGAAGAATCTTCTCGTCCTCCGGATATTTTTTTGACAAATTATTGAATATTTCAAAAGCATCATCCGCAGCACCACGCATTAGGTAAGAAAAACCGAGCCCTGTCAAAGCCTCTTTGTAGTCCTTGTTCTGAGATACAGCACTTTTAAAGCTCGCCATTGCCTTCACAGGGTCCCTTTTCTCAAGATAATTCCACCCTTCCTTATTATAGTATCGGGCATTTTTGGGCTGAGCGACCAAGAAAGTAGCCGATAAAACAACTGCAAATAGCAGAATTTTTTTCATAATAACCTCATACTACACATATCTTGAACAGCCTTACTTAAGCCTTATCAACAAAGAAATTAATAATTATGTCTCATAATAACTGATAGCGATCATATTGCAAGTAAAAAAGAGAGCCGCGTGATCGCGGCTCTCTTTTTTAATTTCTACATAAATAACTTAATTAGACATCTTTCTCTGATGACACTTTGTTATAGCCTAGTTTTACTTTTTTTTAAAAAAATCTGACAAATCTCGTAGAGTATCAGGTTTAAACGGCGTAGAAATTGCCGCGATGTTCTCCTGCTTTATCTCGTCAAATATCTCTTTTCGGTGTACAGTTACCTTTTTTGGAGCTTTTATACCAAGTTTTACCTGATCTCCCTTTATATCTATTACAACTATTTCGATATCATCGCCAATCATTATACTTTCATTTGTTCTTCGCGCCAGTACAAGCATATTTTAGGCCCCCGTTTTCGCTTGAAGCTCGTCCAGTACGCGATGCTTCGTTTTATACTTATCACATAAAGATATCACCTGGCGTCCTTTTTTATCTTTCATGTTTATTATTACAGGCCCCATCAAATTGGCGGTCATTTCTGAAGGGTTCTCAAGAGGGATAGTCACTATTGCAAAAACATCCAGCTCTGAAGGATCTTCTGTACCAACCGATTCCAGATCAGACTGCGAAATTGACAAGTCATACTCTTTCATAAAATCGACAACCCGTAAAATTACAAACGCCAAATCACTTTCAGAACAGGATTGCAGCCACATCATGGGAGAATCAGGTTCTTCGATTAATGTAAATTTTTTTAATGATTCAAAACCAAAAAGACCGTCAGGAAAAGAAATGATTTCGGATTCATCGATATCGATGGATCCAAATTGTTTAGTATTAATCGTCATAGTCAAAGAAGCACCTCGTTTTTCAAGCATCACAGAGCTATTTTAATAAACTTTATTACCTCAGAAAATCCATCAATGTTGGTTTTATGGTTTTCGCACCAACAGACAAGGCATACTGATGAACGCTCTCGATCCATTTAAAATTCATTATCTCTTCAGTATAATCAATACCTTCGGTTTTAGCAAGAATTTCCGTTACATTTGTCTTCATATATTCCGAACGTGTAGCTAACTGTTCAATTCTATTTTGCTTGGCTCCTGTCTCTGCAAGATGTTTTAGAATATTCTCGAGCCCCATATCAATTAATCCCAGGTCTCTTCCACCCACCAGCTCCTGGTCTCCACGTACTAGATCATCCCTGAGCTGTATAACCATATCGAATATTGAGTGTCCGTCAACTGTGGCGGTTGGAGCATAATTGTTAGGCGGCTGATCTTTTAGAGGGTTTATCATACCGATATCTTTTAAGATCTGACCGTCTCCTACATCTTCTAACCACATCTTATGAGGTGCTGTTGTTTCCATAATAAGATTATTTCGTCCGCCTTTAGATGCCCTTACAGAAAGACCGGCATTATTAATTTTATCGATAATTATATCGATATTGTCTCCAGGCGCAATATTCAGTTCTACCCCGTCGATACGTATTTTTTGATTGGCATTTGATGAATACTCTGAGGCGTCAAAGTTAGATGTAACGACCTGATTTGTTGCCCACATCGCATAACTTCCGGGAGCACTGATATCCATATATTCTCCCTTAGCAACTTCACGCGTCAATCTTCCCATATCTCCTCTGTACTCAACTCCTGTCATCGCGTCACCTTGATTACCAGCAGTAAGAGTCATGTATATCGGTACAAAAGGATTCGGGTTCTCTGTTGACCCTGTTTCATATCCACCGAAAAGAGATCTTCCAGTCGCGTCTTTGGAATTGGAAATAGCTACCAATTCTTCTAACAACTGATTGATCTCTGTGGCGGCAGCCTCTTTTCGCTCAAATGATGAATATATTCCATGAGCCCCCTGAACAGCGAGGACTCGTATTCTTTGAAAAATTCGTACCATCGACTGCAACGAAGAGTCAGTCTGTTCAAGAAAAGACTTACTTTCGCTTATGTTCTCAATATACTGGTTTACCTCGTTTAACCGTGTCTGATACTGCATTTGATTCGTTGTTGCTATTGGATTATCCCTAGGAGTTCGAACTTTTTTTCCGGTAGCAAGCGAATTCTGTGCCTGATCCATTTCACGTTTATGCCGTTGAAGATTATGCGTCATTGTATTTGTGATCATCTTATTCGTTACGCGGTACATTATCTGCCTCCAAGACCGATTATAGTTTCAAGCATTTTGTCAAATGTCGAAATCATACGCGCTGAAGCGTTATACCCATGTTGAAAAGCAACCATATTGGCCATCTCTTCATCAAGATTTATACCCGATATTGATTCGCGCAGATTTCCCAGATTCGAAAGGAGTATCTCCTGATTATTTACACGATCACGAGACTCTTCGCCTTCGCTACCGATACGAGAAATTAACGAAATATAAAAATCATCAAAAGTAGAGCTTGTCTGAACCATTGCGTCCTTGTGACGAATAGAAGCTATAGCCATAGCGTTTTGACCGTCTCCTACACCATTTGAAAGGTTATAGTCTCCGCTGCCGTCAGAATCTATTCCTTGCGCAGACGCAATATTATCCACATCATCAATAATTTCTTTACTGACTGCCATATATACGGATGGATTTTTTCTTGGGGTTAGTGTTATATGATCACCCTCTGGAGCAAGATTACGTACTGCATTAAGCTCTGTATATTCATAAGCTCCATCCGGACCAGAATTTTGAAGTACTCCGGTTAAACCAACCAAAAACTGGCCGGAATCTTCTAGGTGACGAATCATGAAATTTCTGGATGGATTATCTAGAGCAGCCGTCGCCTTTAACGCGAAATTACCGTCATGTGTCATATAGGCTACAACACCAAGTTTTGCATTATTAATTTTCTGTATTACTGAATTAGCTGTATCTGTTGAAACATAATCGACAGGAAGAAGCGTTTCTGTGCCATCATTTTTACGAAATAGTAGCGTTCCGTTAATTCCGATAGCTGCTGACGCATCGATTCTGTTTTTACCTGCTACCTTAAATATGGCACTTACATCATCTTCACCGTCATTATTTAAATCAGCGTTTCCCTCAATATTTTCAGAGAGGCTTATGGTGCGAAAAAAGTCGATATTGGTTCTTCCGTTTTTACCGAAACCGTCACGGTGCACTTCATTTGTCAGATCCATCATATTCATAGCCATGGAATCTATATCATCAATATTCTGCTGAAGCACCTTATCCCTTACATCAAGCAAAGCCTGTAGCTCGCCGCTTTTTAAAGTCACATCAGCTTCTGTTTTTTGCCAAACAACCTTGTAAAAACTCTGATTATCAGGATCTTCCTTTACAGCAATCTTATGCAATACCTCTCCCTGAACAAAGTTTTCAGATCCGATGTAAACAATCAATTCATCTTCATCACTTCGACCTACAGAGACATCGACCAGTTGAGATAATTTTTCGATTAACGCGTCACGTCTATCCAAAAGGTCATTAGGACTATCGCCAAGCGATTCAGCCTTCAATATACGCATATTAAGGTCACGAATTGTTGTACCGTATTCATTTATCTGTTCTACCCTTAATGCTACTTCGCGGTTTGCATCACGTTGCAAATCAAGAAGTTGACGGCTAACATGATTAATCTCATTGGAAAGCGCTACCCCTTTCTCTTTAACTACTTCTCGTGTTGATCGCTGTTCAGGGTATTTAGATAGCTCTTGCCATGATTTCCAAAACTCGTCAGATTTAGTACGAATTGAATTGTCCGAAGGCTCGTTATATATGTTTTCTATCTGATAAACATATTTGTCTTTGGTTTGCCAATAACCTAAAGAATTTTTTTCGGTCACAATGCGATCATCAACAAAGGCGTCTCTTATTCTCTCTATGCGTGCTACTGTAGAACCTTGACCAATTTGCCCAGCCCTTTCTGCTCGGTTAAAAGCCGGCTCATAAATAGGATCAGCAGAAGTAATGACAACACGCTGTCTCGAATACTCCTTGTTTTCTGCGTTTGATATATTATGACCAGTTACTTGAAGTGCCTGTTGATGACTGGATAAACCACGCTTTCCGATCTCCAGCCCCATAAATGTTGAACTCATCTTATTCCTCCACTATACAGTAAGGTTGAAAAGCGCGGACTCTGCCGAACGCTTGGGCGCAACCCCTGAAGCCGAATACCCTTCTTCACCTCGAACAGTCTGTCGCAACGAATCAATTATCAATGTGAAAAACTCCATATTATCTTTCATACATCTTTCATTAACATCAGATAATTTTTTTATCCTTTTTACTATATTCCTTAATTCATTTGCGTAGCGTATTATCAGTTCACCTGAACGTCTATCTGAACAAACGGCAGCCTGTCTTGCCGTAATTACAGGTTCTCTTCTACCACTTGAAAACGAAATTTCATCCATTATTTTAATCCGTCTTTTTTCAAGTATGTCAATGTCAGTGATAATTTTCTCCTGTCTGGAAACCAGTCTTTCAAGTTCTTTCCCGTCACGTGCGATTATTATCTCTTTTTTTTGTTGTTCAATCGATTCCATATCTCTATATAAAGCAGCCTGTTCCGAAAGAACAATAACCAGTTTATCTGCTAACTCCATATCCACCTCCCGGAGTACTGTTTCAAACACCAATAACAAACAGGCATCCTTATATGACACTTCGGCACATTTCTGGAATACAATTAGCAAAATATGTCTCATAAATCACATTTTTGCCAAATGATTATTCTTGACAGTTTAATATCGTTTGGGGATAAAATATTTATGTGTAGTGTATCGACTGCACAATCACATATATTTTATAAATGGGTTGTCGATAGATTGTCGAAAACCTTCAAACATTTTATAGATTTAAAAACGCTTTCTTAAAGAGGCAGTTTCGGGATAATGAGTTACCAAATAAGACCTAGAAAAAAACCAGTGAATACTAAATGGATTATAGCCCTTATTTTTTTAAACCTATGGACGCACCTACTTTCTGAACCTTACGATATTATAGGACGTTGGGAAATCAGGGATAGTGACGATACAAATTCGATTTCTGTTATTTATGAATTCACAAAGAGCAGTGTCACAATCTATTCAGTGATAAATAAATCCGTTAAAGCTAAAAGTGAATACCAATACACTATTATTAATAATCTTCTATACATATACCGCTATAAAAAAGACAATAATGCCGATATTATAAAGAAGAACTACTATATCATAAAAGAAGCGACTAAAGATCTAATCAAGCTTGAGG